>CAIKFI010000153.1 GCA_903826635.1 uncultured Spartobacteria bacterium | reverse complement strand
TTTGGGCACGAGGGCGGATGTCGATGAGCTCGGTTCCAAGGGTTTTGGCAAGGCGGCTGGCAAGGAAAAGCTCCTCGTTGGTCATGCGACCCGAGGCCACGATCGCCGTGGAGGATCCGGCATGGGCTTTGAGGGATTCTGCTGCCGATGCGACGGCCTCTTTCCATTTCGCCGATGCACCACCGACCAAGGGCTCCTTGAGACGATCCTCACGGTGGATATAGGTGAAGTTGAGGCGGTGGGAGTCAGGCATCCAGAAGGCGTTTACTGCCTCGTTCTCGCGTGGCGTGATCCGGTGGATCTTGTTCTCACGGCTGCCGATAAGGATGTTGCTGCCGATCCCGCAGCTGGTGTCGATGGTCTTGGTCTCCTTGAGGAACCAGACGCGCATCTTGAAGCGGAAGTCCTTGGAAGTCAGCGCGCCGACCGGGCAGATGTCGACGGTGTTGAGCGAGTAGTTGCTGTCGAGGCGCTTGCCGGGGTGGACCGTGAGATGGGTGTGTCCACCGCGATCGACGAAGCCTAGACAATCATCCTTGGCCACCTCGTCCATGAAGCGGATGCAGCGGGAGCAGAGAATGCAGCGCTCGTCGTCGAGGACGATCCGCTCACCGATATCGACATGCTTCGGCTTCTTGACCTTGGGATCTTCGAAGCGGGAGTGATCGTGACCATACTCGACCGAAAACTCCTGAAGACGGCACTCGCCGGCTTTGTCACAAATCGGGCAGTCCAGAGGATGGTTGATCAGGAGGAACTCCATCACACCTTTGCGGCAATCCTCGACCAGCGGGGAGGTGGTGCGGACGCCGAGGCCCTCGGAGACCTCGATGGCGCAGGAGATGGCGGGCTTCGGGCTCCAGTTAATGACGGGATGACCGTCGGCACCGATCTCGGGCTTGCGATCGGGGCCCATCTTCGGTGTGCCCATCTCGATCAGACACATGCGGCAGTTGCCCGGTGAGCTGAGGGCCGGGTGGTAGCAGTAGTGGGGAACGTAGCTTCCACTCTTCATGCAGGCCTCGATCAGACGTGTGCCTTTGGGAAACTGTTTCCACACCCCATCGACCTGGACGTTGATCATCGGGATGGCAGTTTCGACCTTTGGTTCTTCAGTGGTGGCGGTGGCGCTCATCGGTAGGTTGGAGAAAGGCTTTCCCGGATTGGAAAAGAGATTCCTTTTATGAACATGGGGTCGGCACTGGGCAAGGAAGAAGCCCCAAGGAATGAACAAAATTCACCAATTGCCCACCGCAGACAATGTCCACACCACTTTTTGGACCTCTCAAGGGATGGAAAGAAACCCTTTTCTGCCTCATGGCTTGCATCCAGCATCGTTCCAGCCTAGTCTTTACCCCTTCCTAGGATGGGTGGCAGAGTGGTCGATCGCGCACGCTTGGAAAGCGTGTTTACCTTTATCGGTAACGAGGGTTCGAATCCCTCCCCATCCGGTTTTGCTCCAAGAGCTCCTTAACATTTACTGGGGAGAGATGAGAACCCGAGTTCGACTGCCATGCCGCGCTTAGCGGCAAACGACATCTGCGTAGCCACATTGCAGAGCCTTGGCCCCAGCCAAGGATAATCCCTCCCCATCCAGCTTTTGCGCGAAGGGCCTGAAATCATGGGAAAACCTCCAAGCCCTTAATTGGGGCACGTATTGACTGCCATCTTGCGGGAAATGAGCTAAGATTTCCGCTGACCATGAATTCCTTTGCCGAACTCGCCCTGCTTTCCACCCTTCAGGAGACGCTTGCGGAGAAGAATCTGACCACCCCCACGGAGATCCAAGCCCAAGCCGTTCCAGCACTCCTTGAGGGTCGCTCCGTGGT
>CAIKFI010000152.1 GCA_903826635.1 uncultured Spartobacteria bacterium | reverse complement strand
GTCACTTCCAAGCGTGCAAGACGAGCTAGGTAGGGGACGTCAATCGTGTGATGGTGAGATTCGGTAGCCATGGGAAAAATACATTATAAAAGCTGAAGGCTGTAACCTGAAAGCTGAAAAGGAGTGTGGCTGGGACGTTTCTCGGCATGTCCGGGAAACGTCACTCAAGATTCTTGAATCTGCTGCGTAGAAACGAATCGGTCATTCCTGCAACATAATCGGAAACAACTCGCGCAAGACCATCGCTATTGCGCCTGCTCAGTGTGCGTTCGCCGAGTTTTTCAGGATGGTTCATGAGATCAGCAAAGACGGTCTCCATCTGCCGGCAAGCGTTTTCATTCGTATCATGGACTTCCGGATGGCGGTAGAACCTTTCGTAGAGATGACGTCGCAACGCTGCATTCCGGGATTTCAGTTCGGCCGAGTAACTGATCAGGCGTCCGGAGTGTTTGCGAACATCCATCACGTTTTGAATGCCTGAACGATCGATGGCTGATCGACTGGTGGAGACAAGATCCTCCACCTCCCGGTTAATCAGGCATCGGAGGACGAATTTTCGATAGGTGCGGGGTCCGGCATGGGTAAGCGTTCCGGAGGATTCCGTTCGTGCCTTCTCGTCGGCCTCGCGCCAAAGTTCCAATCCCATGAGGTCCTCTTGGGAGAGAAGACCGGAAGAGAGCCCGTCCTCAAGATCATGGCTGTAGTAGGCGATCTCATCAGCAATATTGGCAACCTGAGCCTCCAAAGACGGGGAGGGATAACGCATGCCATCTGGGTTGCAGAGCTCCCGGTGATGTTTTTTTAATCCTTCAAGAACCTCGTGGGAGAGATTAAGACCTACATGTTGGGGATAGCTTTCCTCAAGTGTCTCGACAACCCGGAGGCTCTGCTCGTTGTGATCAAAACCACCTTGGTCTTTCATCAGGCGGTTGAGTGTCTCCTCTCCGGCATGGCCGAAGGGTGGGTGTCCTAAATCGTGGGCAAGAGCGATTGCCTCAGCGAGATCCTCATTAAGGTCAAGAGCTCTTGCTACCGTGCGACTGACCGAAGCAACTTCTATGGTGTGTGTCAGTCGTGTGCGGTAGTGGTCCCCTTTGCCACTTAGAAAAACCTGGGTCTTTCCGTCGAGTCTACGAAAAGAGGTGCCATGGACGATGCGGTCGCGGTCGCGTTGGTAGGGGGATCTGAAGGGATGTTCAGGTTCCGACCAAAGACGCCCGATGCTTTCCGAAGCCATCTGGGCATAGGGAGCAAGAAACGCCTCGCGGGGATCGGAAATCATGAAAAAAATGAAGTCTGGGACCTAAAGAAGACGGGATGGAGATCTCGGGTTTGTTCTAACCTTAAAGGGGACAGCCTAAACCGCTTCACTCTTTGGCTAAACGTTGAAGCGGAACTCCATCACGTCGCCATCCTTCACCTCGTATTCCTTTCCTTCAATGCGAAGCTTGCCAGCCTCACGGCACTTTGCCGCAGATCCAAGGGAATCGAGGTCATTAAAGGACATCGTCTCGGCGGCAATGAAGCCGCGTTCGAAGTCACTGTGGATCACCCCGGCTGCAGCAGGGGCCTTGTCACCAGCCCTGATTGTCCAGGCACGGGTTTCCTTGGGACCGTAGGTGAAATAGGTTCGCAGTCCAAGCAAGGCGTAGGCTCCACGGATCAGTTTTCCAACGCCGCTGTCTGAGACGCCCAAGCCCTCGAGATATTCCTTGGCCTCTTCGGGCGGTAGTTCTGAGAGTTCGCTCTCGATCTGGGCACTGACGACGACGGTGCCCGTGCCGTGATGGGTCGCCGCGTAGTCAACAACAGCCTTCACGTGTGGATTGGTGGAGAAATCACCCAGCTCAAGCGGCGCGAGATCCTCCTCGCGGACATTGGTTGCGAAGAGCACCGGCTTTGCGCTCAAAAGAAAAAATCCGGACATCAGTTTTTTCTCATCGTCGGTAAGTGTGGCCGTCGTTGCAGGCTTCCCCTCGTTGAGATGCGGGAGCAACTTTTCACCAAGTTCAATTTCCGCCTTGGCAACCTTGTCACCGGTGCGGGCCGCCTTGGTCTGTCGCTCAATCCGTTTCTGGACGGTGGCCATGTCAGCAAGGACAAGCTCGGTCGTGATAATCTCAATGTCACGGACGGGGTCGATCGATCCCGCCACATGATGGATGTCCTCGTTCTCGAAGCAACGGACCACCTGCACGATGGCATCCACTTCGCGGATGTGGGCGAGGAATTTATTACCAAGGCCTTCTCCCTCGCTGGCGCCCTTCACAAGACCGGCGATATCAACGACCTCGATGGCAGCCGGAATGACCTTCTCTGATCCGGCAAGCTCCCTCAGGCGCTCAAGCCGGGAGTCCGGAACATTCACGACGCCGATGTTCGGTTCAATGGTGCAGAATGGGAAGTTTGCCGCCTCCGCCTTGCGGCTTCGGGTGAGGGCGTTGAAGAGGGTGGATTTTCCCACGTTGGGGAGACCGACGATTCCTGTACGTAACATCTAACCTTGCTACCTGAGGCGGAGCCGGGGAAAAACTTATTTTGTAAGAAATGTTAAAAATACTTTCCTCATGAAAACACCCTCCAAACGACTGGATCATATAGTGACACTGCTTGATCGCCTATTGCGCACGTCTGAAATCGCCGACTATCCCGGTGCGCTGAACGGCCTCCAGATCGAGAATCAAGGGGGCATCACGCGTATTGTTGCTGCCGTTGATGCCTGTGAGGCAGTCCTTCTTGAAGCATCCAAGCAACCGGGAACCCTTCTCATTGTTCACCACGGACTTTTTTGGAGCGGGGCTCAGCCAATCACGGGGAGTTTTTACCGGAAGCTTAAGGCCGCTCTGGATGGCGATCTGGCGCTCTACAGTTCCCATCTGCCCCTCGACCTGCATCCCTCGCTTGGTAACAATGTGCTGCTTGCCAAGGCCCTGGCTTTGTCTGATATCAAGCCGGCACTTGAAATCAAGGGACAGTCCATCGGGGTGATGGGAAAGGTCAAGCCGATGAAACGGGAGAAATTCATAGCCCTCCTTCGCGAATGCATCGGGGAGCCTATCCACCTAGCCCCGGGAGGCCCTGAAATGATCCGTTCGGTGCTGGTCGTGACCGGTGGAGCCGGGGGGGAAGTTGCCCAGGCGGCGGGACTAAAGGCGGATGCCTTCGTAACAGGGGAGGGGCCGCACTGGAGTTATACGGCAGCTGAGGAACTTGGCATCAATCTTTTTTATGGCGGCCATTACGCCACGGAAGTCTTCGGTGTAAAGGCTCTTGCCTCGCACCTGTCGGAAAAAACGGGGCTCCCGTGGAGTTTTCTGGATCATCCCTCCGGTCTTTAATGATGTCGTGAAAGCGCTTGATCTGAATCGGGAATTTTTCCGGACGGATCCGGTAACGTGTGCTCGTGAGTTGATCGGATGCACCATCGGGTTGGGACGTGTCCACGGGAGGATTGTGGAGACGGAGGCCTATGCGGTTCTAGAGCTATTTTGATTTGAATGTAGACATATTGGAGGGCTTTGTG
>CAIKFI010000151.1 GCA_903826635.1 uncultured Spartobacteria bacterium | reverse complement strand
CCCTTCTTGATGGCATAGATGTATCCCACCAGAAGAATCGCCGTGAAAGTGACCAGCGTCCAAAGGATGCTGATCCCGTATTGAACAAGAAACTCCCTGTACACAACGGCCCAAGGGTAGAGAAAGACGATTTCAATATCAAAAAGGATAAAGAGCATCGCCACGAGGTAGAACTTGACACTAAAGCGTGGTTGGGTACCTGCTACGGGCAACATTCCGCACTCATAAGCCACATCCTTGGCTCCCGTGCGCCTTCCGATCCTTCCCAACAGAAGGCTTCCAACCCAAGTCGTCAGGGCAAACCCAACGGATGCGACGATATGAATCAGTAAAGATGTGTAATTGCCTGCGGGTTCCATAAAAATGAGCTAACAAAAAAATTTCGGAAAAAAAACCGTTATTTTTCCAACGGGATTTTTATTACAGGGACTTCTTTGGCTACTTCTTGGGCTTAGGAGAGGTCTTTTTCTGAGCGACCTTGGAGGCCACCTTCACATTGACTTTCGCAACCTTCAGAACTTTTTTCGCCGGTTTAGCTGCAGAACTGGCAGCTTTTTTAAGAGGCTTGGACGGTGTTGTCTTGGAAATTACGGCTTTTGCAGGGACCTTTGCTGGCGCTTTTACGGGAGATTTTTTCACAGCAGGCTTTTCACTATTGAGTGTATCAGGGTTTACACCAGCGGGGGCGGGTTCAATCGTGACCAAGGCGTTCTCTATGGTTGATTTTGCCCGGAATTTAGCCTGTCCTGGAATCTTGCCTCCCAACTTCTCGACCATGTTCTGATCAACGAGATTCTTGAGCTTCTCATAGCCTCGGAGTCTGAGCATTTCCTCACCGCCACTTGCTGCATTCCTTTTTTTCAGTCTGGCATGCATCAACTCGAAGATGACTCCCCAAGCGAGCGGGGGCTTCTTTCTATTTTCGATAAGAACCGAAACAATCTCCTCGGTGACTAGATCGGGGAGCCTACGGGAAAAAGCACTTTTACGTTGCATAAATATCAATATTGAAAATTATCACAACTGCATAACGGATGTCACTAAAAAACGTTACGCCAATTTTTCAGGGCAATTGCAAATGGGTTTTGGTGCGATTTTACAGTTTTTTAAATCCATTTTTCACATCGCATCAGGAGCGGATTGACTTCAATTTTTCAGGGCCTTACTTTTTAGAAAATCAAGGCAAGAGTTCGCCTTGCTTCACACAACCCATGAAAAAAATCCTTTTTGTCTGCACTGGCAATACCTGCCGCAGTCCGATGGCTGAGGCGATGATGCGTGATCTGGTGAAGAGAAGGAAGGACGTGGAGGTTGCTTCCGCAGGAGTGAGTGCCAGTAAAGGAACTCCTGCCAGCCATCTGGCGACGGAGGCGTTGTCAGAGATGGGCATTCCCCTGAACTCTTTCAAGAGTCAGGAACTCTCCGATTCACTCCTTGAGGGCTGCACTCATGTCTTCACGATGACCCGCAATCACCAACGCCTCATCGATCTTCTCTTTCCTTCCCACTCGAACAAAGTGCGCCTATTGGGAGAGTTCACCAAGATTCAGGGAGATGTTCCGGATCCCATGGGCCAGGGACCCGCGACTTACAGGCGATGCCGAGATATCATCAAAAGCGCGCTCGCTCAAATCATCCATTTTGTGGATCAATCAACAATCACCATGACAAACGACCCTAGCAAAACATCCCCGCTTTCCTCATCCCTAGCCGTAACGGATCCCCAGATAGCCGAAGCAATAGCCGCCGAATATCATCGCCAACTCGAACACATCGAACTCATCGCTTCGGAAAATTTCACGAGCCGGGCCGTGATGGAAGCCCAAGGATCCTGCCTAACCAATAAGTATGCCGAGGGGTATCCAGGAAGACGCTGGTATGGTGGGTGCGAGCATGTCGATGTTGTCGAGTCCCTGGCCATCGAGAGGGCAAAAAAACTTTTTGGTGCTGAACACGCAAATGTCCAGCCCCACAGCGGAAGTCAGGCAAACATGGCTGTTTATTTCAGTGTTCTTAAGCCGGGAGACAGTATTCTCACGATGGATCTGGCCCACGGAGGACATCTGACCCACGGGCACAAGGCCAATTTCTCCGGAAAATTGTATGAGGTCACCCATTACGGGGTGGCCCAATCCGATGGATGCATCGACTACGATGCCCTGGCCACTCAGGCAGAAAAGGTGCGGCCAAAAATGATCACCGCCGGGGCCTCGGCCTATCCGAGGATCATTGATTTCAAGCGCCTGAGGGAAATTGCCGATTCGGTGGGTGCTTATCTCTTTGTCGACATGGCACATATTGCGGGACTCGTTGCCGGTGGAACCCATCCCAATCCCGTTCCCTTTGCGGATTTCGTCACCACAACCACGCACAAGAGTCTGCGAGGACCCCGTTCAGGACTTATCCTGTGCAGAGAGCAATACGCCAAAAAAATCGATGCCCAGGTCTTCCCCGGTGTTCAGGGCGGTCCTCTCATGCAGGTCATCGCTGCAAAGGCTGTCTGCTTCCATGAGGCCCTGCAGCCAAGCTTCAAGGATTATGCGGAACAGATCGTGAAAAATGCCAAGGCTCTTGCTGCAAGGCTCTCTTTTTTGGGATACACCATCAGCTCCGGAGGAACCGATAATCACGTTCTGTTGGTAGACCTCCGCCCAGCGGGCATTACCGGGATCGAGGCGCAGGAGGCTCTGGACAAGGCCGCCATCACGGTGAACAAAAACGCAATACCTTTTGACACCGAACCGATCAGCAAGACGGGAGGAATCCGGCTGGGGACCCCCGCCATGACAACACGCGGACTTTGTGAGGAAGAGATGATGCAGGTTGCCGACTTCATCGATGCGGGGCTCCTTGCAAGAAATGATGAATCGGCCCTTCTCGCACTGCGTCACGAAGTCACGGCTTTCACAGCCCGCTTCCCACTTCCCTGAACCAATCACAAGGCTCCGGAAACCGTTTTACCATTTCAAGCCAACGGGATTCCCTTTCTTAGATCATCGCCATGAGAAGCCCTGGCAACGATTAACAATTCAAAACTTTTCGCATGAATCCGGATGATATCCTCACTATGAACCCTCTCCGAGAGGGTATCGCCAATCGTTTGACCCCCGAAACCTGCACGCTGGTCATCTTCGGCGCTACGGGAGATCTGACACACCGAAAACTCATACCTGCCTTGTATAACCTTGCCGCAGAGGGAGCTCTTCCACCCTCCCTGATCATCAGGGGATTTGCACGCCGTGAAAAAACAACGGATCAGTTCCGCAAGGAATTGGAGGAATCAACCCGGAAATTCTCACGAACTCCGGTCAACGATGAATTGTGGAATAATTTTGCAGCCTCGATTTTCTACAATCAAAGCGCCTTTGACGATTCAAGGGGATATTCCGACTTAGCTGCCGAAATGCGTGAACATGATATTGCAAAAGGCACCTGCGGAAATCGGCTTTTTTATCTGGCTGTTGCTCCTGATCAGTTTCCGATCATTCTCGGGCATCTCAGAAACAGCGGATTGAACAAACCCAGCGAAGGAAGTTGGTCTCGCATCATTGTGGAGAAACCCTTCGGAATGGACCTCTCCACGGCAAGGGAGCTGAATGGTCTAGTCAATGATGTCTTCCCGGAGAAGGAAACCTTCCGGATCGATCACTTCCTCGGCAAGGAAACTGCCCAGAACATCATGGTTCTAAGGTTTGCGAACTCCATCTTTGAGTCGCTTTGGAACTCCAGTCACATCAGCCATGTTCAAATCACCGCCGCTGAGCCACTGGGTGTCGAGGGGCGCGCGGGCTATTATGAAACATCGGGAGCGATGCGCGACATGGTTCAGAATCACCTGCTCCAATTGCTGACCTTGATGGCCATGGAGCCTCCCACCAGTCTGGGGGCCGATGCAATCCGGGATGAAAAGGTTAAGGTCCTCCGTTCCCTGCGCCCGTTACGCGGCGATGATGTCTTCCGTCATGTCGTCAGGGCTCAGTATACGGAGGGGCTCATCAATGGCCAGCCCGTGAATGCCTACAGGAATGAACAGGGAGTCTCTATGGATTCCACGACAGAAACCTATGTCGCCTTGCAGTTGAATATCGACAACTGGCGGTGGGCCGGGGTTCCCTTTTTCATTCGAACCGCGAAAAGAATGCCCAAGGGGGGCACGGAAATTGCCGTGACCTTCAAAGGGGTTCCAAGGGTTCTCTTCAACCAATCGGCCCAGAACCTTGATGAGAATGTGCTGGTCATCCGCATCCAACCTGATGAGGGGGTCTCGCTCAGGATGAGCGCCAAGATGCCGGGCTCAAGCCTGAGGATTGAGCCTGTTAAAATGGACTTCCATTACGGGACATCGTTCGGAAAGGCAACCCCCGAGGCCTATGAGCGACTTCTTCTGGACGCCATGTCCGGTGATGCCACCCTTTTTGCGCGATGTGATGAGGTGGAGGAGGCGTGGGCTTTTGTCGATGGAATCGAGGAGGCATGGAAAACACGCTCCGACGATCTGGCATTCCATGCCGCGGGATCCTGGGGTCCGACCGAGGCAACGGAACTAGCGGCACGTCACGAGGTCACATGGAGGAGGATGTGAGCTTTTCACCCGGCCTACCCGTTCCGATCGGATCCATTGAGATGGAGCTTGGACGGGTTTGGGAAGAGAGTGGTACTTCCAAGACTCGCGCCTCGCTTATCAATCTTGCCATCTACAATGAAAAGCCCGGTTCGCTGGAGGCAAACTCGTCCATCATCCGGGAAATAGCCGGCGAGCATGCGATGCGGGCGATTCTCATTCAGGCGGATCCGAACGAACAGGGAAGCAGGGCCGAGGCTTGGATCAGCATGCATTGCTACCTACGGGGTTCCAAGGGAGGATCTGTCTGCAGCGAACAGATTTCCTTCCAACTTGGTGGCGAGGCGGCTCGCTCGTTGCAAAGCGTTGTTTTTTCCCATCTTGACTCAGATCTGCCGCTGGCTCTCTGGTGGCAGGCGGATTTTCACCCACCCGTCGAAAGCAACCTCTGGCAGTGGGTGGATCGACTTCTCTTCGACAGCCGTCACTGGAAAAAACCGAAACAACAGTTTGAGTTCATCACGAGGATCGCCAATCTGGTAGAAACCAAGCTCGTTCTTTGCGATCTCAACTGGGCAAGATCGCTCCCAGTCCGACAGGCCCTTGCCGGCATGTTTGACAATCCGGGCACCCTCCCGGAACTCCAACTGCTGAAATCTCTCCAAATCGATCATGCACCGGGATCCAGGAGCACAGCACTCCTGCTTGTCGGCTGGATTGCCGACCGGTTGGGGTGGGTGCTTAAGGAGATCTCCCCAAATCCTATTTTCTCTGATCCAAAGAGTGAAAAGATTCAGGTGACTCTCACGGAAAAAGTGGGGGCAAGCATCTCCCGAATGCTCCTTGGTTCTGATAATTCATCCTTCGAGCTTATCCGTGAACAGGAATCAGATCTCTACAGGACCATCGTCAAAAGCACTGGTTCGGTTCCTACTGTGAGAATGGTCAGGGCAGCGCGTGAGGAAACCCGCGAGATCCTGCTTGCCGAACTCGCCAGAGGTGGACGCCATCCGTTGTACAGCCGAGCCGTTCTAGCGGTGAGTGAGCTTTGGTAGTAGCGGAATGCTAGCAGATACCTCAACAAGCATCCCAATCCCCGTTCTCTCAAAGCATCAGAATTCCGCGGGCTTCGGGGCTGGAAGTTTAAGAATGGGTGAAGCATTGGGCTGATCCAAGGGACGGACCGGTTCGGCACGACGCACCATTTTTTCATCCGCAGGCCCGTTCGTAGGGGTATTCGCTTGCATCTCTTGGACACCCGGATCTTTTCCATCCGGAGAGGTGGCTCTGGCGACCTTGACCCCCTCACCCGTGTCCATGCCACTGTTTCCCACAGGATTCACAGAGTGGTAGAGATCATTCTGCGCAAGCAATGTGGGAGCGGCGATCGTCACGGGATGAACAAGTGTCAGGTCGACAGCCGCAGCCGCACGAGGCCACTCCTCTTGTTCAGCCTCTTTGTTGTAGCTGCGCAGGCCACCCCCGTGCAAATCGCAGACTTGTGCCGGAACCTCTGCGGTTGTGGCATATTCCGTCACGATCTGCGTTTCATCAGCACGGCATCCCTGTGTTGGAAGCAAACCTGAGCGACGGCAGATTTCAATCTTCTTAAGTCCTTGGGGGGGGGCGAGAGGGCGACCGGGGAAGATCTGGAGGGAGGTGTTCATGACACGCGCCCAGATGGGCAGGGCAAGATCCTTGCCAAATGCCCCGCGATAGATCTTCGAGGGCTTGTCAAATCCGACCCAGACACCGCAAGTCACGGCACTAGAGTATCCGATAAACCAAGTGTCCGTAAAATCATACGACGTTCCGGATTTACCCGCCAATTTTTGGTCGGCATTAATTCCCAAGGCGGCCGCCTCGGGGGCATATGTCTTGAACAGGGCATCCTGAAGAATCGAGTGCACCTGGAAAGCGCCCTCCGAGGGAATGACTTTGATCCGGGTGGATGGATTTTCATACAGGACGTTTCCCTGCTGATCGGTGATCCGGGTGATCGTGACAAGTCGGGCAGGTCTGCTCCCTTCGCCGGGAAAAACGGTGTAGGCCAGCGTCAACTCGTCTAGGGTCATTTCACTGGATCCGAGATAGGAATTGGCGACATCGCGGACCGGGGAACGGATGCCAGCATCCCCGCAGAATTTACGCAACGCATCGAGACCTGTCATGAATCCCAACCTAACAACTGCTGCATTTTTCCCCCGTGCCACGCCCTCATGGGAGGGCATGGGGCCCTCATACTCATTGTCAGGACGCTCCACTCCCCATTCGCCGAGGATGCCGTTCTCCCCTCCAATCATGACAAAACGGTTATCGATACAGGAATCATCGACAGGTGCACCCGGAAATAACCCGTTGGCATACGCTGCCGCGGCAAGCATCGGCGTGAATACGGTGCCGGCAGGGCGTTTTGCCTGAAAAACGCGGTTGTATTCGCTGTGAAGGAAGTCACGTCCACCCGCCAACGCCAGAATGCCACCGGTCGCATTGTCAACGACCAGAACCGCCCCTTGCAGATACGTTGGTGAGGGCAGGGTCACCGGTTCCCCACGCTGGGCGGCATCCTCGAGGGATTGGTTGGCGAGGCGGTATTGGCCGTAAGTCGTGTGCTTGTATCCCGGAGTTTTTTCCACCGTCTCCAAGTGGGATTTTAGTGTTTTTTCAGCCATCTGCTGCAACCTGGCATCGAAAGTGGTCTCGATCCGAACGCCATCGTTCATGGCGCGATCGTAACCAAGCGCCGCAATGGCCTGCTGGCGGACCAACTCCAAAGCGTAGGAGGTTCTGTTAGGGTTTGTCCGTTTCCTCACGGTAAGTTCCAACTCGACAGCACGCTCGTAATCCTCCCGGCTGATCAGACGCAACTCCCTCATACGTGCAAGAACAAAGTCACGAACCTTTCTGGCGCCCTTGGGATTGTTCCATGGTGAGAGGGCATTGGGGCTTTTGAGCAAACCGGCAAGCATGGCGCATTCACCCACGGTCAATTCATTTGCCGGCTTTCCAAAGTATCCGCGTGCAGCTGACTCGACCCCGTAGAGACCGCTCCCGAAATAGACCCGGTTCAGGTAGAGTTCCATGATTTTTTCCTTGGTGAGGTGTTGCTCAATCCTTTTGGCAACCATCATCTCCAGGATCTTACGGCGAAACGTCCGTTCCTTCATATCAAAGGAGTTTCTGGCCAGTTGCTGGGTCACCGTGCTTGCACCCTGCTTGACTCTTCCCTTTCGATAGTTGCTGATGGCCGCCCGGAGGATTCCAAAATAATCAACGCCGTGATGATCAAAAAAACGGTTGTCCTCTTCGGCGACAATCGCATTGACCATGTCTTGGGGGATTTTGGAGAAGGGGATGGGCACCCTGTTCTGAATGAAGATCTTGCCCAGTTGCTGACCTGTGCGGTCGTAGATAAGACTGGAGGACTCCATCCTCTCCATTCTCTGAAGGTCAAAGGAGCCGGCCTTGGCAGAAAACTCAGATATGATCCATGCATAGACCCCCAAACCGGCAAGGCAACAGATCGCGATGACAAACAGGGACGCAAGAAACCAGAGCCGTCGAAACCAAGGTTTTTTACGGCTTTTATCTTTTTCTTCCCAACTGTAACGGTGGCTTGCGATCGCTTATATTTCCCATGAAGAAGGGTGCCGGGCAAGCAATCCTGCCCGCCGTTTTTTGATTCCGTAATCAGGCCACTTGAGCGCCGGCTGACCATACATCCCGGACCTGCCAGGTCCGGGATACCCTGACCAAGTCGGCCCGCTTTCCTAAAGCGATCGAGCCTCTATCCTGCTCGATACCGAGTGCCTTTGCAGGAACCAGTGAAGCCATGGAAACGGCTTCCCAAAAGGGAATATCAACCTCCTCAACCATGAATCTCACGCCCTTGAGAAGAGAAGCAGTGCTCCCGGCTAGGCGCCTCTCCGTCGCCTCTCCCGTCCATGCGGCACCATCGAGGATCTGGCAGGGAATTTCACCCAACTCAAATTGAGCCCCCTCCCCCAATCCCGCACCGGCGGTCGCATCTGAGACCAGAATCAATTCCTTCCACCCCTTTGCCATCCATGCAAGCCGTAGCAGAGTTGCCGGAAGATGCACGCCGTCAGCAATCAGTTCGCAGAGGATTCCCGGCCTTGTCAAGGCAGCCTCGGCCAACCCCGCCGTTCGCTTGCCGAATCGGGATTGCTGGGACGACATGCAATTGTAGAGATGGGTCACTTGGGTTACTCCATGATCAAATCCCATGTTGGATTCCGCCTCCGAGGCATCCGAATGTCCTGCACTCACGCTGATTCCATTTATTATTAATTCCGAAATAAGTTCGGCGGTGCCGGGTATTTCCGGGGCAAGGGTCATTCTACTGATGATCTTCTTATGATCGAGAAGTCTCCTTGTTTCCTCAGACGTGGGATCTCGCAAGTAAGATTCCCGGTGAGCTCCCCTCCTTGTCACTGCAAAGTAGGGACCTTCAAGATGAATGCCGGCAAGGAAAACACCCCCCGAGGTCGTCTTGTATTCTTCTGCGCTGGTCAATACCCGTAGCATTGTATCAAGGGGGGCTGCCACCGTTGAAAGCACCGCCAGCGTTGTTCCTTGCGAAAGATGGTAACGAAGGATGATCTCGTAGGCCTCGGGAGTCGCTTCCATGGCATCTCGACCCATGGCTCCATGACAATGGATATCGATCAATCCTGGAAAGATGTAATCGTCATCACAATCGATCACAAGGTCCACGTCCTCGGGCGAGATCTTTGGGGTGATCATTCCTTCCGTGATCACAGACTTGATGACCCCATTCTCAACCAAGAGGCTGCCCCTCAAGCCCGCATCCTCACTAGGTATGATGAGGCGTGCATTGATAAAAAGCTGCTGCATCACAACATGACCCCCATTTGGAATACTTTATCAGGGTAACTAAAAATACCAATCCTACTAGTAGATCATAGAACGCAAAAAAGCCGCCTCAGGCAAAACCCGGGCGGCTTATACTTTGAATTATTGTCCGTTATGATTCAGTAACTACCGAAGCGAGAATCATCGGGAGTAGAGTTCGACAACCAATTGCTCGTTCACAACGGGATTGATTTCCTCGCGGGTCGGTATGCGAACTACCTTACCACTCAGGGCTTCCTTATCAACGAGAAGCCAATCTGGTGGCTCAATAATTTGTGTCTGATCCAAACCTCGTTGGGCAAGTCTCTTGGAACCATCCTTTGTCCGGACGGAAACGACATCCCCAACTTTGAGAGTTGCGGAAGAAATATCGGTCTTGCGTCCGTTGAGGTTGATATGGCCATGAGCAACCATTTGACGCGAGGCGGAGCGGGTCTTGGCAAAACCCATCCTGTAAACCACGTTGTCTAGTCTTGTCTCAAGCAATTGGAGAAGGATCAAACCGGTGACTCCACGAGTCTTGAGTGCCGTCTCGAAATAACGCCTGAACTGTCGCTCCAAGACTCCATACTGGAAACGCAATTTCTGCTTTTCTGCAAGTGCTGTCCCGTATTCGGAGATCTTGCGACGCGATCCCTTCGGACCGTGCATTCCCGGTGGATAGGGTTTGTGTTCGAATGCTCGGGGTGATCCGGAAAGCAGAACGCCATAGCGGCGGCTTACCTTGGTTTTGGGTCCTGTGTAACGGGCCATTGTAGTTGTGGGCTGGGTAAGTTTGTTAGGATGTCTTCGAATCAGACACGACGCTGCTTGGGCGGGCGGCATCCGTTATGGGGAACTGGGGTGACGTCTTGGATGACAGATATTTCAAGTCCGATCGCCTGCATGGCACGCACTGCGGATTCACGTCCGGATCCAGGACCCTTGACCCTGACTTCAACTTCCTTGAGGCCATGGCCCATAGCCTGTCGGCATGCATCCTGTGCAACCATCTGGGCTGCGTAGGCAGTGCTTTTGCGCGATCCCTTGAAGCCCATTTTCCCAGCACTGGACCATCCGATCACCGCACCGCGAAGATCCGTGATGCTGACAATGGTGTTGTTGAAGGTGGATTGCACATGCGCAATCCCCTGAAGGATATTCTTGCTTCCCTTGGCTTTGACAATCTTGGGGGGCTCGATGGGATCATCAAGATTGAAGCTGATGGGAGCGGCAGGAGTTGCCTCCTCGACTTTTTTCTCCTTGCTCTTCTTGGCAGCCTTGGGTTTTTCGACCTTATCTGATTTTGGGGCTGCTGTTTCTGCTGGAGCTTCGGTGACAGGAGCGACTGCTGCTGGAACTTCAGATGACTCTGGTGTGACGGGCGTTTCTTCGGACATGAACTTGATTCGGTGCTGAATAGATGATGATTAAGCCTTGGCCTTAATCTTTTGCTCTTACGACACCAACGGTCTTGCGTGGTCCCTTGCGGGTGCGGGCGTTGGTCTGGGTTCTCTGACCCCGAACGGGGAGACCGCGACGATGGCGGAGACCGCGATAGCAATTGATGGCCTGAAGGCGTTTGAGATTGCCTTGGATTTCACGGCGAAGATCGCCCTCAATGACAACCTTATTGGCCGTGATGGCTGAAATAATCGAACCGATCTGCTCGGGAGAAAGCTCTTTGGCTCGCGTATCGGGATTGATGTTGGCCTGTTCAAGGACACGCTTGGATGTCTTGGGTCCGATTCCGTAAATGTAAACAAGCGAGGCTTCGATACGCTTGTCGCCGGGAATTTCTACGCCGAGGAGTCTTGGCATGATCGTGGTTCTTTGGGGTTGGTTGTCTTGGAAAGATTAGCCTTGGCGCTGCTTGTGGCGGGGATTCTTGCAGACTACGCGCACCACATTGTTGCGGCGCACGATCTTGCATGTTTCACAAAGACGTTTTACGGAGGCTCGGACTTTCATGAGAGGGAATCAGCTTGGGCGGTTGCCGTTGCTAAGTGTCAGTTTGATTGGGTGGTGATGGAAGACTGGGGAAGTCGTTGGATGATTGTTCCTTGATTCAGGTCGTAGGGTGAAATGTTGAGGACTACTTGGTCTCCTAGTGAAATGCGTGTGAATTTCAAACGCAACTTTCCGGAAACCGTAGCCATCATTCTTCTGCCGCCGGCCAACTCCACTCGGAAGCGGGCCATGGACAATCTTTCTACAACTAGGGCCGTTTGTTTTAGACTAATGTGGGAAGACATGTCAACACCTCTGGTTCATTTTCCGTAATTAAAACGGTGTGCTCAAAATGAGCCGAAGGCTTGCCGTCGGACGTGACCACTGTCCATCCGTCTTCTAGGATGCGCACCCCCTCCTCGCCGAGATTGATCATCGGCTCGATGGCAAGTGTCATTCCAGGCTTGAGTTTCGGACCGGAACCGCGCCGTCCGTAGTTGGGAATCTGCGGCTCTTCGTGAAGTCGCCGACCGACTCCGTGCCCGACGAATTCACGGACAACGCTGAATCCCTCACGAAGGGCCTCGCTCTCAATGTGGTGGGAAAGATCACCCAATCTTCTTCCTGCGACAGCATAGGGTATGGCGCTGTCCAATATTCTTTTGGTGGCTAAGCAGAGCCTCTCAGTTTCAGGATTGACAACTCCACAAAAAACGGTAGTGGCGGTGTCACCAATCCATCCGTTGAGCACAACGCCGACATCAATCTTGATGATGTCTCCATATTCAAGACGTCTGGAACCGCCAATCCCGTGAACGACCTCCTCGTTCACCGAGAGACAGGTCTGACCGGGAAAATTCCGATACCCCAGAAAGGCGCTACGGCAACCCAACTCCGCCATCCATTCCGCCGCTTTGGCGTCGATCTCACCCGTCGTGAAACCTGGTTGAACAAGGCCTGAAAGACGTGCAAGGATCGTCGCTGCGGCGCGACCCGAGGCACGCATTTTTTCGATTTCAGCGGAAGTTTTAATTGGAATCTGCGACATGAAAAAATGAGTTGTTAAAAGCTTCTAGTGTCGGTTCAGGATGCCGACGATCGAATCAAAAACCTCGTCAGTCCCCTTGGCCGCATCGATCCGAAAGAGTTTGCTCGGTGCGGTTTTACCGTAGTAGGAAACCACGGGCATTGTCTGGGTTTTATAGACCTCCAACCGACGGTCCAAGGCAAGTGCGTTGTCATCGTTTCGCCGAACGAGGGGAGATCCGCAACGTGGACAAGCAACTCCGTCGGAAAAACCGTGCAGTGATGCCGCAAAAGTCGCTCCGCACTTGAGGCAGGAGAGACGATCTTCGATCCGGCGGCGGATCTCGGCATCCGGAAGTTCGAGTAAAAAAATCAAATCCAGAGGGACACCCGTTGACTGCAACGCTTCATCTAGATGGATGGCTTGCCCTACAGTCCTGGGAAATCCATCGAATAAAAACGAGGGTCCGTGCTCCGCCATCCACACGGTGATGATACGAACGGCAAGTTCATCTGGCACGAGCAATCCCTTTCCGGTCCATTCCTCCGCTTCAAGTCCAAGCGAAGTTCCACGTTCGCATTCCGAACGAAGCAGAGCCCCAGTGGAAACATGCGGCACTCCGTAGGCCAGGGAAAGTCGGTCAGCCTGTGTGCCTTTGCCCGAGGCCGGTGGGCCCAACAGGACAATCCGTTTTTTCACTGAGGTCAGCGGTGAGTGCTAACGTAGGCTGCCAGACCCGCAATCACAAACAGGCCGATGGCGGCAATGATCTTCACGATTGTGGAATCGCTGATGGCCGATGCGCTCAACGTGGGGCGCGGACCACTACGTCCGCGGATCTTACCCTTCCTGAGGAAACCATCGTAATGTCGTTGAAGCAGGAATGTCTCGACCTGTCTCATCGTATCGAGGCAAACACCCACGATGATGAGAAGCCCGGTGCCTCCGAAAAACTGGGCGGCCATGTAGGGAACCTGAAGCGCACGGCTCAACAACTGTGGAAGAATGGCGATAATGACTAGGAAAACGGCGCCGGCAAAGGTAAGTCGACCCATTGTGTAGTCTAGAAATTCTGCTGTCGGCTTTCCGGGACGTACACCGGGAATGAAGCCTCCGTATTTCTTGAGGTCGTCCGCAATCTGGGCAGGCTGGAACTGAGTGGCCACCCAGAAGTAACTGAAACTAAAGATCAGAAGGGCATAGAGAACGTAGTGCAGCCAGCCATTGGTGAGAAGGTTGGCCAATTCAACAGCCCATCCCTTGTTACCAAAGGCCATGTTGAGGATGGTGGACGGGAAAAGAAGAATTGCCTGGGCAAAGATGATCGGCATCACACCGGCATAATTCACCTTCAGGGGCATGTACTGGGTCTGTCCGCCATAAACCTTCCTGCCAACAACACGTTTTGCATATTGGACGCTGATGCGCCTCGTTGCCTGTGTGACAGCGATCACCGACGCGATGACGATGAAAAGGAATGCACACAGGATGACAAGGACAACGGGGCTAACCGTGGAGGACTCCCCTCCGGTCGGGACAAAAGTGCGCCAAGCCTGCACGAGTCCGGCAGGCAACTGCGCCAGGATTCCTATGGTAATGATAACAGAGATCCCGTTACCGATTCCCCTGTCGGTGATCTGATCTCCAATCCACATCAGGAATAGAGTGCCCGCAGTCATGATCAATACGGTAAGCAGTCTGAAGGGAATTCCTGGATCGGAGACAAGAGGGATACCGAGACGGGCAATGGTGTCTGAGATTCCGGGGAGAAAGGGATTGGACTGCGGGCTCTCAAAGGAGATGGCAAGCAGCCATCCCTGGAAAATGCAGAGAGCAATGGTGGTATACCGGGTGTATTGGGCAATTTTCTGACGACCCCCATCTTCCCTTGCCAAACGGCCCAACTTAGGGATCACAGCGCCCAACAACTGCAGCATGATGGATGCGCTGATGTAGGGCATGATGCCAAGAGAAAAGATGGCACAGTTTCCTAATGCACCGCCGGAGAAGAGATTGAAGAGGGCTGCAGCTCCTCCACCGGAACTATGATCGGCCACGTTCAGGAACCACTCACGGAGAACTTGAGCATTGACACCAGGAGTGGTGATCGCTGCGCCGACGCGCATGATCACGATCATTCCAAGAGTAAAAAGAACCCTTGTTCTTAACTCGGGTATCTTGAAGATATTGGCAAAGGCCGAAATCATACCAGTGACCCCTTGGAATTATTTAGTGAAAGGATGGACTAGGAAGCCTTGGAAACAGACTTAGGGGAATCCTTGAGCATTGACTTGAGGGCAACCTTGCTCTGACGCTCCCTGAGCACAAGCGTTCCGCCGGCTTTTTCAAGCTTTTCGCGGGCTGCCTCACTGGCTTTATCCACCTCGACCGTGAAGGATTTGGTCACAACTCCTCGTGCAAGGAGTTTGATTCCATCGTTACGTCCATGGACAAGTCGTAATGACCGAAGTGCCCTTTCATCGATTCTGGCACCTGCTTCGAAACGCTCCTCCAAGGTATCAAGATTGATCACCGCATAAACGGGTTTGAAATCCGTGTTGTTGAATCCCCTCTTGGGAAGACGCCGGATCAGGGGCATCTGTCCGCCCTCAAATCCAAGGCGAACACTGCCTCCGGAACGGGCCCGCTGTCCTTTGTGACCGCGGCCGGATGTCTTTCCATGGCCACTGCTTTCGCCGATACCAAGGCGTTTACGGCGGTGCTTTGCCCCCGGACGAGGGGCAAGATTATGAAGTCGCATAGTTGTCATGAGAAAATATTGTTAAGCTACGATTGTTTCCACCGCGCTGGACTCAGACTTTTGTCGGTCATGGAACTTCTTTCCGCGAAGCTTCATGATCTCGCTGCGGGGGCGGAGACTTGTCAGGGCTGCAAGCGTTGCCTTCACGACATTCGAGTGGTTGCTTGATCCCAGAGACTTGGCAAGCACATCGCGAATTCCCGCTGCTTCAATGACGGCCCTAACTCCTCCACCTGCGATGACGCCGGTTCCGGGAGAGGCCGGACGAAGAAGAACGCGCCCTCCGCCAAATTCACCGAAAGTCTCATGGGGAATCGTGTTCTCTGCAAGAGAGACCGGCACCATGGCCTTACGAGCGGCTTCCGATCCTTTACGGATCGCCTCACTCACTTCATTGGCTTTTCCGAATCCGATCCCGACGCGACCTTTCATGTCGCCGGTAACGATCAGGGCGCTGAAGCTGAAACGACGTCCACCTTTGACGACTTTTGAGCATCGGTTGATGAAAACGACCTTTTCGATCGTGTCCTTTGGTGTCTCGTCAACCGGTTTGTCACGGCGTGGTCCGCGTTTGGGGCGTTTTTCGTCCATAAATTATTAAAACTGAAGTCCTCCCTCTCGGGCGGCGTCTGCCAACGCCTTGATCTTGCCATGATACATGAAACCACCGCGGTCAAAGACAACCTTGGCGATATTCTTTGCCAGACCGCGCTCGGCAATGAGTTTGCCTACTTTGAGGGCTGTGGCCACATTGGCTCGGCTTGTTGCGTCCTTGCGGAAGGAATCCTCCGTGGTGTTGACGCTGGCCAGGGTGGCACCTGAGACATCGTCGATTACCTGGGCGGTGATGTGCTGTCCCGAAAAATGGACAGCAAGACGTGGGCGCTCCGAAGTCCCGGAAACCTTCTTGCGAAGGCGGACATGGCGTAGTTTTCGTGAATTGGTGGCTGACATGGATGTGAGTGCTTCTTTTATTGAACTGTTTTGCCTTCCTTGCGGCGAACCTGCTCATCCGAGTAGCGGATTCCCTTGCCCTTATAGGGCTCTGGAGGATAGTATGCGCGAATATCGGCGGCGACCTGACCTACGAGGTGTTTATCGATGCCTTCTACGGAAATCTTTGTATTATCAGTGACGGCAATCTTGATTTCCGACGGGATCGGAAAAAGAATGGGGTGCGAGTAACCAATGGATAGGTCGAGCTTGTCACCTTTGACGGCGGCCCTAAAACCGACTCCCTGAATCTCAAGATCCTTGCGGAATCCTTTGGATACGCCGGTCACCATATTGTTGATGAGCGCACGACTCAAGCCATGAAGCGCCCTGGTGGATCGCTCCTCATTGGCGCGGGTAACCGTGAGTGTGGCGCCTTCGGAAGCGATGGCAATCGCCTTGGGTAGTTCCCACTTAAGCGTGCCCTTGGGTCCCTCAACGGTGACCTCATTGCCGGAAGCAACGGAGACCTTGACTTTATCAGGGAGAGAAATTGGAGTTTTTCCGATTCGTGACATGGCGGCAGATTGGTTACCAGATGTAGGCGAGAAGCTCCCCGCCGACTTTTTGTTTACGTGCATCGTGTCCAGAGAGGACACCTCGTGAAGTGGAAAGGATCGAGATACCGAGACCACCCAGAACGCGGGGAATGTCTTCACTCCCCACATAACGTCGAAGTCCGGGACGGCTGATGCGGCGAAGTCCGGCTATTGCGGATGTTTTACCCACATAACGCGGACGAATCTTGATGCGGGGGTGAACCTCGCTCCGGTCGAGTTCATACTCCTCGATGTATCCCTCTCGCTTGAGGATGGCGACGATATCGCTCTTAATTTTGGAATAGGGTACAAAGAACTCCGTTTTCTGAACGCTGACTGCGTTACGAACTCGGGTGAGCAGGTCTGCTATGGGATCTGTGAGTGCACTCATGGGAATTAGGCTGAAGCGGATTCTGAAACAGGAGAGGATTCTTCCGACACCCCTTCTTTTTCAACTTTTTCTATCTTTTTGGCATTACGACCGGCAAATGGCATGCCCAACTCTGTCAGAAGTGCCTTGGCCTCGTCATTGCTTTTAGAGGAGGTTACGATGGTGATATCAAAACCGATGTTTCTTTTGATTTTATCCAATTCAACCTCGGGAAAGATCGATTGATCCGTAATGCCTAGGGTGTAATTACCATTCCCATCAAAAGCACGGTTGGAAACACCGCGAAAATCCCTGATTCTCGGGAGAGACATCTTGATAAGACGCTCAAGAAATTCATACATGAGGCGACCACGAAGAGTCACTTTTGCTCCAATCGGTTGACCGGCGCGTAGCTTGAAATTCGAAATGGCTTTTTTGGCAATGGTCTCAACGGGCTTCTGACCGGTGATGAGCTGGAGTTCGTCCTTTGCAATCTCCAGTGCCGCCTTGACATCAGGCGCTGAGGCAATGGAGGTGTTGACAACGACCTTCATCAAGCGTGGCACCTGATGGACGTTCTTATACCCGCGCTTCTCTTTGAGAGAGGGGATGACACGAGTGGTATACTCGTTTTGAAGTTCTGCTATGGGCAATGACATGGAGGGCTAGGGTTATTCAGCTTTGGGGGCCTTGGGACTCTTCTCTTTTTTCGGTGCCTTAGCGCCTTTAGAGGTCTCGACCTCTTTGGAAGATGGTGAATCGGTTGCCGAACGGGCAGCCTTTTCCAAAAGTTTGACATTCGAAATGTGCAGAGGTCCCTCCTTTTCGATGATTGCACCGTTGGGTTGTTCCTGGGAACGGCGGACATGCTTCTTGATCATGCGAACACCCTCGATGACGACCTGATGCTTGGCACGATTAACCTGAAGGACTTTTCCCTCAGATCCGCGATGGTTCCCTGAGATGACTTTGACGATGTCTCCCGCGTGAACGTGAGTTTTAATGAGTGGCTGTGCTGGCATGTTCTTGAACGGCTAGAGTACCTCCGGAGCGAGAGAAACGATCTTCATGAAGTTTTTTTCACGAAGTTCACGGGCCACGGGTCCGAATATACGGGTCCCCCTGGGATTAAGATCTTTGTCAATGATCACGATGGCATTGCTGTCGAAGCGCAGGTAGGAACCATCTTCCCTTCGGACAGGTTGGCAAGTGCGGACGACGACAGCCCTGACGACATCACCTTTTTTCACCGTGCCCCCGGTGGCTGCCTCTTTCACGTTGGCGGTAATAACGTCCCCAACACGTGCAACAAGGGTGCGTTTGCCGATCACACCGATCATCGTGGCCATGCGGGCCCCGGTATTGTCGGCTACGTCTAGTCGTGAGCGAATCTGAATCATGATACTATGTTCTAAATGGTGGGTGCTTAGTGGCGGATGACCTCGACAAGACGCCAGCGCTTAAGACGGCTTAGAGGACGTGTCTCCATGATTGAAACACGATCACCGATCTTTGCCTCGTTTTTCTCATCATGGACGTGGAATTTCTTCACCTGCTTTACGATCTTGCCGAAAAGTGGATGCGGGACCCGTGTGATGGTCTTGACAACTATTGTCTTGTCCATCTTGTCTGAAACAACCTCGCCAACCCGTGTTTTACGGAGTGATCGTGCGTCGTCTGTTGGAGTTGCTGTGGTGGCGGTATCGTTCATCGTTACAGAAATATCTTCTTACTGAGCCTTTGTTTTGGCGGTCAGGACTGTTTCTACCCTTGCGATCTCATGGCGCAGGGTGCGCAGAAGATGCGGTTTCTCAAGTTGACCTGCCTGCTGCTGTAGGCGGAGATGGAAAATCTCCTGACGCAGCTCCTTTTTACGGGAAGACAATTCATTAGGAGTCAATTCTTTGATTTCGTCAAGGTTCATATAGTGTTCCTTATATCTTTTAGGCTGCGTGGTGGCGCGTAATGAACTTGGTGCGTATGGGCAACTTGTTCGCAGCAAGACGTAGGGACTCGCGGGCGACCGTCTCGGAGACACCATCCAACTCGAAAAGAATGTTACCGGGGCGAACCGTGGCAACCCAATACTCGGGCTGTCCTTTTCCTTTTCCCATTCGGGTCTCGGGAGGCCTGGCCGTAACGGATTTATCAGGGAAAATCCTGATCCAAAGTTTACCCTTTCGCTTCATGTTGCGAGTCAGGGCAACACGGGCCGCCTCGATCTGAGTATTTGTGATCCAAGCACGATCCAAGGTCTGGAGACCGAATTCACCGAAATCGATGTTGATGTTGCGGGAAGCTGTTCCCGTGCGACTGCCGCGCTGAGTCTTACGGTATTTAACTCTTTTTGGTAGTAAGGGCATGATGAGTCTCCTTTGATAATCCTATTTAATTCAGGCCGCAGTGGGTGCGGACGCCCCGATGGAAACGGGTGCCGGGGTTCCCCCCTTGGTGTCTTCTGTCTTTTCGGGTTTTTTACAAATCCAGCACTTGACTCCGATCTTTCCCGCAAGTGTGTCAGCCTCGGCAAAACCGTAATCAATCGTCTTTCTCAAGGTATGAAGAGGAATGGTCCCGTTTCTGACCACTTCCGTTCTCGCAATCTCTGTTCCTCCAAGACGACCACTTGCACGTATTTTGATACCGTCAGCCCCCATGTCCATTGCGATCTGCATGGCTTTTTTCATGGCGCGTCGAAAACCGATACGGCGTTCAAGTTGTCCTGCGACGCTTTCTGCGACCAGCGTGGCGTCAAGTTCGGGTTGCTTGATTTCTATGATATCAATCTTCGCCTGCTTGCCTCCTGCAAGACGCGAAACTTCCCGGGTCATGGTCTCGATTTCGGATCCCTTCCGGCCAATGACAATCCCAGGCCGTGCCGTGAAAATCGTAACACGGACACTGTTCCAGGCACGCTCAATGACAATTCGGGAAACTGCAGCCGTCTTGAGTTTTTTCTTGAGCCAACCTCGTATCAATTGATCGGCATAAAGGAAATCTGCAAACTCCTTCTCCGAGGCATACCAACGTGAGGTCCAATCCCGAGTAATGGGGAGGCGGAAGCCGATGGGGTTAACTTTTTGTCCCATAGTGTTGTGTGTTCGTGTGAGTTGTTAGTGATTAGGAGGCCTGCTCGATTTCTGTCACAACAGCGGGAGCCGGCGCTGGTTTTTTACGACCTTTTGAATTGGAGATTTTGTCAGCCCTTCTGACAATGGGAACTTCATCGGTAAGCACGATCCTGATGTGACTGCTGCGTTTCCTCACAGGGCCGGCGCTACCCCTTGCTTTGGGGCGGATACGTTTGATGGTTGGAGCCTCACCGATCACCGCCTCCTTGATGACAAGGAGTTCCGGGCGAAGGTTATTGTTGTGCTCGGCATTTGCAATGGCGCTCTTGAGTGTTTTTGCAATGAGCGGGGCAGCTTTTTTTGGAATGAAAGCCAACTGCTGGAGGGCGTCGATGGCTGGGAGTCCTTGAATCTCACGACTAACCTCGCGAGCCTTGAAGGCGGAGATTCTCGCATAGCGGTGGGTGGCGATAACTTGCATGGGTAAATTATTGATGACGTGATGGACGATTATCTTGTGGTATCGATTCTGAGGAGATCTCCGGCTTGAACTGTTTCGGAGGCCCGGGAGGATTGAACAATGGCTCCGCTGAGAGTTTTGCGGACGTCAACGACCCGAACAACGGCGACCTGACGATCTCCCCTCCATACTTGGAACGGCATGCCAATCTTGACACCTTGGCTGGCTCCGAGATTGGAAACAACCAGGGACATCTCCGGCTTGTAATCGACAACGGTTCCGGCTGTAAGTGTCAGTTCTGCAGATGAAGATTGGTCCCCCTTTTGAAGGAATTGTGAGGTAGAGCGGAGTTGCTCCTCTACCTGCTGTCTGCTCTTCGGGTCAATACCGTCGGAGTTTTTAATCATTCCGAGGACAGCCTCGGATAATTTTGCAAGTTGCTCCTTGGCTGAATCCTTCTCGTTTTGAAACAGTCGTAAGTCTCGGACAGCAGCAATGAGTCGATCCCTCAGCTTTTGAGTGTCATTCCCACCGCCTTGAAGATTGAGTCCAAGGGCAGCAATTTTTACGTCAAGATCCTCGGACTTGCGCTTGAAAAGCTCGGTCTCACCATTCGCCACTGCCAAACTCTCCGTGATGGCCGAAATGGTGGCCTCTGAAAGGAGTAACTTTTCACGAAGAGGAGCGACGTCCCCCTCCCCCTTATTGTTTTGAGCAACGGCATCGGCGATCGAAAGCCCGAGAAGGGCCGCGATCGTTGCAGCTGAAAAACAGCTTTGTGTCGTACTCTTGGATAAGGACATGAAAGGATTGGAAAGGAATTGTTAGGACTACTTGGTGACTTTTGCAGTGTGCGAACCGTGTTTCTTAAAGATACGGGTCGGCGAGAATTCACCAAGTTTGTGACCGACCATATTTTCAGTCACGAAAACAGGGATGAATGAACGTCCGTTATGGACATTGAATGTATGACCTACGAAGTCAGGCGTGACGGTCGAGCGACGGGACCAGGTCTTAATCGGTTTCTTTGTATTGGTCTCGTTGAGTTTATCGATCTTCTCAAGGAGTTTCCACTCCACAAAGGGTCCTTTTTTTAGGGAACGGGCCATGGTGAATTATTTCTTTTTGCGACGAGCAACGATGAAGCGATCGCTTTGTTTGTGTTTCTGCCTTGTTTTAAATCCCTTGGAGAGTTGTCCCCACGGGCTCATTGGATGGTGGCGACCTCCTCCGCCCTTACTCTTACCCTGACCACCACCCATCGGGTGATCAACGGGGTTCATTGCCATACCACGGGTCTGTGGTCTCACCCCTAGCCAACGTGACCTTCCCGCCTTTCCGCTGACAACATTCATATGCTCGATGTTTCCAACCTGGCCGATCGTCGCATAGCAATTCTCATTGACCCGACGGAGTTCGCCTGAGGCCATTTTGATGAGGGCGTAACCACCTTCACGGTTGTTGAGGATTGCTTGTGAGCCTGCACTGCGGACGATCTGTCCGCCTTTGCCCGGAACAAGTTCCACGTTATGGATGGCAAGACCGAGTGGGATAAACTTCAAAGGAAGAGCGTTACCGATATTAGGTTCGGATTTTTCTCCGGCAGAAACTTTGTTTCCGACTGCGAGACCGTTTGCGGCGATGATGTAGGCCTTTTCGCCGTCTTCATACTGGATGAGGGCTAATCTAGCGGAGCGATTCGGATCATACTCGATCGCAATGACATCAGCCACTGCATCGCGTCGAACACGCTTGAAATCGATGATGCGATATTTGCGCTTGTGTCCACCACCACGGTGACGAGATGTCTTACGTCCGTTATTATTACGCCCACCGGTACGGTTCTTTGTCTCGACCAGAGATTTTTCAGGCTTGCTCTTGGTGATCTCCTCGAAGGAGGGAAGTGCCTTGAACCTCTGGGATGGGGTCAGGGGACGAAATGTTTTAAGTGCCATGGTCTTGTACTCCTCGATTGATTAAGCAATATCGATTTTCTCACCCGGGGCGAGGGTTACGATTGCTTTCTTCCAGTGAGCCTGACGGCCAAAGTCAGCCCGGCGCTCACGTTTCTTCTTTCCGGCGTATTGGGCCGTATTCACCGCGGAAACCTTTTTCTTAAAGAGCGTCTCAATGGCACGCCGAATCTCTATCTTGTTTGCGTTGGTGGCAACGCGAAAAACATACTTGTTGAGTTTTTCGGATAGAAGGCTTGCTTTCTCGGTCACAAGGACGCTGCGGATGATGTCGTGGGCTTCTTTCATGCACTGATGCGTTGTCCAAGGGCCTCCAAGGCCTCCTTGGTGATGATGATTTTGTCGAATGCCAATAAGTTCTCCGTGTTGACCTCGGCGGCAGTCATCAGAAGGTCGTTCTGCACGTTCCTGGCTGCAAACAAGGTGGACTCACTGAAAGAGGTCGAGACAATCAATGTGCGACGCACTCCTCCGTGTAAGCCTAGAACAAGGGAGATGAAATCCTTGGTCTTTGGGTTCTTGATTTCGAAGGAGTCAACAACAAGTACGTCACCGGCAAGGATACGGGCGCTGAGAGCCTTTCTGAAAGCGAGTCTTTTTACAGCTTTCGGCGTCTTCTTGGCATAGCTGCGAGGATGAGGTCCGTGAACAACTCCACCGCCAACCCAGACAGGAGAACTTGCATAGCCGGCACGCGCACGGCCTGTTCCCTTTTGCTTCCAGGGTTTTTTGCCGGAAAGATTAACCGTTGCCTTTGTCTTGACGGAGGCCGTCCCGCTGCGTCTGTTGGCACGCATTGCGACGACGACGTCATGAACGGCCTGGGTTCCCTTTCCGTCCGTGATAATGTCGATGTTGGCTTTCTTTGCCGACTCGGGGGTAAGAATGGTGGCGCTCATGATTGATTAGGAGGCTTTGACAGATGACTTCTTCTTTGAGGGGCGTAGCATGACATATGTCCCCTTAGCACCCGGAACTGCGCCGCTGACAAGGATGACTCCTTCAGCCTCGCGGACCTGTACGATTTCGAGATTCTGCGTGGTAATCCGTTCGTCACCCATGTGACCTGGCATCCCCATGTTTTTCCAAACACGGCCCGGTGTGAGACGATTTCCGATCGCACCATTTCGGCGGTGCATCATCGAGCCGTGAGTCTCGGGTTGACCAGCAAACTTGAACCTACGGACAACACCTTGGAATCCCTTACCCTTGGATGTGCTGATGACGTCAATGTATTGACCGTCCTGGAAGTTGGAGACAGACCAGTCACCCGCTTCAGGTGCGGACTCTCCATCCTTAAGGCGAAACTCCCGGATGAAGCGCTTGGGCGCCGATGCAGTCTTTGCAAAATGCCCCTTCAACCCCTTGGTGATACGATGCTCTTTCTGGTCCCCAAAGCCTACTTGGACTGAGGAATAGCCTTCTTTATCCTTGGTTTTAACCTGAAGGATGCGATTTCCCCCCGCCTCGATAACGGTAACGGGACGGATACGTCCCTTCGTGTCATAGACACGGGTCATACCGATTTTTTTGCCTAGTAATCCGATGCTCATGGTTTGAGTTGGGTGAATATTGGAGAGCTTTAGATCTTGATCGTGATATCGACACCGGCGGGAAGATTCAGTTTACGGAGCTCGTCCACTGTCTTTGCGGTTGGTTCGAGAATGTCGAGAAGTCTCTTGTGAGTCCTGATTTCAAATTGATCCATGGACTTCTTGTCGACGTGAGGGGAGCGATTCACGGTGAACTTCTCAATGCGAGTCGGCAACGGGATCGGGCCAGTCACTTTGGACCCAGTGCGTTTTGCAGTCTCGACGATTTCCAATGCGGAAATATCAAGAAGGCGGAAATCGAAGCCTTTGAGGCGAATACGGATACGTTGTCCAGCGGCCATGGTCTTAGTTGGGTTTATTTTTTCTGATCGAGAACCGCGGCCAACACCTGGGCCGGGACCTGTTCGAAATGGGATGGCTCCATGGAGTACGAGGCACGTCCTTTGGAGAGTGAGCGGATTGATGTTGCGTAGCCAAACATTTCCGAGAGAGGAACTTCAGCATTCACGCTGGTAACGATCGCCTTGGTCTCGATCGACATGATTTTACCGCGGCGACGATTAAGATCCCCCATGATGTCACCCTGATACTCTTCAGGAGTGACCGCTTCGACCTTCATGATGGGTTCAAGAAGGATAGGCTTGGCATTTTTGAGTCCATCCTTGAGGGCAAAAATAGCAGCCATCTTGAATGCCATTTCATTGGAATCAACATCGTGGTAGGAGCCGTCTACAATTTCGACATGAATGTCGATCACTGGATAGCCTCCGACAACTCCGTTCAGAGAGGCTTCATTAAGCCCTTTGATCACTGCAGGAATGAAATCCTTGGGAATCGAACCTCCGACGGTCTTGTTTTCGATCGTGACTCCCTTACCCTTCTCGTTCGGCGCAATCTTAATGACAACGTGACCATACTGACCGCGTCCGCCCGACTGCTTGACTAGTTTTCCTTCACCGTCGGCAGATGTAAGAATCGTCTCCTTGTAAGCAATCTGAGGTTTTCCGGAATTCGCCTCGACTTTGAACTCACGCAACATGCGATCCCGGATGATCTCCAAGTGGAGTTCACCCATTCCTGCAATAATCGTCTGACCGGTCTCCTCGTCGGTGAAGACACGGAATGTCGGATCTTCTTCGGAGAGGCGCTGAAGGGCATTGCCCATTTTCTCCTGGTCAGCCTTCGTCTTCGGTTCGATGGACATCGAGATAACAGGATCCGGGAAGGAGGGAGGCTCCAGAGCGATGGGATGATCCTCGGTGCAGAGTGTGTCTCCGGTGGTGATATTCCTAATACCAACGATTGCAGCGATGTCACCCGAGTAACAAGTGTCGATGTCCTCGCGTTTGTCAGCCTGGATCTGAATGAGTCGGCTGATGCGCTCACGCTTGCCGGTGCGGGGATTAAGAACGGTGTCCCCTTTGCTCAGTTTTCCGGAATACACACGGAAGAAAACCAACTTTCCTACGAACGGATCACTCCAGAGCTTGAAGGCTAATGAGCAGAACGGCTCATTATCGCTGGTGAGAGCAAACTTATCTTTTCCATTGTCAGGATCCATTCCTTTTGCAGGGGGAATGTCGATGGGACTTGGAAGGTAATCAATAACGGCATCTAGAAGGTATTGAACACCCTTATTTTTGAAGGCGGAACCACCAGCAACAGGCACAAATTTATTTGCCGTCGTCTGGCGACGGATAGCCCTCTTGAGGATCTCACGGGTAACGGGCTTTTCCTCAAGAAAAAGCGTTCCCACTTCTTCGTCCAAATCGGTCATCTGGGTGACCAGGTCCTCGTAGGCTGACTCTGCAAGATCCTTTAACCCTGCCGGGATCTCAGCAATCGTGTAGTTGGAGCCCATGCTGGCGTCATCAGCATAGATGACTGCTTTCTGATTCACGACATCGATCTGCCCCTGAAGATTATCCTCAGCTCCAATCGGAATAAGAATTGGCCATGCATTTGCACCAAGTTTGGTGCGCATGTCAGCTACTGCATTTGCAAAATTGGCGCCCGTCCGATCCATCTTGTTGACAAAGGCGATACGGGGGACGTTGTATTTGTTAGCCTGGCGCCAGACAGTCTCGGACTGTGGTTGAACTCCGGCAACTCCGCAGAATACAGCAATGGCTCCGTCAAGAACACGCAGCGAGCGTTCAACTTCGGCCGTGAAGTCGACGTGTCCGGGTGTGTCAATGATATTAACACGCATCTTGATGTCATCGAACAACTTGACGATATCTGGCTGCTTGATCTGATTCCAACTGCAGGTTGTTGCCGCAGAAGTGATCGTGATGCCACGCTCACGCTCCTGTTCCATCCAATCGGTCGCAGTCGTCCCCTCATGCACCTCGCCGATCTTGTGAATCATACCCGTGTAAAAGAGAACGCGCTCGGTGAGGGTCGTCTTTCCGGCGTCAATATGTGCGCAAATTCCAATATTGCGGGTACGTTCCAGCGGAAAGGCCCGATCCGGAGAATTCGGGTTGGTTATATCTGGCTTGGCGCTCATTCGGATTGTCGAGGAATTGGTGGAAAGAATGGTAGGGGTTACCAGCGGAAATGGGCGAAGGCCCTGTTGGCTTGTGCCATCTTGTGCAGATCATCCCGCTTCTTGATCGCCGCACCTTGATTGGAGGCGGCTTCTTTCAACTCGCTTGCAAGAGCCTTGGACATCGGAACGCTTTTGCGCTTGCTTGCGAAACCCACGATCCATCTCATGGCCAGGGCGAGTTGACGTTCCGTGGGAACCTCCATCGGGACCTGATAGGTTGCCCCACCAACACGACGGCTCTTGACCTCAAGACGCGGACGCGCGTTGTCCATTGCTTTTTGAAGCACATCAAGAGGGTCGACTGCCTCGGATCCGTCACGTGTGCTTTCGATGGCCGTGTAGACAATACGTTCTGCAAGGGAGCGCTTGCCTCCGCGCATGACGGTGGTGATGAGTCGTGCAACCAATGGGCTTGCATAACGGAGGTCACGTTTGACCTCTTTGGTAATGACGCGTTTGCGGCGGGACATGGAAAAGAAAAGTTAGGTTTGTTGTGATTTATTTCTTCTTCTTGCCGGTCTTGGCTTCTTCGCCCGGCTTAGGACGCTTCGCACCATACTTAGAGCGTCCACGGCGGCGACCATCGACTCCTAGAGCGTCCAGGGTACCCCTGACGATGTGGTAGCGAACACCGGGCAAATCCTTAACACGTCCGCCGCGCACGAGAACAATCGAGTGTTCCTGGAGATTGTGTCCTTCTCCGCCGATGTAGGCGATGACTTCTTGCCCATTGGTCAACCTGACCTTGGCAACTTTACGGAGGGCAGAATTCGGCTTTTTAGGAGTACGTGTCATCACCTGCACGCAGACGCCGCGGCGCTGGGGGCAATTCACCAAGGCCGGTGATTTTGACTTCACCCTGACTTTTTGTCGGCCTTGTCGTACGAGTTGGTTGATGGTTGGCATGTGAAATTTTTAAGTTCAGTCGGCGCTCTCCGTTTGATTTCCCTCTGCAATCCGTGCCGCGTTGTCAGCGAAACAAAAACACATTGCTGTGTTGCTTGAGAAACCCCGAAGAAGCCGGGAGGTGGGAAAGTAGGGAAACCACTGGATTTCGCAAGAAGATTTTACTCTTTTGTGCAGGATATTTTTCACTGAAGGCGGGTTGCCTGGATTTTATTGACGGCTTTGGCGTCTTTCCCCGCTGGATTTTATCGGGTTTTTGGAAGCCGAAAATGATTGGATTGATTGTCAAAAAAAGCCGGCTCTTTCTAATTTGATCCGCATGATAACTGCCTCAAATCACTTCCCATGAAGACTTCTGGGACTGTGGTTTTCATCACTCTTACCCTGCAATATATTTTGAAAGTCGTGACAAATATTTTCTGTTCCCTGCAACGTGTCCATACATCCAATTGCTCATGCATCGGAAAAGCCAAACTCTTTTGTGCAAAGTCCAGGCAACTTTTCCAAACGGACTTTCACAGAGGTCCATCATGCGAAAAACCGCTTCGGCTCCGGTCCGCACATTTCCGTTTTTTTCAACAAGGCACAGGCCTCGGACAGCCTCTTGCTGGGGAATCCCGTATGCTTCCCCTCCCCCATTCTGATTCGAGGCGAACTCAACAACGCCCTCACCGCGCTCTCTCCATTGCCGCACCGACGAGATGCAGAATCCGCACGTCCCGTCATAAAGAACGACCGGTCTCGGTATCAGGACTTTCTCCATGATGAAGATCATAATTCGCAGGCGCCATCGGGGCAACGTTTTGTCCTGATGCCGACTCCCACGTTGCGCAGACTGTTAAAGTTCCATTACAATTTTCGACAATGAGATCCAGAAGCACCTGTTTTTTTCTTCTGCTCATCGGGGTGATCACCGCGAATCCGAGATGCATCGTCGCGCAAAGTGCGGAAAAGATTCTTGAAGCAGCCCGTCTTAATCCCACCAGTCAACCTGCCGAACTCAATGCCCGCATCCGAAGCGATGGAACCATTACCCCGGTAACAATCACTCTGAGAGATCATGTGATCAGCTACGAATTCGAGAATCCCAAACAAGCTCTCCGACTCAAACTGGGCCCCAAATTGACAAGGCTTAGTGAGCAGTTGAATGATGTCACGAAACCTGTTCCAGCAACTCGCCTGCATGATGAGGTTCGCAACTCCGGGTTGACCTACGAGGATCTTTCCCTTGGCTTCCTCTACTGGCCGGATCCCGTGATACAGGGTCAGGAGACCTTGCGAACCAGGACTGCCTGGAAGATAGATCTCCAGGCACCGGTTGAAGAGACCCTCTATGGCGTGGCTCGTGTCTGGATCGACAAGGAGAGCGGGGCTATCCTACGCATCGAGGGATATGACAAACACGGCTTACTCCTACGCCGCTTCGAGATCATTTCGGCTCAAAAAATAGGAAATCTCTGGATGCTGAAGCAAATGCGCATCGAGGGATTTACCCCGGGAAATCCCTCCCCTGTTTCCCGTCGTTATCTTGAAGTGTTGGGGAAAAACTGACCCTAGAAAAGCCCCTCCCTGAGGTGTTTCTAAGGAGGGTCAAGAGCTCGTCAATACCTTCAATAGAAAAATCTTGGATGCTCCTAAAAACGCCAGCGAAAACATCTGAAAGGTCCCCAAGATCATTGTGATTCTCTACCTTGGAGACCTGAATTCGGGCATGAGATTGGTAGAGCTGAAGAGGTGGACATTTGCCACCATATAGGGGGTCGGCCACATAACACACATCCGGAATTTCCCTCCCTGAGTTCGCATTAAACCCTCCCTAAAACGAGGAAAGTTGCTCAGAGCGGTTGACGACTCCACCTTCAGAACCCCAAGCGGTTTCGAAGGTGATGGTCCCGGGTGAGCATTGATCTGCAAAGATGAACCACCTAATGCAGGCACATAATGCGATACGGAGGCCCATCCACAACACCGGTGGTCTCCCCGGACGCTGCCACAAAACTCGTGCCAGGATGATTAAAGGAGTTGTTGTTTTAAGGCAGTGCTTTGAACAGAACGCCACTCAGGCCGACTGAATGGGCGCGCTTCCCTAGGCAACACGACGGTAAGAACGCTACCGGATCCATTTCCAGCAGAGTCCGATCGATTGAATCCTTAAGCCCCGTCAATCCGCGCAGTCGGTAGTGGTTGGTATACGATCTAGACTTTTTCTGAGGCAGAGGTTCCGAAGAGTCCCGAGGGTCTCAGGAGCAAAATCAGAATAAGCAAACCGAAGGCGATGGCATCCCTGTAGGAGGAGAGACACGAACCTCCGAGCAAACATTCACTCAACCCCAAAATCAGACCTCCCATGACGGCACCCGGCAAACTACCGATCCCTCCAAGAACAGCGGCCACGAAAGCCTTGATCCCAGGCAGCGTGCCCATCAGTGGTTCGATGGAGTGGATATTCATGGCATAGAGGACCCCGGCGGCTCCAGCGAGTGCGGAACCGAGAGCGAAGGTAAGCGAAATCACCGCGTCATTATGAACTCCCATCAGAGCCGCAGCATCCCGATTTTGGGAAAGGGCCCGCAGGGCTAGCCCAAAACGAGTTCTCATGACAATCTGACGCAGAGAAACCAGCAAGCCCAAGGTAACCACGATCACAAGGAGGTGATTGCCTGATACAAATACTCCGGCACCCAATGCAATATTGATGGGGGGGAGAAGGTCTGGAAATCCCTTCTGATTGACCCCGAAGAGAAGCTGTCCACCATAGGAAAGCAATAAGGAGACCCCAATGGAGGTGATCAAGACCGCAAGCTTCGGTTGGTTGCGCAGGGGACGGTAGGCAAGGCGCTCAATGATCACCCCAAGCAGAGCACAGACCACCATCGCCCAAATGATCACGGCGGCGGTTGACATCCAAGGATCAGGCAGAAAACGCCTAACAAATGGGGTCGCAAAAAAACCGGCGAAGGCACCCACCATCAGCACGTCCCCGTGTGCAAAATTGATGAATTTGAGTAATCCATAAACCATGCTGTATCCCAGCGCAATCAAGGCATAAATCGCACCAAGGGAGAGACCGTTGATCAACTGCTGGAGGAATTCGTGCATCGCTGCATCATGTCACGACTTATCCCGCCAATTCAATGAGAGCATGGAACTCCGATCAGTTTTATCCAACGATCAGATAGAATCCAACGATGATCACTCCGGAAAGGATCACCCCACCGACAACCATGACGTTCAGGAATCCAGAAGTCATGCGAATCCCTTTATCTCCATTGGTATGCGAAAGAATCCAACCCAAAACAAGGAAGAGTAGGATAATGAAGGTGCAGTGAGTGATCCAATGATGGCCGGTAAGTCCCTTCAT
>CAIKFI010000150.1 GCA_903826635.1 uncultured Spartobacteria bacterium | reverse complement strand
GGGATGGTTTGTTCCTTGAAGCATGCAGAAACCTTGGTTTTGACGTAGGAGGGTGTGAACCGATGGACAAAGCCCGCGAGCAGGCCGAAAGCCATCTTGGATGCTCAATCCAACACACTGCTTTTGATACGACCTCGGCGCCTTATGACATTGTGACAACGTGGCAGGTGATCGAGCATATGGAAAACCCCATCGACTACTTCAGATTAGTCTGGAAGAATCTTGTGCCGGGAGGTGTCTTTGCCGTTTCAACGGTAAACATGGAATCTTGGCAGGCTTCAATTTTTGGATCCAAATGGCTGCATCTTGATCCGCCGCGTCATCTTTGGTTACCAAGGCGTAATGAGTTAGAAAAAACCTTAATAAAAGAGGGGTTCACCATTGTCGAAAGACGATGGAGTTTCATGGAGTTCGGACCTGTGGGCTATGCGGACAGTATGATTAATCTCGTGGATCAAAAAAGAGACAGACTTCTCAAATGCCTAAAAACTGGTTTTCCCGGTTTCAGGAACAAGCTGCTCTGGTTGCTTGCAGTTCTTTTGACCCCTTTCGCTATTCTTTTGGCGGCAGCAGAAGCTCTCTTTGCGCGGCCCTCCACCTTTGAAATTTACGCCGTCAAAACCCCTTGATTATTGGGTTGGTGCTTGTTGTGGGTTTGCCAGCACTTTTGTGGTTCCGCAAGTATAGACAATCGGCCAATTGGGAACACCTGCGCCTTCAACTACCTTCATGGCATCCCCTTGCCCCAGTGCCCAGCGCAGGTCTAGATCTGTAAGCACAAAATACTTGGCTTTTTTGATTTCAGCCTCCCACCGAAATCGATCATGACTTGGCGGGGCGGGGTAATAATCTCCTGCTGCTGCTCCCGCCCAAGCTGCTGCTGTCAGAATGTCAGCTGTATGACATTTCAGCAACCATCCAAGTGTCCAGTAAGTGATGACCAGATCGTCCGCTCGAGTGTGGTTATTGAGCCATGCCGCTGTGGTATCATAGTCCTCAACAGATGAGATAACCCAAGGATCTACGCGGGTTACAATGTTTCCTGAAAAGACGGCTGGGAGTTTCCAAGCTCCATTGACAATCATAAGAAAAAATAGGATCCCTCCCAAGAGACGACTGCAGCGAAATTTTGCTTGGATAATTTTTGAGAGGCAGCAAACCAAAAAATGAGTCCCAAAAGTTATACCCGCCACGAGAACAGGCAATACCGTCATCGCCTGATAATAAAACAGGGGTAAATTCCTGCGATTCTGTGTTAACAGGAAAACCAGCACCAAGGCCATGAGTGGGATGATATAAGTCCTCTTGCGCAGGCAGAGGAGGCAGCCGAAGAAAGCAATTAAGTGAAAATAATCCTGAATGAAAAACTGGGTGAAATTAATGACTTTTTGGAAGCCAGCACCGTTTTCTGCACTATAACGCCCGTAAATATCTCGTAATGACTGTAGATCTTCAAAGAGCCAACCATGGAAGTGCAACCAGACAATGAAAGCGCTGCCTACAATTATTAAGAATGGCAGTATGCCGATACGGATCCATGAGGAGGGGCGTTTCAATCTGCATAGCAAGGAGGTTGCTGTTGCATGTATGGCAAGCAGGTGGGAAGCAGCGGCAATACTTAGGAAGAGCCCCACTTTCCAATCGGTCCTTGCACAAGCCGGACGCATAAGAAGCAATGTTGCCCCCAAAACACCCAGGCCCACGGCATCATGAGGATAAATCCACCTGTAATGAATAATGGACTGAGAGTATCCCAATAGTAAAAATGCAAAGAACAACCCCCAAATGAACCCAATTTTGCGGCTTATAAAATAAAAACCGGTCCACGCGGTAAGTAAACCAATGAAAGAGGAAAACAAGCGCCCCCCGAGAATGTCACCGTTTGTTATTTTGGAAAAAAGCCCCGTCAAAAACGCAAATCCCATCTGATAATTATATGTCGGAGAAACAAATGTGCAGAAGACCGCGCGATTTGCCAGATCCCCGTGGACAAGTGACTTGCCGATATCCAAAGTTAGGATTTCATCACCATACCATCTCGGGGAGGTTCTGAGATGGGGTAGATACAGGATCGCCCAAAACACCAATATGAAAAGCCCGCCTTGTAAGAAAAAATTCCTCCGCAGTTGTCGAGATCTCAGAAAGTGGGGAGACTGCATGGTTGAATTAAGGAACTGAAAAACTAACTTTATTCTAGTTATCTAAAAGAAGTTTTTCACTATTTTCTTTGTTGCCTCAATGAACTCCATGAATCAAGCGAAGAAACAGAACTTCAATTCTCTATACCCAATCATTCTTTTCTGCTTCTTGGCAGTTTCAGCCTTCTTGCTTTTCTGGAATCTCGGGGGCTACTCGCTTTGGGATGACGAAAGTATGATCTCCTTGGCGGCACAAGGGGTTCTCCAGTCTGGCGATACCTCGGTTGTGCATGGTCAAAACATCGTGGCTTTCCGGGAGGGGATCCTCCTCAAGGATCTGCACGACCGATCCACACCGCCACTGTCAGCGTATCTGGCTGCTTTGCCAATAGGGCTTCTCGGGACCAGTTCTTTTGCGGCAAGACTGCCGTTTGCGGTGATCGGGTTTGCGTTAATGATCGGATTTGCATTTTGTGCGTGGAAGGACAGGCTTCGATCCTCCACGATCTTGGTGATTGCTATTGCGATTTTGGGAAACGTCTCCCTGATGCTTTTTTTAAGACAAGCTAGATATTACGCGCCGACAGTTCTGCTGAGCGTTATTATTTCCTATCTTTATCTCAAGCCATGTTGGGACCGGCGCAAAGCGATCTGGATGTCAGCCCTGCTGGTGCTTCTCTTTTGTGCAAGCTACCTGAATTGCGTCGCCTTGATCAGTTGTTTGGTCGTCGATTATCTTTTCCGGGGTCGTCGGGAGAACCCCATCCGGACGGGTCTTTTATGGAAAGTTATGGGGCTCTCTTTTCTTGGTTTTCTGGTGATTGCGATGATTTGGAATCCTTTTTCCTGCAAATACGGATCCTACGTGCACTCAGTGACTCTCTGGGAACGATACAGGTTCTTTCTGCTGAGTTTCAGGGACATGGACGCTGCTCGGTTCATGGTTGGAGGTTTGATGCTGGTTTCGGTGATCGTTGCCGCTCTCAAGAGGGATACCTGGTTATGGAGGGGGTTGATTGCGGTAGTTGTCTATACGTTCACGATCTCACTCCTCTCTCCGCAGGTGACCACGGTTTCGCTTTTCGCGGACATCCGATATCTTGTGCCGTTGATCCCGGTCTTCATCGCTCTCGATGTCAGGACTCTTCTGCTTCTTTTTGGAAGACGCCGTGTGCTGCTTGTGATCGTGGCCTTTCTCTGCTTTTGGACAAACCTCCTCTACGCCCCTTCCCTGATCAAAAAGGAACATCGCTTTCTTACCCTGGATTATCTCAGGGAACTTCTCCACCCGATCCAAGAGCCTTACCGCCCGGTGGCCGATTGGATCAATGCCCATCTTTCAGAAGGCAATACGATCTGGGTTCTGCCCGATTACATGGCCTATCCCCTGATGTATCATGCCCCCAAGGCGGTCTATGCCTGGCAACTCAATGAGGGTCAACGGAGTGAGAGGCAGTTCAACAAGCTCCCTCCGATCCACTTCAAAGGGCTAGAGATGCCGGACTACATCATTGTCTTTGGTCCCCAAGTGAAGCAAATCCTGCAGATGATCGAGGAATACAAGGCGAAGGGGGTGCAGTATAAGGAGGTGGACGTGATCGACGCCTATTGGAGAGACGTCTTTCGGCCCGAACTATTTTGGCGAAGCTTCCGGACGATCGAGGGATATGATCTTGAAACTGATGCTGTTTACGTCTTTAAGCTTATTGCTTCTCCGATACGTTAAGACATCCCTCATGAAAATTTCCAAAGCGTTCACTGCCTGCCTGATCACCACCTTTTTTATCGGAAGTATCTGGGGATTCAAGGATCCGACAGATCAGGAGTTATTTGCCAATGTTGCTAAGGCGATTGACTTTCACCCTTGGAGCGGTTGGTGGAGTTCGATGTTTCTTGGGGGTGCATCCCAGGCACCCGGACTCACCACGACTTTTCTCTACTTGATCCTCAAACTGTTTATCCTTCCCTTCGGATTGATTGCGGGGGCGAAACTGGCGACGTTGACCGCGATCTTTTTTGGAGGGCTCGGTGTGGCTTCGCTGTTGAATCGTTGGTCCGGGGATGAGATGGCCTCATGGCTTGGAGGGGTGGCCTATATTCTCGGACCGCAAATGGCTCTGCGTGCGGCTGGTAATGAGCACCTACCGGTGGTATTGGCGATGGTGTTCGCTCCCTGGATCCTGTGGGCTCTTATCCTGCTCCGTGAAAATCCCTCATGGAGAAACGCCCTGATCCTAGCACTTCTGGGTGCCGGAATGTCGCTCACCTTTACCAAACTGGCCGTTGCCTTCGCCCCCTTAGCGGCATTTTTTCTCATTTATCTTTTGCTGACGCACCAGGAGTTAAGGCCCGGTTTTCTCGGGGGGCTTTTGCGATCGGTAGCCATCTACGTGCCTCTCGCTGTCATTCCTCTCTTGCCGACATTGCGCGAGATGCAATGGCTGGCTCTCTTTCAGTTTGATCCGTTCGCCGCTTGGCAGCAAAACTTCTCGTTCAAGTCGGTCTTGTCATGGCTCGATCGTGGCAACGCCCTTCAGCAGGGCATGCCGGTTGGGTATCTGGCGGATCAGGGAGGCTTTTATGTTGGGATTGTGGCCTTGGTGGTGGGACTACTTGCATGGTGGCGAGCCTCCAGGATAACCCCTGAGGATAGGTTTAGTAACCTGCTTACCCCCCTTAAGCTAACTTTCGGGATGTTGCTTTTTTTAAGTTGGATGAGTGCAGGACCCCGTTGCCTCGCACAAGGGTTGCTTGAATTTCTCAAATCCGGCACAGGTGCGCCCGATTTTACCATCCCGATCTTCTGGATCACTGCTGTGAGTCAGGGAGTGCTTCTTTGGGTCCTCTGGCCCGATCATTCCCGTCGTAATTGGGGGCGGATCCTCGCTCTTGCAATCTACCTGCTTGTACCTGCCTTCCGAATCTACGAAATTCTGCCTTTTGCCCACGACATCAGGGCTCCTTGGTCGATTTGGCAGGTGGGTGGTTCTTTGGCGGTGGCTTTGCTTTTCGGCTTGGGAACCTCTCTGTTGATTGAGAGTCTCAAGTCCAAGGAGAGAGGGGCTAGCTTTGTGAAGATTCTCGTGGTCATCCTTTTGGTGGCTGATTATTCGGTTTATCTTGTGCGATACAGTACGGGGGCACTTCCTGCCGGGACATATCAAGCTTTCGAACAGATCGCAGCCAGTCTCAAAAGTGCTCCCAACACCGGCACGATCTACCCTCTCTCTGGCCGCTATTTTTATCTGTTACTTCCTTCCTTGACTGGCAAACCTATCGAGCAGGAGGCCTTCAACAGCTATTTTGGTCTGGTTTGGCGCCGGCCACTGCAGAATGCCACGATGAGTTCTCAGGAGGGGATCAGAGCCGGCCTTAGCCTCATGGGATGCAGTTACATCTTCATCGACAAGTTGGACCCGAATACGCCTCCGGATTTGCAGAAGGTCCTGCGTGGGATCTTCCCTGTTTTGTTTGAGAACCAATTTTTTGTGGTGCTGGCCAACACGACATCACTCTATCCTGCGTTTCTGGCGCATGATTTCGTGGTGCTTCCTCACAAAAGTTACGCATTGGCGCCCGCGGTGATCCAACTACTTCCCAAGAACCTGATTACGGTGGAGACGAGTTTTATCGACCAATCGATTCCTGGGTTCGCGGGAACTGCGAAAGGCTCCAATCAGATAGAACTTCTTGCCAAATATCAGACCTCTGGAGGAGAGCCTTTTCAGCAACTACCCTTGGCTGCTCCACAGAGTTCTATGGATCAAGCGCTGCACTTCAACGTCCCCTCTGCAGGATCAGGATGGCTTGTTCTGACGCAGTCCTATCATCCAGATTGGACTGCTATGGTGGATGGAAAACCCTCCGTTGTCTATCCGGCGGAGGCCGCCTTGATATCAACCTATGTTCCGGCGGGGTCGCATGAGGTTGTCTTCCAATTCAAGGCGCCGTCTTGGTATTCCTTCAGCCTGTTCCTCGGGCTGCTGAGTTGGATCCTTGCTCTGGCAGCGCTTATCTATTTTCACGTTAAAGGCAACAAATCCCAGTCTCGTGCAAGTTGAGCGTCTCTCGTGAACAACTATAAATGATAATGCACCAACTCCTAGCCCCTCATGACTGAACGCAAAGGTATTGTCCTAGCCGGAGGTTCTGGTTCCCGCCTCCATCCACTGACCCTTGCGGTCAGCAAGCAACTGATGCCGGTTTATGATAAGCCGATGGTCTATTATCCGATCTCAGTGCTGATGCTGGCTGGGATTCGCCAGATCCTGATTATCTCGACCCCTCACGATCTCCCGGCCTTCCGCAGGTTGCTAGGAGACGGATCTCAGTTCGGCGTGCATTTTGAATATGCCGAACAACCACGTCCCGAAGGACTTGCTCAGGCATTTCTAATCGGGGCCGATTTCTTGGCCGGCGCGCCTGCCGCCCTTGTGCTCGGGGATAATCTCTTTTACGGACATGATTTTACCGACACGCTGGCCGAGGCGAATGCCCTCAAGGATCAGGCGACGGTCTTCGGTTATGAAGTTGCCGACCCGACTTCATACGGAGTCGTGGAATTCGATTCCAAGGGGCGAGCGATCTCCCTGGAAGAGAAGCCTGCACAACCAAAGAGCAACTTTGCCGTTCCTGGCCTCTATTTCTACAGCTCGGATGTCGTGGAGAAAGCTCGCGCCCTCAAGCCTTCTCCACGCGGCGAACTTGAGATTACGGATCTGAACAGGGTTTATCTTGAAGAGGGGAGATTACACGTGCAGAAACTCGGTCGCGGGACAGCTTGGCTCGATACCGGAACCCATGACTCGCTCTTGGATGCCGCCCAGTTTGTCCAGGTGATCCAGCATCGGCAGGGCCTTCGGATTTCATGCCTCGAAGAGATCGGATTGCAAATGGGTTTCCTCGATGAGGCCGCCTTTGAGCGCTCTATCGCCAATCTCGGGAAGTCGAGCTACGGCGCCTATCTTAGGGAAGTGCTTACCCGGAGGAAAAAATGACCAAGCTTCCAACGAAAATCCATGATGCCTTCCTGCTGAAGCCAAAGATTTTTGGTGATGCCCGGGGATTCTTTCTTGAGTCTTGGAGCAGGGAAAAATTTTGCTCCATGGGCTTGGACATCGATTTCGTCCAAGACAATCACAGTCGCTCCGCTCGGCATGTGCTTAGGGGTTTGCACTATCAGGCTGGAGATGCTGCTCAAGGAAAGCTTGTCTGGGTCACTTCGGGGAGTGTTTTCGATGTCCTGGTGGATCTGCGGAAAAGCTCGCCCACCTTCGGGGTCTGGGATGGGTATCTGCTGACTGCGGATGCTCATGAGCGTCTTTGGGTTCCTCCGGGATGCGCCCATGGTTTCCTAGTTGTCAGTGATACGGCTGATTTCCATTACAAGGTTTCGGCCCCCTACTCACCAAAGGATGAACGAGCTCTTCGATGGGATGACCCTAAGCTTTCCATTCAATGGCCCCTTGAGATCGGAATCACACCCACGGTTTCCCCCAAGGATGCCATTGCTGCTTCTTTTGAAGACTGTGAGAAGTACGAGTAGGTTGCCACCAGCTTTCCAAACTTAATTACCAACCATTCGTATGAATAAAATACTCGTTACCGGCGGTGCCGGCTTCATCGGTTCCAACTTCGTGCTTGATTGGCTTTCCTTGGAAAAAGACTCCATCATCAATCTAGACAAGCTGACGTATGCCGGCAATCTGGAGAACCTAGCCTCGCTCGAGGGCAATCCCCGGCATCATTTCGTCCGTGGCGATATTGGAGATGCCGAATTGCTCAAAAGCCTCTTTGCAGAGCATCAGCCGAGAGCCGTTGTGAACTTTGCTGCTGAGTCCCATGTGGACCGTTCCATTCATGGCCCAGCAGAGTTCATCCAGACGAATATCGTCGGTACATTCACCCTTCTCGAGGCAGCACGTGCCTACTGGAATGGTCTTGATGATCAGGTGAAGAAGACCTTTCGCTTCCTCCATGTCTCGACAGACGAGGTCTATGGATCTCTGGCAGCGGAAGATCCCGCCTTTACCGAGAGTAAGCAATACGAACCGAATAGCCCCTATTCAGCCAGTAAGGCAGCTTCGGATCATCTTGTCCGTGCTTATCATCACACGTATGGCCTGCCAGTTCTAACGACGAACTGCTCCAACAACTACGGTCCCTACCACTTCCCGGAGAAACTGATCCCACTGGTCATCCACAACGCCCTATCCGGAAAGCCTCTTCCGATCTATGGCGATGGCCAACAGATCCGTGACTGGCTCTATGTGAAGGACCACGCTTCGGCCATTCGCCGCGTTCTGGAAGCGGGGAGGGTAGGGGAGACCTACAATATCGGAGGCTGGAACGAAAAACCCAATCTGGACGTCGTGCACACCCTTTGTTCCATCTTGGATGAGCTCTCACCCCGCGCAGATGCCAAGAGTTACAAGGAGCAGATCACGTATGTTACTGATCGCCCCGGTCATGATCGCCGGTATGCGATTGATGCCACCAAAATTCACCGGGAGCTTGGCTGGAAGCCACTTGAGACCTTCGAAACCGGCATTCGTAAAACAGTGCAATGGTATCTTGAACATCAAGGCTGGGTGAAGAACGTAACCAGCGGGGCTTACCAGAATTGGGTCGAAAAGCAGTATTGATTTCCCTATTTTAGGGAATCCAAATCTGAATATCCTTCCTTGATCTCAATTATCCATCCTGATTTCGCCTACGCTTGGCGTCTCTTTACGACGCTGACATGGACGAATTTCAAGATGCGCTACTACGGCAGCATTTTGGGCTACGTATGGTCTTTGATGAAGCCACTCGCCATGTTCGGCGTGCTCTATGTCGTCTTCACGGTGGTGATGAAGCAGAATGCCCCTCATTATAAGCTCTTTCTTCTGCTCGGAATCATCATTTGGGATTTTTTTGTGCAGGCCACCAACGCCGGCATGAACGGATTCATCGGGAACTACCAGATGATCCGTAAGGTCTACCTTCCTAGGATCATTCTTGTGATGGCGGCTGTCTCCAGTGCCTTCATCGGATTTTTCTTCAATCTGATTGTTTTTCTAGTGTTCGCTATAATGGACGGTGTGGAATGGACGCCTCGGATGCTCTGGTTCATCCCACTGGTTATTGCACTCTACCTGCTTGCCACTGGGATTGGGCTGATACTCAGCATCATTGTTGTTAAAGTCAGGGATATGCTCAGCCTCTGGGAAGTGGTTACGCAACTCGGTTTTTGGTTCACCCCCATCATGTACCCCATGAGTAATGTGCCGGAAAAATTCAGATTCTATGAATTTATAAATCCCATGAGTGGGATCGTGGAGTACTCCCGCTATATCCTTGTTGGGATTGGAAGCCTAACGAAGATGGGCTACTGTTACGACTTGAGCATCAGTTTTCTGATCTTTTGCCTAGGAGTTGCCGTTTTTAAGTGGAAAGAGGGCGACATGGTGGAGGATCTTTAGAACAGATAATTTTCAAAACACAGGACTCAAAGTATTTTTATGATTATTTGGCTGACTGGGCTTTCAGGTGCTGGGAAATCAACCCTTGCGGAGGGGGTTGCCCAATTTCTCCGTTCACGTGGCAATACGCCCATGATTATTGATGGGGACCGGTTGCGGGATGAGCTTTGCCGGGATCTTGG
>CAIKFI010000149.1 GCA_903826635.1 uncultured Spartobacteria bacterium | reverse complement strand
GCGAAGATCTTGGGTGTTCTCAATGCAAGCTCGACCTCCGTGGAGGACAAGAGGGCTTTTGTGAAAGCCCAGATTGTTTTCTGGCTGATGGCTGCGACGGATGGACACGCCAAAAACTTCTCGATCTTCCAAGAGAGAGGAGGCACCTACCGATTAACCCCATTCTATGATGTGCTCTCCATGTGGCCGGTCATTGGGCATGGATCAGGGCTGCTTGATCTCAGACGGGCCACCATGGCCATGGGGTTAAAGGGGAAAAGTCTGCATCGAAAGATTCAGGAAATTCGTCCTTATCACTGGGACGAGGCTGCGCGGCTTGCCGGAATGGTCAAAGCCTCCGACTTGATCGAGGAAATCATCGAGCAGGCTCCCGGTGTTCTGGAACATGTGGATCGAGAAACCCCGCCGGACTTTCCCGGAAAAATCCGAGATGCGATTTTTGAGGGAATTCGCAGTCAGACGGAAAAACTGAGGGCTTCATGATGCTTCCATGGGGCAAAAAAGAGTGTCCCGAGGTGTCCCTAAAAGTGTCCCTCCGGAGTCCGTTTTGGCTGTCGCGGAGTCGGTGCTAGTTTTGCTTGAGTACTCTGTAGACCCTTATAAAATGAGCTTCAAACCCGCTGACCAGCGGCCGAATCCCACCCCCTCCGCCATCTCGTAGAGATGGCCAGGCCATTGACTGCATGATCGTGATGTGTTACATTGAGCACATGATCGCCATCACCATTAGGGATCTTCATATGAAGACGGGGGACTGGGTCCGCAAGGCGGCTCGCCGTGACGGAATCGTCGTGCTGGACAGGAAGCAACCCGTCGCCAGGATTATCCCGTTTTCGAAGGCCGATACCGGCAAGTCTTTCGCTGAGCGTCCGTTGGTGAAGGGTTTTGCCAGGATGCCGCGTCGAGAGATGGATTCGGCTCGCTTTATCTCAGACGACCGGGACAGAGGATGATCTATTTTGATACGGCCTATCTGGCGAAGTGCTATCTCAATGAGCACGGAAGCCCTGAGGTGAAGGAGCTTGCTGCCGAAGATGGCAGGGTAGTTTGCAGTGAGTATGGGCGTATCGAGCTGGCTGCCACCTTTCACCGGAACCTTCGCCAGAAATCGATCACCCCTGCCGAATTCCGCCTCCTCTGGAAACAGTTCGATCTGGACGAGATAAATGGGATCTGGAGCTGGCTATCTGTGAATCAGGAGTTGCTCACCGACGTGACGCATCGGTTCAGAAAGCTCACGCCGTCGGTCTATCTGCGCTCGGCGGACGCGCTCCATCTGGCGTGTGCCGCGCAGCATGGCTTCAAGAAGATCCATAGCAATGATGGCCACTTGCTGGCCGCCGCAAAGGCTTTCGGTATCAAGGGTGTGAACGTGGTCCCCTAGGAGGAGGGTATCGGAAGCGTTCGATGGCTCCAAAGACCTTGGAGAGGGAGGGGCCTTTCCTCTTTATCATGCAGGGATAAGCCGGCTAAGGAGGGTCCCGAGGGCAAAAAAGGTGTCCCGAGGTGTCCCTAAAAGTGTCCCTCGTGGGTAATTTTTGGTATTCGACGTGTCGGTGCTAGTTTTGCTTAAGTACCCTGTAGAACCTCATAAAATGGTCCTCTGACCCGCAAATTAGAGGCTGATCACCAAGCCGCGATGAGCGGCAAACTTTCGTGGCGCAGCCAAACTGTAGCACCTTGGGCATGTCCCAAGGAAATCCCACCCCCACCGCCATCTCCCCGTTGGGCTTGGTTCCCTGCGAAATTCTCGGCATAGTGAATGCTCATGTGGAAACGTTTCACCCAGTTCATCACGGAATCGACATTCCGAGTGCTTGCGGCGGTTTTTCCGCCGACTCCGGGTGATCTTCCGAAGCATCCCGAGTCCATTCTCATATTCAGCACGACGGGAATCGGGGATGCCCTCTTCGATACGGCGGCCGTTAGAAGCTTGAAGGGTGCGTATCCGCAGGCGCGGATCATTGTCTGTGTGCATCGTAAGAGGAAGACCGTCTTTTTGCATGATCCCGATGTCGATGAGGTAGTGCCGTATGGGAAGTCACCTCTGTATGCAATCCATCTTCTTTGGCGCTTTCGCCGACATCGCCCCGATTTGGTCGTTCTGCTGAACATCAATCCCGAGGTTGTGCCCATTGCCTACTGCATCAACAGGCGGGCACTCTTTGGGGGAGGCTGGAGATGTGGAAGCTACGGATTTCTTTTATCCCACGGAGTGCCCCTACCCAAGGAGGGTCATATTCTTCGACTTGGTGCGGCCATCGCGCACGCCGCAGGAGGAGTTGAGGATGCTTCGACGATGGTTTACCAAGCGAAGGCATCTGAAATGGAGGCCATGCGAGGGCGCTTTTCGGAATGGATCGATCAGCCCTATGTCATTTTTCAAACGGGTGGAGGCAGAAGCCGGGCTTGGCGCAATTGGCCTGTCGAATCCTATATCCGGAATATCCAGTGGCTTCAGCAAAACTTCCGGGTGAAGGTCGTTCTCACTGGGGGCTGGGATAATGAGCCTGCGGCGAGGGAGATCGAGTCGGCCTGTTCTGGTGCAATTAATCTCTGCAACAAGACCACCCTTGAGGAAACAGGTGCCTTGCTGAAGAGTTCACTCATGCTCGTTAGCACCGATACTGGAGTCCTCTTCATGGCCTATGCTGCAGGATGTCCCGCACTGGCCATTCTCCATTACGCAAGTCCGGGAGCACTGATCGGTCCCATCGGAGATGGTAGCAGGGATGTGGGGCATGAGGTGGTGGAACTTCCTAAGCCGTCCGGCCCCCTTGAGCAGCGTCATGGCGAAATGGGAAAGATCCCGGATGACGAGGTGAGGGGCGCCATCCAGCGGATCCTTGCAAGGAGAGGCATGATGCCTACGGAAGGGATCCAGACACCTCTTTAAAGAAGGGGGAGTTGGGTCTCTCTTCCCATAGCCGGTAAAATCGGCATTTTGAAAGTTCGATTACTCACGCCTCTTTAGCTCAGTTGGTAGAGCATCTCGTCAATAAGCAGTCCCTAGGTTTTTTGACGAAACGGACTTGAGCAGACTTTCATGCACTGAGGCTTATAAAAACTGGATCCCTGGGCGATTGAGGTGCGACTGGAGTAGTGCCCAAATGAGCCTGTTTTCTACCGTCGGGTTACAACGCGGGTTACAATGGACTGAGTGCTTACCCTCCACGATCTCGATATCTTTGAAACGGTATTGCCCGATGATCAGTGGAGGGATTATCCCAGCTCGCTAAAGGGGGAAGATCACTTTTTCCAAGAGCATCAATCGACGCGGATTGAGGATGATGGAAGGGAAAACGACTCTTTTATTTCCTCAGCAATGAAAGATGCAAACGTACCTATTTTGCCTTCGACTAAGGCTTGCTCCAGAGTTGCCATGTATTCCTAAGCAGATTGATCGGCTCGCGATTTACCCCCAAAAGCACCCATGTTCGTCGTCATTGACCAGATGGAGCCACTCTTCTAATGAGGAGGTTTCAGGGCACGGTTCATAGGGATGCCAATTACCGTCTCCTCTCCTCCAGTAGACCTTCCAGACATCTCTACTTCGCACATACTTGGTCATTGCAACAGCACTCTTGATCCACTGGGACTTGTCTCTGAAATAGGGCCTCCATTCAAAGATTTCTATCTCATTCCCTTCGATGCTCTGCCCTTCCCTGACCATGTTTCTCAGGTGAAGAGGAGGTCGGCGATGGGTCCAGAGGATCCGCTCGATTTGCTCTGTGAATGCTGCAACTTCATCCTCAGTAAATGCCATGGCAGTTTTATCCCTGATTTTCCTCACGTAGTCATTTCCAAACCTAAAGGATGAAAAGTCGCCAAAAGGCTGCCTAGGTAAAGAAAAACCCATCCCCGCCCATTGCCGGGAGGTGATGGGTCATTAATAAAACGATCCGCCGCTAAACCGCCTTATCTCCGCTTTCTTCCGTGCGGATCCTTATCGCATTCTCCACGGGCAGGACAAAGACCTTCCCGTCACCGATCTTTCCCGTCTTGGCTGTCTTGACAATGGCTGCTACGGCGCCCTCGACAGCCCCGTCTGCAAGGATGATCTCGACCTTGATCTTGGGAAGGAAGTCTACCGTATACTCACTGCCGCGATAGATCTCGGTGTGGCCCTTCTGGCGACCGAAGCCTTTGACTTCGGTCACCGTCATGCCTTCGATCCCCAGTTCATGGAGGGCGTCTTTGACCTCTTCAAGCTTGAAGGGTTTGATGATTGCTTCGATTTTTTTCATAAGCTTCGATAGGTTTCATGTTTTTTAAGAATCTCGATTGAAAAGACGTCGATTAGCCGTTCATGGTATATCCTTCCTCGCCATGGTCATGAATATCCAAGCCTTGTGATTCAATTTCTCCCGTTGGCCTTAATCCGAGCAGCGAGCGGACAATGAGTGTAATTATGAGTGTTGCAGGAATTAAGAGCAGGAGGGTAATCCCAATGGCCTTCAACTGCACGAGCCAAAGTGTATGGGTTTCTAATGCCGCTTTTAATCCATTGGAGGAAGCAGCGGCGCCTATGAGATTAGGATTGACAACGGATGTTGCCAGAATGCCTGTGAGTATAAGACCAACTGTCCCGGCCACTCCATGGACGCCAAAAACGTCGAGCGTATCGTCATATCGAAACGTCCGCTTTAGGATAGTGCAGGCCAGATAGGAGATCAAACTGGCAGTGGCTCCGACGATAATAGCACCGCCAGCATTCACAAATCCGCAGGCTGGGGTAATACCTACAAGACCTGCTACCGCTCCTGAGCAAAAGCCCAGAACGCTGGGTTTTCCGCGTTGTAGGAACTCAATGAGCGGCCATACAAGACTAGCCGCAGCACCCGCTAAGGTCGTTGTGAGAAATGCATTTGCGGCAATACCATCGGCTGCGAGGGCACTTCCCGCATTGAATCCGTACCATCCTATCCAAAGAATGCCAGTACCTACAGAAGCGAGCACCATACTATGAGGCATCATAGGCTCACGGCCATAGCCATGACGTTTTCCAAGAATCAAACACAGAACCAGTGCAGACCAGCCGCAAGCCATCTCAACAACCATACCGCCCGCGAAATCAATCGCAGGGATAGGTGCCTTCGGATTCCACACACCGTTCATGAGTCCCGTAGCCCCCCAGACCATGTGGGTGAGTGGCACATAAACCAGAAAGAACCAGAGAAATGAAAAGACGACGACCGATGTGAACTTCATGCGCTCTGCGGAGGCGCCAAAGATAAGTACAGGAGTAATGATCGCAAAGGTAAGCTGAAAGACGCAAAAGACGCTCTGGGGGATCCAGAACGCGTAATCTGTATTGGGAGAGGAGTCTACATTTCTCAGAAAAAAGTATTCGGTTCCTCCAAGGAATGGGCTGATAGCATGCGCAAGGTTCGATGCACCTTCAGCAGCGAAGCTCTTGCCGAAAACCAGACTGTAGCCAACGGACCACCAAATTACGGCTATAATCGCAGTGAGGCCGAGACAGACGGCGGCCATGGAGAGGACATTTTTCTGACGAACAAGACCACCGTAGAAAAGCACGAGGCCGGGGAGTGTCATAAAGAGAACCAATGCTGCTGAGACCATCATCCAAGCCGTATGGGCTGGAGAGGCCGCAGGCATGATGCCGGTCGAGGAAGGATCGGAATTATTGCGTTCCGCGTCGGCATAGTCGGCACGTTGCTCCAAAGTTGGAGTAGGTCCAGAGACTGCAGTTGACGTCGCACGCAGGGTGAGTGCTGATCCCAGAAAGATCAGGGCGACGATAAGGTGATGGAGCAAACGGTACATTGTTGATATGGGGCTGAGTGTTATTATCCAAATCGTTGTCGCATAGATATTTTTTCATAATCGTTCAAAAACATTTGAGCGAGTTCAGTATCTTGGATGCAAGCACGGAAGCCTTATTTCAGAGTTCATCGCGACCAACCCGGCTATCCCTAGGCAAAGAAAAACCCATCATCTTTTGGGGAAAAGGATGATGGGTTTTGCCACAAGAGGCAGGCATGTAGTCATTCAAGTTTTTTCTGTTGGGGAGTACAGTTTTTTTGGTGGGTTCCGGCCTGAAGTTT
>CAIKFI010000148.1 GCA_903826635.1 uncultured Spartobacteria bacterium | reverse complement strand
TCCTCTGAAGGATTTTTTAACGACATCAATCCAAGTGTCTTCAAGCGGGATCAGTTCATTCCTCATCGTCAAGGGGTCAGGTTTTCGTTAGTCGAATCTGCCTTCTTAGAATATAATAGAGAATGACGAAGATGATAAGGCTAGAGGCGATCATGACGCCTGCATTGAACCAGAGGATCGGAATGGAGAGTCCGAAATAGTTTTTTACCGGACCGAAGAAAACATTGGGGTGTCGGTTGTCACGATAATCCGCCTGTTCCATTTCCGCCTTCGAGACCAAGTCCAGAACTTTGCGATTGGTGTAGAGTTGCTCGGCGGTAATTCCGCCCCGCTCGCCAAGCAGTTCGTCACGGTTGAAAACACCCCCCGCGATCACCCTGTCGATCCGTTCCATCCTTTTGTCCAGATTGTTTGGGCTGCCGGCCTCCAGCCCACTAAGGATCGCAAGCAGGTCCTTGAGGTCGTCTAGGCGATCCTGCTGTTGGTTGGTCGGTTTTTTGATGGATACGAGACGGTTGATCTGTGTCTGGATCCGCGCCTGACGCAGGGCCAGTGGGTTCAGTTTTGCCTGAGCGAAGATGATTCCCTCGTAAGACCATCGCATCGGCATGAATTCGCAGATGAGGGGAACCTGAAGATCACTTCGGGGCTCCATGGCTGTGTCGGAGTGCCTGTTGAACCACTGGTGGATGGAGTAGATGAAATCCAGGTTGCGATTCATCTCCTCGTATTTGATCAGCGCTCCCCCGAGGATGATCTGTGGGATGAGAACGACGGGGATGATGTTCACTGCGGTTTTTCCCTCCCGGGCAAGGGACGAGATCAGCAGTCCAAGGGCGATGCCGCTCAGTGATGTCAGGAACAGTGCCGTGAACTCGATTCCGTAAAAGCCTCGAATGGAGACCATCCTGTCACCGATGAGGGTGAAAAGGGCGCACTGTGCAGCTGCAAAAAGTCCCAGCGTGACCGCCTTTGCGAGAAGGTAATAGCCGATCCGAACGTTAAGATTACGCTCGCGCAGAAGGATCGGCCTGTCACGGATGATGTCGTCCACACTGTTGGTTAGGCCCAGGAACATGGCCACCACAAGGGAGAGGAAGAGATAGGTGGGGATGTGGAAAGCCGAGGCAAAGTCATAGCTTTTACCTTCTGAATAACGCAGGACGGCACCGATCAGGAAGGCAAGCATCGGCGCCTCAACGAGCGTCGTCAGAAGGTTTGCCCGGTTCCGGAGCTTGCTGATGAAGGTCCGTTGCAGGAGAACCAGAAACTGGCCCAGTTCGTCGCGCCAACGGAGTTCTTCCCAACCTCCGAGACGCGCGGGCAGATTGCTCCTTGATTCGGGGCCGGACGGGATCGGGGTGCGCGAGGAGGCGGGTTGCTGGACCTCCTTCATCAAGCGGTAGGCCTCGAATTTGTCCCTCCAATATTCCGGGGCAAAACGCCTGGCAGGGACAAGTTGCCCCCTGTTGTTCTCCTCGTAGATCAGGTCGCCGCTAAGATCACGAAGCGGGGTTTCAAGGACATCGAAGACGAATTCAGGGCGCGTGGTGCCACAGGCCTGGCACCCGCCGAGTTCCGTTCCGAAGAGTTGTTCATGCTCCGCTTCTGCAAAGTAGGCGAGCATTTCCGAAGGGGTTCCGAAGAAGACCAGTTTGCCGCCTTTGTCCAGCAAGAGGGCTTTCTGGAACATCTGGAAGATTTTCGACGTGGGTTGGTGAATCGTTACGAGGACGATTTTGTTATGGGCCATGCCCCGGATGATCTCGATGACATGCTCCGAGTCTTTGGATGACAATCCGCTCGTCGGTTCGTCAAAAAGATAGACATCGGCCGTGCTGACCATATCAAGCCCGATATTCAGACGCTTCCTCTCGCCGCCGCTTAAGACTTTCTGATCCGATCCTCCAACGACCTCACGTCGCCGCTCGTTGAGTCCAAGTTCTGCGAGCCGCTCATCGATCCGGCGCTGTCGTTCCCGACGTGAGAGGTGAGGGGCGCGGATCGCGGCGGCAAACCTCAGGTTCTCCTCGATTGTGAGTTGTTCATCGAAGGCGTCGTATTGAGGGATGTAGGTGATGTATTGAAGGAGGGTCTGCAGATTCGAGTAGAGGGAGAGTTGGTTCAGCAGGACGTCACCGGCTACCGGTTGCAATTGCCCCGCCAAGGCGCGGAGCAGGGTGCTTTTACCACAACCGCTGGCGCCCATTACGCAGACCATCTCGCCGCGCTCGATGCTCAGGTTTAAATTATCAAGGGCGGTGTCACCGCTTCGGAAACGGCATAGTAAATCACGGACTTCAAGGGACCTGATGATGTTGCGCTCCTCCTCGATGATGCGATCCGTGAAATTGCATCTCAGAACCTGACCCGCGTCGATGCGGATGGTGTCCCCATCCGCCAGCGACATCGATCCACGCACGGGGATGCCGCGCACGACGATTGGCCTGTCCGCCTGGAGCACCTCGACATGTCCGGTTTTATCAAGGTAATTGCAGGAGATTTTCAGGGTGATTTCCCCCCCGATCCCGGGAGAGAGAAGGATGTCGTCATCATCGAGTCTGTTCGGGTTATTCGAGGCGAGATATTCTGTCTTGGATCCCTTGAGGACAAAACGTCCGCCAAATGATCCGACCCTTCTCTTCAATTCCTCAAGATCAAGTTCCCCCCCGTCCCGGAATAAGATCTTGTCGCTCAGTTGAGCGTCAACCTTGACCCCTTTGCGAAGGGGGGTTCCTCGAAGGGTCGCCCTCAGGTCCTGAAGAGCCATGACCCGAACCTTGAGTCCGAAGGCGATCTCGAGATCACTGTCGCGGTTCCGGGATTTCTCAAGGCGGACCTCCTCGTTGTTGATCGCCACATAGATGTGGGGAAGAGTCACATTACGCTTTGCATTGAAGTAAAAGACCAAATCCTGATTTGTGATCACCTGTTCGCCTACCAGGATGCGTTGACCGGGATAAATCCTGCAGAAATCTCGCGGTTTGAGCAGGCGCCCCTGCACGATCAGGCTCTTGGTTGACAGGTTTTTCAGGATAATGAGTTCGTGGTGCTTGTAGGCCAGTAGTCGCTCACCCGGCGTGCAATCCCGCAGGGCCACATCGCAAAGCGAGGGGTCCCCGAAAGAAAGAACCTCAAGGGGGGAAGCCCCGGTGTGTAAGAACTCCGAATCAGCCTGCTCATTCGCATTGAGTTGGTAAACGATATCGATCGCCTTGGAAGCCATTCCCAGGCCTCCCATGAATTCATGGTAGGCGGCCACCTGTTCGGGTTTCATTCCGGATCGCGTGATCAGGTCGTAGAGTTGAACGCCCAAGAGGATCTTCCGGTCATCACTCAGGTCCATGGAGAGCTTGGAAGCCATGGCGCCAAGGTCCTGTTGTTGTTCAAGTGCCTGCCTGAAGAGTTTTCTGAGTTCCGAATAAACAGCCTCCGGATAATCGTATCGCAGGAATCCAAGGCTGGAATCAATCTCCTCCTCGAGCATCTCCCCATCGACGCGGGTGAATGCTGCAAGAACCTGGATAAGCGTTGGAAGGAGATTGGCGCTTTCGGAGATCGTTTGAGGTTTGCGACGCAGACGTCTCCAGCGCTTGGCGATGGAGCGCTGAAGACGGGCGGATCCCCGCAGCAGACTATCGATCACCAGCACCGACTTATTGGTTCTGGCTTGAGGAACGGAGGAGTTGTCTTCTCCGGAAACTGGTCCTGAGGGATCCATCAGGACTTCACCTTAGCATGCCGCCGGTGGACGGAAAGCGAGTTTAGGATCCTTTTGAAGTTGGTGTTAGGGTGCACCGTATCTCTCCAGGACTCTTTTGATGGAGGCGGCCCTGCCCGTCGAGGGATCGACGGTAATCAAGGCGCCACAGGCCATCAATGGACCTCGTGCCACTGGAAATTTCACGGGCAGAGAGGTTTTGAAGCGCTCCACCACGGCAGCCGCATCCCTGCCAAGAATGGAGTCCTCCGGGCCGCACATTCCCGCATCGCAAAGGAAGGCCGTGCCTTTGGGGAGAATCTTTTCATCGGCGGTCTGAACGTGGGTATGGGTTCCGATAACAAGGGACACCAATCCATCGAGATGACGGCCCATGGCGATCTTCTCGCTGGTGGTCTCCCCGTGAACGTCGACGACGATGACGGGAGTCTCCTTCCTAATCCGTTCGACTTCCGCTGATGCTGCCAGAAACGGGTTCTCAAGCGGATTGTTCATAAAAGTCCTGCACTGAACGTTCATCACTCCGATCGGCCCGTGGGCCGTGTCGAGGACGATGCTGCCGTTGCCCGGGGTGCCGGCGGGATAGTTCACGGGTCGCAGGAGGCGAGGTTCCGAATCCAGAAAGGGAAAAATCTCTTTCTGATCCCAGATATGATCGCCGGAGGTGATGACCGCAATGCCGCTTCGCATCAGATCAATCGCCAACTTCGGAGTGATACCCCTGCCCGCGGCTGCGTTCTCACCATTAACAACGACGAAATCGGCGTCCCCCCTTTCCAGATAAAGCCCTGCGGTCCGACAGGCCGCAGTCCGGCCGGGTTCACCGACCACATCACCAAGGAAAAGGATTTTTACCATCTGTCGGTTTTTATCGAAACCTGCACCGGGGACGATGTAAAAATGAAGTTGCGTGAAGAAACTTAACCCCCTCAGGCCTGCAGAGCGGATCTTTACCGCCGTGATTTTATTGATGTTCCTTTTCACGCCCCTAAGCGCTTTCCCTCTAAGCCCACTGGCTGAAAAGCCGGATTGGTCAACGATCAACGGATTTGCAGGCTCGATCACCGCCACCAATTTTGAGCAACTCCTGCAGAGGGTCTATGTTCCCGATGGTTCTTGGAGGCAGTGGATCTCGATCACCCCATCCCGGGCGGTGATCACTCCCAGTCTGGAATCCCCGCCCATCATTCTGCCTCTTGCGCATTCTGAAAGTGCGGTAAAGGCCCCCCCAAGATATTGGAAAGACCGCAAGGAGCGCGTGCCATTGCCTGGAAAGCCGCTGAACGCTCTCAGGATTGCGATTGATCCCGGCCATCTTGGGGGAAGTTTTGCGCAGATGGAGTCCCGATGGTTCAGGATCGGTCATGGTCGGCCTGTCGAGGAGGGAGAGATGACCCTGGTTGTGGCCAAATTACTGAAGACACGCCTTGAGTCCATGGGGGCGGATGTCTGGCTGACACGTTCAAAGAACGGAGCCACCACAACGCTGCGCCCCGCCAAACTCAAAACCGAGGCTCTGGAGTCCCTCCGAGAGGGAGGTATTCAACCGACTCGGAAACGGATCGAATCCGAGGCCGAACGACTGTTTTACCGTGTCGGTGAGATTCGTAACCGGGCCCGGATCGTCAACCGGCAGATCCGCCCCGATGTGGTGGTTTGCCTGCACTTCAATGCCGAGGAATGGGGGGATCCCCTGCACCCCGTCCTGACAGATAAGAATCACCTGCATTTGCTGCTAAGCGGAGCCATCTCGGGTAAGGAACTCCAGCATGAGGATGAACGATACACCATGCTTCTGAAGCTTTTGGGAGGTACCCATGCGGAGGAATTGGGAGTCTCGGATGCCGTGGCTCGTTCGCTTGCATCGGCAACTGGGCTCCCTGCCTTTACCTATCATGGTGCAAATGCCCTTGCGGCCTCACCCAATCCCTATCTCTGGATCAGGAACCTCATGGCGAACAGGCTTTTCGAATGCCCCGTGGTCTACTGCGAGCCTTATGTTATGAACAGTCGCCCCGTCTTTAATCGGGTTCAATTGGGAGACTACCCCGGCCTGAGAAATGTGGGTGGCGTGCGGTTACCCAGTATTTATCGGGAATATGCGGATGCCGTTGCGCGAGGGCTTGCCGATTACTACGGAGGGAAGGCACAATAGGGGGAGCATCACAATTCCATGAAGACAAAAGTCATTGCCATTGCCAACCAGAAGGGGGGCGTTGGGAAAACCACGACCTCGGTGAATCTGGCGGCCGCCATTGCGGAGTCGGGGCATCCCGTCCTTGTTTTGGATCTTGATCCGCAGGGAAACGCCTCCAGCGCGCTGGGATTGGAGGTCGGCACGGAGGGAAGTCTCTACGCCGCCATGATCGGCCAGTCCCCCATGGAAGAGTTGGTCTGCCAGACCCGCCTGGCTAACCTGTATGGTATCCCCGCCGATCTTGACCTTGCTGGTGCTGAGATTGAGGTAGCCCGCATGGAGGGGCATCTTGGCCAGTTACGCCGCATCCTCCAACCGGTGAAGGACTCCGGAAAGTTCGAGTTCATCATCATGGATTGCCCTCCCTCCCTTGGGATCCTCATGACCAATGCGCTGACTGCTGCTGATGAAATCCTCATTCCCATCCAGTGTGAATACTATGCGCTGGAAGGACTTGGAAAACTTGTCGGAGTCATGGAGCAGATCCGGGAGTCGGGAGCCAATCCGTCGCTGGCCATGAGCGGGCTTCTCATGACCATGCTTGATATCCGGACCAACATCAGTGCCGCTGTCGTGAGGGATGTTCGCTCCCATTTCGAAGAAGTCGTTTTCAACGCCGCCATCCCCCGTTCCGTGCGCATCAGTGAAGCCCCCAGTTTCAGCCAGACGATCCTTGAATACGATCCCAAGGGAGCGGGTGCGACAGCCTATCGTCTCCTTGCCAAGGAGTTTCTTGATCGCCAGCAGCGGGGTATTTCTTTTGTCGGGGCACCTCAGAGAACAGAAGAAAATTGAAAGATGAGACACCAAGAGAGTTCCTCTTTCCGAGGTCATCAATGCTCCGGCCTCTGCCCTAACCATCCCATAACCTTTAATCTAACCCCTATTTCCCAATGACCGACGTACTGAACCTCTTTAAAAAGACAGGAGCCCTGCTCCACGGGCACTTTGTCCTACGTTCCGGCCTTCACAGCCGAGAGTTTTTCCAGTGTGCCCTGCTGCTTCAGGATGCGCCAGTTGCGGCCAAGGTCTGTGGAGAATTGGCCGAACGGTTGCGTCCCTATCATACCGAAGTGGACGGAATAATGCCGACCATCGTTTCGCCAGCCGTTGGTGGTATTATTGTCGGACAGGAAGTCGCTCGGCATCTCGGGACCCGTCATATCTTTGTTGAGAAGGACGGCAACGGGGGGCTCGTGATGCGCCGCTTCGAGGTTGCTCACGGGGAGCGGTTCCTCATCGCCGAGGATGTGGTGACCCGAGGTGGTCGCGTGCAGGAGACGATTGATATCATCCGCGGTCTGGGTGGGGTGGTTGTGGGGATTGGAGCTATCGTCGATCGGAGCGGGGGTAATCTTCCCGACTTCGGTGCTCCTTTTGTGAGCCTTGTTAAGATGTCTCCCGAGACCTTTCCCGAGGATGCACTTCCCCCGGATCTCATTGGCATCCCTGCAATCAAGCCGGGAAGCAAGTAGGATCAAGTAGGATGGGGAAAAGGATGAAACTTGAGACCTGAAACCTAAAGGGTCCGAAGTTCATCAAAGGGCTGTTTTTTCCTCAGACTTCAGGTCTTATCACCCATGTCCTTCCTCTCCCGTTTCCTCACCTTTATCCGGTTTTCGCACACGGTTTTCGCCCTTCCGTTTGCCTTGGGATCCATGGTGGTGGCATCGGGATCCCGTGGAGGATGGCCTGGTTGGAGGCTTTTTCTCCTCATCCTACTCTGCATGGTTCTCGCGCGCATGGCGGCCATGACCTTTAATCGCATCGCTGATTGGGAAATCGACAAGCGTAATCCTAGGACCGCAGGACGGCACAAACTCCTCGGGAAGTCGGTTGCGATCGCAACGTGTCTGATCAGTGCGCTGCTTTTTATCGCAACGACGTTTTTTATCAACAGGGTCTGTTTTCTACTCTCGCCGGTGGCACTCGGGCTCATCTTTCTCTACTCCCTGACGAAGCGCTTTACCCATGCGGCACAGTTTTTTCTGGGGCTTGCCCTCTCGGCATCGCCCGTGGGCGCATGGATTGCCGTGACGGGATCTTTTGCATGGCCTCCCCTGATCCTT
>CAIKFI010000147.1 GCA_903826635.1 uncultured Spartobacteria bacterium | reverse complement strand
TTGTGTAAACGTAGTAATAAATTAATGGCCAGCCCCAAGGATCAACTATCTCGTTATTGGTGATCGAGTTCGTCTTGAACTCATAATAGATCTTCCCGCCGTTGTTGGGCATCAGGGCGTTGAGAAGTGCAGTATTATTGCCGGAGTTACTGTTTAAGGGGTAATCCCCGTTATCTGCCTTGTAGTTCTCCAGAGCGGCTGCCATTGCTGCGATCTCTCCCGTGGCCCGAGATGTAGCTCCTTTTCTCTGGACGTATCCCGCCGTGGAAAGAACAAGTCCGGCAAGGATGGAAATGATGGTGATGACCACCATCAATTCAATGATGGTGAATGCGGCCATGTGGTTCCTGGCGACCATCGAAAAGCGGTTGATTCCGGGAGTCATTATTGAGACTGCATGCCGCTGATAATGCCGATGAGAGGAAGGAAAAGTGCGATGACAATCGTGCCGACGATGACGGCCAGAAAGACGATCATGACAGGCTCCATCAGCGAGGTGAGTCCAGCCACCGCATTGTCCACCTCGTCGTCGTAAAGATCGGCCACTTTAAGCAGCATGTCCGGAAGTTGTCCGGTCTCTTCACCGACATCCACCATGCTGATCACCATGGGTGGGAAGACACCGCTAGCCTCCATTGGGCGAACGATGGTCTCGCCCTCCCTCACGCTGTCATGGATTTTGGCAATGGCGTTGGAGATGATGGCGTTGCCCGCCGTTTCCTTGGTGATGTTCAGGGCTTGAAGGATGGGAACTCCACTTGTGACAAGAGTTCCTAGAGTCCGGGAGAATCTGGAAATCGCATTCTTGCGTGTCAGATCCCCGAAAATGGGAGCCTTCAGCATGAAGGTGTCGAAGAAGAGGGATCCTTTCGGGGTGGCCAGGAGGTATTTGACACCTGCAATGAAGGATCCGGCACCAAGGATGATCCAGAAGAGGTTCTGCTGGACGAACCTGCTTGCCCCGACAACGATCTGAGTGAGGAGGGGCAGGGGTTTCCCTCCCAGCATGTCGGTAAAAATCTGTTCGAATTTTGGAACGATGAATACCAGCAGGAATCCCATGATCAGGATCGCAATGACTAAGACGATGGCCGGATAATACATTGCCGAGGTGACCTTGCCTTTCACCTTCTGGGCCTTTTCCGTGAACTCGGCGAGTCGGTTCAGAACGATTTCCAAAACACCTCCAAGTTCTCCGGCACGGACCATATTCACATAGAGCTTGTTGAAGATTCTGGGATGACCTGCCAGACCATCGCTGAAGGTACCGCCGCCCTGGACGGAGTCAGAGATCTGGGAGATTGTCTTCTTGAGAAGAGGGTCTGGCTCCTGTTTGCCGAGCACGGTAAGGCCCCTCAACAGGGGAAGGCCGGCGTCGATCAATGTCGCCAACTGGCGGGTGAAGATCATGAGGGTCTTCCCTTTGATGGTCTTTCGTTCGAGGAACGGAATTCTAAAAGATGTCTTCGAGGTCTTTTCATTCTTGGTTCCCGACTTTGAGTCCGAGGAGAAGATGCCCGGGGATTCCTCCTTCAGGCTGGTGGGAAAAAGGCCGCGGGCACGCAGCGCATTGATGGCTTCCGGTTGGTTGGCCGCATCAAGGTAATCACTGACCTGCTGCCCTTGGGCATCAAGGGCTACAAATGCAAAAGAGGGCATGGTTTTTTTTAAGTGGAGAATGCGGCAACTGTCGAGCGCCGTGATGCATTCTGAATTTTAATCAATGAGGAGGTCTTTGAGGTCAAGAGCCTGACTAAAGTTACCGCGAAATGACCTGTAAGTAGGGATTGGCAACTTTTTCCCTGCCGATGGTTGTCGAAGGTCCATGCCCCGGGTAGACAACGGTTTCCCCGGAAAGGGGCATGAGTTTTGTGTGAATACCCGAAAGAAGGATCTCGCGGTCTCCTCCCGGCAGATCCCAGCGCCCGACGCCTCCTGCAAAAAGAACATCCCCACCGAAGAGTTCACCGGATTGATTGCCGTTACCGAGTGAAAGCAGGCAAAGGCTTCCCGGGCAATGACCAGGGACCTCAAAGACCTCGAAATCCCGCCCCAAAAAAGAGTATTTTCCTTCCTCTATCCTTTCATTCGCGAGGACAGGTTCAACCTCGAGATCCATACCGAATCTTCTGAGGAGGTTCCTGTCGGCCATCATCGCCTCGGTAATGCCGTGCATGAATACCGGGCAGCCATGATTGCGGACAATCTTCGCCGCGTCCCAGACATGGTCAAAATGGCCGTGGGTCAGGAAGAGAAGTGAGATTTTCGATTCCTTGAAAGCTTCATCAGCCCCCTCAGGAGCATCGATGAGAAGATTGCCCCCCGGGCAGCTGAAAAGATAAGAGTTCGTCTCCACGGAGCCACCGGTGAACATTTTCGGGGTGTCGTGTGTCTTAAGAAAACTCATGTCATGAAGTTTGCCTTTTTCCTCACCCTCTGCAACCTTAACGGAACCCATGGTTAGAAGTTTCAGAAAATTCACTCAGATTTTCCCTGCCTTGGGGGTGCTGGCCCCGATGCTCTGTTCCGTCAGTCTTTTCTGTGCGGGGGACACCAACAAGACACCAACCAACAAGACACCAACCGACATGGGGCCCGTTGCCGCGACGGTTGCCCGGATGCTGGAGCAGGGTCACTACCTTCATCCTCTCTCCCTCTCGGAGAAAACGCCTCCTCACCCCGAGTCCGAACCCGATCAAACGATGTCCCAGAGGGTTCTTAAGAACTATTTTCAACTCTTGGACTACAATCACCTCTATCTGACGTCCGGTGATGTGGATGAGTTTATGGATCGATTCGCACCGAGTCTCTCCGGGTCGATTCTCCAAGGTGACCTGACAGCACCTCGGGAAATCTTCACTCGCTTCCGTGAGCGGGTTGAAGAGCGGGTTGCCAAAAACAAGGCCATCGCTGCAATGCCCCATGATTTTTCCAGCAATAAAACCGTTCAAATCGACCGCAAGAAAGCACCATGGCCCGCTAATACCGAGGAAGCAGACAAGTTGTGGGCTGACAGGATCGAGGCCGAACTTCTCCAAGAGCATCTCAACGAACACCCCGTCAACCCACCCCCAAAGGTCGTCACGAAGCGTTACGAGCAGTTCCGAAAGGATATCATGGAGCAGAATGACGAGGATGTGATCAGGACATTCCTCATCGCATTGTCAGAGAGTTACGATCCGCATTCCGAATATATGAGTCCCTCCGACATGGAGAATTTTAATATCCAGATGAAGCTCTCACTGGTCGGCATAGGTGCCGTCCTCAGGCCTGATGATGGTTATGCCAGAATCGTCGAAGTCGTTCCCGGAGGTCCGGCCGACAAGGACGGGAGATTGAAAGCAAATGACAGGGTTGCCGCCGTTGCCCAGGGCAAAGAGCCCTTTGAGGATGTGGTTGATTTGAAACTCGATAAGGTTGTTGAAAAGATCAGGGGGGCCAAGGGAAGCCTTGTCAGACTTCAGGTCATTCCGGCAAACGCGACGGACCCTTCAAAAAGGACCGTCATCGAGATCACCCGTGACGAGGTGAAACTCAAGGAATCCGAGGCCAAGGGTGAGGTGATCGATGCCAAAGATGCCGATGGTAAAACACAACGTATTGGCTGGCTTACAGTTCCCTCTTTTTATGCAGAAATGGAGAGGCATGGGCAAGGGGATGCAAAAAGCACCACAAAGGATGTCCGTCGCATCCTGGAGCGAATGAAAAAAGAAGGGATCGAAGGGCTTGTCATCGATCTCAGGCGTGACGGTGGGGGGTCCCTGGAGGAGGCCATCAATCTGACCGGACTCTTTGTCGGACCTGGCCCCGTTGTCCAAGCCAAGGACTCCAATGGTCGCGTTACCGTTTCCGAGGACAATGAAGTGCAACCTTTTTACTCAGGGCCCGTCGTGGTGCTTGCAAATCGTCTGAGTGCCTCGGCCAGTGAGATTTTTGCTGCGGCTCTTCAGGATTATGGAAGGGCTGTTATTGTCGGAGACCAGAGGAGTTTTGGGAAGGGGACTGTTCAAACCCTTCTAGATGTCGGGAAGTTCATGCCTATTTTTCACTCCCAGTCCTCCGATGCCGGATCTCTCAAACTGACCATTCAAAAATTCTACCGGGTCTCCGGTGGATCAACGCAACACCGTGGAGTGATTTCGGACATTGTCATTCCCTCGACGACCGATACACCGGAAATCGGCGAGGGATCGCTTCCCAATCCCCTTGCTTACGACGAGGTTGATCCCCAATCGATCAAAAAATTCAACTTCACGGCACCCTTCATCGATTCCCTCCGCCAGCATTCCGAGTCCCGCGTGGCCAAGGAACCCGAGTTTCATTTTATCCAGGAAGACATGAAGATTCTCAGGCAGAGGCTCGACCAGAATGTCCTGTCGTTGAGTGAAAAGGTCAGGAAAGAGGAACTTGCAAAGGAAAAAGCCCGAAAGAAAGAGCGTGTTGCCGAGAGAAAAAAGAATCCCGTGGTGGAGCCTGTCGCCTACGAGGTGACGCTCGATACGGTGGATAAGCCGGTCCTGCCTCTCGTCACCGCCAAAAAGAAACAGGATAAAAAGGTGAAGGAGGCGACTCCCAAGATCTCCGATGATGGGGAGGATCAGGAGGACGATTCGGATACGGCGGCGGTCGCGCCCGATCCCATCCGGCATGAGGCCATCAATATTCTTCAGGATTTCACCTCATTGCTTCACTCCGTGAAAACTGCCGGAACGAATCACGATCAACAATGACAGGGAGGTCCCTTGCCGTGGGAAATTCACGGTGCTGGTGACGGACTGTCTGAATCATTGACAGGTAGCCTCCCACCTCTTACCAAATTCTATCACTATGAGCGACCCCTTGAATGACTCCCCATCTTCCGAAAGTCCCAAGCTGGCACCGATCCCGCCGGGTCCCGTGAAGCTGCCACCTCTCAAGCTTCCTCCCAAGCCGGTTCTCTCCGGAACACCCTCACCAGGAGGCTTGAAACCTCCGGGGCCACTTGTTCCTCCCGTTTCTTCCTCTATTCCAGCAACCCCGGCTCCTCCAGTTACGCTTGCCTCCGGACCTAAGCCCGCCGTTCTGCCACCCATTCAACCTGAAGCGAAGGCATCGGGGCCATCTTCACCTCTTGCAACTCCCGCTGTTCCCTCGTCTGCCTCCACAAGCATCCCGACGACCAAACAAGCTCCAAAGGTCGCGATCAAACTGCAAACCACAACCCCTGCTGATCCTGCTTCTGCAATCTCAAAAGCCAGAGGTGCCGCTGAAACACCAGCCGAGGTCAGGGAGGATCGTGACCTGGTCCTGACAATTGGTGCCGTTGTTCTTGCTCTGATCGCTTTGGCTGTTCAGGTTTGGACTCTCGTCTCTTAATGGTTTACCAATCCCTCTTTTTTAAAAACAACCCTTAACCAAATAGAAACAAAATGGCTTCCGAACATGTCCTTGAACTCAACGATACGACCTTTGATCAAGCGGTCGCTTCCTCTCCGGTCCTGTTGGTCGATTTCTGGGCGCCTTGGTGCGGTCCTTGCAGGATGATCGCCCCGATCATCGAAGAACTCGCCAAGGAGCTTACCGGTAAAGTATCCGTTGCGAAGGTCAATGTGGATGATGCGGCCGGAGTCGCCGGCACTCACCGCATCACGGCGATTCCGACCCTCATGATTTTCAAAAACGGCGTGCTCGCCGAGCGGATGACCGGCCTCTCCTCCAAGGCAGCACTGTTGGAAAAGCTACTGGCTGCCTAAGTTTCGGTTTTCCTATCTCAGACAATCTGAAGCGTGTCGGAGACGCCACCAACTCCTCGTGCCGGCGGGTATGCCATGCCTGCCGAGTGGGAGAGTCATGAGGCCACCTGGATTTCCTGGCCCCATCGCTCCGGACAAAGTTTCCCCGACAGTTATGACAGGGTGCTTCCCACCCTTGTCTCCATGGCTACTGCGATTGCCGAGTCGGAAATCCTTCGGATCAACATTTCCGGTATCGAGCAGGAACGGGAGGTCAGGGGATTGCTTTCAAACCACGCCCCCATGGAGCGGGTCGAGTTCTTCAATATTCCCACCAATGAACCTTGGTGCAGGGACCATGGGCCGGTTTTTGTCACTCGAAGCGATGCACCAAGTCTGGCTGTCAATGATTTCGGCTACAACGCCTGGGGGGGGAAATACCCCCCTTTCGGAGAGGATGATGTCGTGCCGACGAAAATTTCTTCACTGTTTGGATATCCTCTTTTTCAACCCGGTTTTATTCTTGAGGGAGGTTCGATCGACTGCAACGGGGCAGGTGCCTTGTTGACCACAGAGTCCTGCCTTCTCAATCCAAACCGTAACCCGTCCTTGGACCGGGAGAGCATTGAACAGGGGTTGCGTGACTATCTGGGAGTGGAGCAGATTCTCTGGCTTGGCGACGGGATCGAAGGGGATGACACGGATGGTCATGTCGATGACATCACAAGGTTTGTCTCCAAGTCCACGGTTGTCACCGTTGTCGAACCCGATTCCTCCGATCCCAATCATGACCCACTCCAAGCTAATCTGGAGCGCCTTCGGTCGATGCGACTGAGTGATGACTCGCTGTTGAGCATTATCGAGATGCCGATGCCTCCCCGGATCGAGCGTGAAGGATTAAGACTCCCTGCCAGTCACGCTAACTTCTACATTGCCAACGCGTGTATCCTTTTGCCCACATTCGGAGGGGACTCGGATCAGGTTGCGGTCTCGATCCTTTCCAGTCTTTTTCCCGAGAGGAGGGTCCTTCCGATCGATTGCCGTGAATTGATCTGGGGTCTTGGTGCCTTCCATTGCCTGACCCAGCAGCAACCCATCCCGGTTTGATCGTCCTTCTTGGAAGGGTGCCCGGTGAGGGTGCAATATTTCCAAGCTGAATGCTTGCCAAAATGATGCCGTAAGGGTGTTCTAGGCAGCACATTTTATGAATAAAGACATTCTTCAACTTGCCGCCCGCGATGCGCGCGGACTTGCCATCGACGCCGTCACGGCCTGTAAGTCAGGTCACCTTGGACTTCCCCTCGGATCTGCCGATATCGGTGCCGTTCTCTTCGGTGAGGCCCTTCAAATCGATCCTTCGAATCCTCGCTGGCTGAATCGTGACCGCTTCATTCTTTCAGCCGGACACGGCAGCATGTTCCTCTATGCATGGCTCCATCTCTCCGGATTCGATCTCCCTCTGGATGAGTTGAAGAAATTTCGTCAACTCCACAGCATCACGCCCGGGCATCCGGAGTTCCACGAGACTCCTGGAGTGGAGGCCACGACCGGTCCTCTCGGTCAGGGTGTGGCCAACGGTGTCGGATTCGCAATGTCCCAGAAAATGGCCGCCGCGCATTTCAATACTCCCCAGCACACCATTTTCAACAATCATGTCGTGGTTCTTTGCGGTGATGGTTGCCTTCAGGAGGGTGTCTCCGGCGAGGCCTCCTCTCTCGCCGGTCATCTTGGTCTCGATAACCTGATTGTCTTTTTCGATTCCAACAATGTCACCCTCGATGCGATGCTCAACGTGAGCCAGAGCGAGGATGTCGGAGCCCGTTACGCTGCCTATGGTTGGCATGTTCAGATGATCGATGGTCACAACTTGGATGAGATCCTCGCTGCTTTCAACAAGGCAAAATCCATCAAGGGTAAGCCTCACATGATCATCTGCAAGACGATCATCGGTAAGGGGATTCCACAGGTCGAAGGAACCAACAAGGCGCACGGAGAGGCCGGGGTGAAATTCTCGGACGAGGCCCGCAAGGGACTCGGGCTTCCCGACGAAAAATTCTTCATCTCCCCAGAGGTTGCCTCGTATTTTACCGACCTGAAGGCGAAGCGTGCGGAGGCACATGCTGCCTGGCAAAATGAGTTCGCCGCATGGAGCGCCGCAAATGTGGAGCTTGCGGCCCTGCTTGCCGGCGGGATCAACCAAACGATTCCCGATCTCCTCTCCGCGGTTCCTGTCTTCAAGGAAGATGAGTCAATCGCCACCCGCAAGGCTGGAAGCATTGCCCTGCAGCCGATTTCCAAGGCCATGCCTCTTCTTGTGAGTGGAAGCGCCGATCTGTTCGGTTCGACCCTCAACTACATTGAAGGGGGTGGAGATTTCACCAGCCAGAACAACGAGGGACGCAACATTCACTTCGGCATCCGGGAGCACGCCATGTGCGCCATCCTGAATGGCTATGCCTATGACGGAATTTTCCGCATTGCCGGGGCTACCTTCCTCGTCTTCAGCGATTACGGACGCCCTTCCATCCGCGTGGCGGCTCTCTCCAAATTACCCACCACGTATATCTTCACCCACGACTCCGTAGCCGTCGGTGAAGATGGTCCGACGCACGAACCCGTCGAGACTGTCGCCGCCCTGCGGGCGATTCCCGGTTTGGATGTCATTCGTCCCGCAGATCCCGAGGAGACGGTAGGAGCCTTCGCCGCTGCTCTGGAGCGCACTGATGGCCCGACGCTTCTCGCATTGTGCCGTCAGAATGTCCCCAATCTGAAGGAAATCCCCGTGGACGTTCGACGTAACGGAGTTTTCCGTGGTGCCTATGTCGCCCGAAAGGAATCGGCACCTCTCGAAATGATTATCCTCTCCTGCGGCAGTGAACTTAGCGTGGCGCTGGAGGCTGCTACGCTCCTTGGAGCAGGTGTCCGTGTGGTTTCCATGCCCTGCATGGAGCGCTTCGATCGTCAGGATGCCGCCTATAAAGAGGAGATCCTTCCATCGGCTTGCCGCAAGCGGGTTTCCATTGAGGCCGGAATTTCCGAACCTTGGTTCCGTTTCGTGGGACTGGACGGCAAGACTGTTGCAATCGACCGCTTCGGTTTGAGTGCACCGGGGGCAACTGTTCTGAAGGAACTCGGTATGACTGCGGAAGCCGTCGTGAATGCCGCCCGTTCCCTCTAAAAAGCAATGCATACGGAGGCAGTGACTGCCCCTGTTGCGATCAAGAGTTGGACAAAGCCGGGGGATGACTTCTCCCGGCTTTGTGTTATTTTAATGGGGTGCATTTAGCTGTGGGTTGGTTCCATTTTAGTCTTCCGGACTTTGAATATGCCTTCCTGAGTATTCTGCTGGAGGGAGTGCCATTCCTTCTCGGGGGTGCCATCCTCTCAGGGATACTGGAGGAATTTCTGCCCCAATCGCTGATGACTCGACTTCTGCCGAGAGATCCACGGTTGGCCGTCGTGACAAGCGGACTACTCGGAGTCATCTTCCCCGTTTGTGAGTGTGGCATTGTTCCGGTCGTCCGCCGCTTGATGCGAAAGGGGTTGCCTGTTTCCTGCGGTGTCACCTACATGCTGGCTGCCCCGATCGTGAATCCGCTTGTCATTCTCAGCACCTTGGCAGCATTTCGTGGACAGGCTGCGTGGGAAATGGCATCGCTCCGATTTCTGCTTGGTCTCTTTGTTGCGATACTGGCCGGTTGGGTTGCGAATTGCTTTTCCCCCAAGTCCATTCTTAGATCCGGCGTCGTCACTTCAGAAGGGACTCCTCATCACCGTCATGAGGAGTCCCGCACGATCCTAGACAGGTTTCAGAACACGGCGACTGTGGCGACCAAGGATTTTCTGGATGTCGCTGTCTATTTCGTGCTCGGTGCGGCGGCGGCTTCACTGTTCAGCACGGCAGTGAACCAGGAGATCATCCTTCCTCTTGCCGCCCATCCCGTGCTCGCCATCGCTTCACTCATGGGGCTTGCCTCGGTTCTCTCGGTCTGCAGCACCACCGATGCCTTTATTGCGGCCACTCTGACAACCTTTCCGATGGCAGCCAAGTTGGCCTTCCTGGTCTTCGGGCCCATGATGGACTTCAAACTTCTTTTTCTCTACGGAGCTGCTTTTTCGAGACGGTTTATTGTTTTTCTAGCGCTTGGACTTTTTCTGGTGATTGGTCTTCTTTGCTGGAGAATCTCAACGCTTAACCTCGGTTGGTGACGATGCACCCCTCATTCCTGTCATCTCTAAGACCAATACGGGATCTCCTTCTTCTGAGCCTTTGGGGATTTTGCATTCTTTGGCTCTCTTACCGTGGTCTTCTGGGAAGCTATCTTCACCCTTCACTGCAGCCCTATACCTTGGGGAGTGGTGTTTTTCTCCTGATTTTGGCTGCGTTTGCCACAAGGAGGGTCGTCATAAACGGCAAAGATTCCCCGGGATCCCATCAGGAGCATCATGATTGTTGCACGGCACATGATCATCACGGGCAGGGTGAGGAAATTGTTTCGGCTCATGTGCCTCATTCTGGACATTCCCATGATCATTCATCTGATGGATTTCTTCTGACTGTCAAAACGTTCCTTCTCCTCCTTCCTTTGGTGATGATCTGTTGTGGACAAGGAACCAAATATTCGATTTCGACCGTTCAGAACAGGGGAGTCGTTCAGGACTTGGCAAATCTCCCTTCTGCAAAACCGGAAAATGCTCCCTCCAAAGTCCCAGCCATTGCTATTTCCGAACCATCTGCTCGCTCAACACCTTCACTGCCGTCCCCCGAAGCGATGCCCATTCAGGTCATTGATCTTCTTTATGCAGTTCAGATGCCTTCCTATCGGGAGGAGTTTGTGGGAAAGGATGTTGAGATGGTCGCTCAGTTTGTCCCTCTCACAACTGGCAATCCCAAGGGAGACCGTTTTCAGGCCATCCGTCTCTTCATGACCTGCTGTGCAGCGGATGCAAAGCCTGTCGGAGTCACAGTTAAGTATAACGGATCACTGAAATTTTCCGAGATGGGTTGGATCAGGATCACCGGTGTTCCGACCTTTCCGATGGAGGGGGGGCACAGGACGGCAATCTTGGAAGCAAAGAAGGTCGAGGAGTGTGCCGCTCCCGATGAACCGTTTGTCTACTAGTTGCCCAGATTCCACGTCGTGGGGAAGCCAAGAGTATCGATTCTTCATGAGCCCTCCCTTTATGATGTTTTTAATTTTCCGCCCATTCTCAAAGGTCTTGTTATCGGTCGCGCTGCTCCTGTTGTCCATTTTGCTCCCTATCCGGCAGGGTGTTGCTGTTTCAACGGACTGGGAAAAAGCTCTTCCCGGATGGGTCTATGAATTCCCTCGCGATCACGGCCCGCATGATCATTTCAAGACCGAGTGGTGGTATGCGACAGGTAACCTAAAAGATGCCGAGGGGAACGAGTATGGATTTCAGCTGACATTCTTCAGGGAGGGAATCCTTCCCCACGGGAAACCTCCGGGATCATCTCGATTTCGGGTCTCCGAACTTCCGTTTGCTCACTTTGCTTTCACCGACATCACATCCCATACGTTCCGCTCCTATCAAATCACATCCCGTGGAGCCTTTGGGGAGGCAGGTTTTTCCGTTCCACCCGGACGCGTGGCTTGGATGAATGATTGGTCCCTTGCAATGAATGAACGGGGCGAACTGATTCTCAAGGCGGCGTCGCCGGGTAGAGACAAAGCCAGGGAAATCTTTCTCACGCTTTTCGGGGAGAGGTCCCCGCTCATTCATGGCAGGGATGGTATCAGCAGCAAATCGTCAAAGCCGGGGCACGCCTCGCACTATTATTCTCTCGCTCACCTTAATGCGTCGGGTTCGGTGATTGTTGATGGAAAAGTTCACTCGGTCAGTGGTCTTGTTTGGTTTGATCACGAATGGGCCACCAATCAACTTGATCAGGGTGACTCTGGGTGGGACTGGTCCGGTCTTCACCTGAGTAGCGGTGATGATCTCATGATTTTCCAAATCCGTGATTCCTCAGGGAAACCCTCCTTTCAGACAGGAACGCTCCGTGACCCTCAAGGCATTGTAAAAACAATCAACGATCTCTCGATGGTGCCTCATGTTGCTTGGAAGAGTCCTCACACAGGCGGTCTCTACCCCTCGTCGTGGGATGTGAAAATTCCCTCTCAGAAGCTGGAACTCACACTCACTCCCAAATTATCCGATCAGGAGCTTCTTCTCTCCCCCTTTGCCTATTGGGAAGGGGCCGTTCG
>CAIKFI010000146.1 GCA_903826635.1 uncultured Spartobacteria bacterium | reverse complement strand
TCCGCCGCCTCGACCCTGCTTCTTATGGTGACATCCAATAGACCGGCATATCTGGTCGGATACTGTCCGGAATCAGGCAACGAAGACACCCCGCCCGCCCTGATGATTGGAGCAACCAATCTTGTGTCCAAATCCCAGATGGTCCCACTGATGTCATCGGATCTGAAATCTTTTCTCTCATTTCCGAAACTTCCCAACGATCTGCTCCCCAATATTTTGGAAAAACGCCTCTCTCATGACCCGGATGAGGCTGTCGATCTGAACGCCCCCCGACTCCTTGGCTCTGAAGACACCGAAAACGCTCATGGGGTAATCGCTTCGACCGGCCACTATCCGACTCTCTGGCAATCCATCAAGGACACCGAAGGCAAAACGATCGGGCGTTATGCATTCGTCATGACAGACGAGTCGGCACGGCTCAACCCGGCCCTTCATCAGGGAATGCCTCGTAACAACTCCACAAATTGGGAGAACGGACCCTCTGATCTTTCACTCACAAACTCATCTGGCAGCCTTTTGACAGCCAAGGAGGCCGAATTTTTGAAAGAATCAGCTCCCATCATGCTCACTGATGAAAGCTATGAGATGGCTTTTGAGAGTCCGGATGATTATCAGGAGAAGAAGTCCCTCTTGACCCGGGACCCCTGCCAATCACCCGACCTCATTCCCTCGGGGCTGACGGAAGGTGGACTGCCAAAATACAATCTGAATGATTTGGCGACGAATCCCGCCTGGGGAGCAACTCCTTACCTGAGGGCGTTAAAGATTGCCGAAGTCATTGATAAAAACCTTCCGAAATTCAAGACACGGGACGCTTCCCTTTCAGGAAAAAAGGGTGATCCCAATCTCTACCTGCGGCGCTTGGCGTGTTGCATGGTCGATTATATCTCCAAAGATCCCGGACCCACGGGACCACCGGGAGGAGAGCCATCCGGAAGAGACTTTGTTCCCTATGTCACCCAGATCGGAGAATGCTGCACACGGAAGGATCTGACCAGCAACAGCACCACGATCCAGAGTCAGTTCTTTGCCGAAGTCTGGAACCCTACAACTTCCACGATTCCCCCGGGCGGCATTGCGCAGTTGGTGATTAGTAACCGGGCGGTCTTACACTTTGGGGATAGTGCGACGACCCCCTTTGAAAATTACACTGGCATCTCCGCCCCTCTCCCAGCAATACGGCCCAACGAATTCATCGTCATCCCTTTGCCGCCCAGGGATCAAACCTGGACCTCAGGCAATCCGATCAATCCCAAAAATGTATTCCCTTACTGGGAAAGGGGAACAAATGCGAACGCCAACCCGAATTACCACCAATCCTTTATGTTTTACTGGAATTCCAAACTGGTGGACAGGACGCGTTCTCCCGGAATTTCTCAGGGAGATACCGCCGGAGGACTCAGTCACAACGCACAGACCCTTAGTAATGCGCTGCCACAGTGGCAATGTTTCACCCTACCCACGTATTCCGGGAAGAAAGGAGAAGCCACAACCGAAGAAACCATCCAACAAGGTGATCAACGATTTGTTGGCGACCCTTGGGCAGGCTTCCTGACGGCATACAAATGGTCGATGAGCGATTATTCCAATACCCTCTGGAAGGGCATTAATCCCTCCGGACCTTTCAAAGCGGGATATCTCCTGGATCCTGCCGCGACATGGAATACTAGGGATAAAATCCCGGTCAATCCCTTTACCGGTTCGACCCCTTCCAACGGTCAGACTCCCGACATGGTTCCCTCCCCTTACATTCCCGGAGCAAAGGAGTGTCAGGCTCCCTATGTCCTTAGGAAAGGTCCTATGCGTTCCCTTGGTGAACTCGGAAATATTTTTGAACCAGCTCAGGTTGATGACAAGGGACATGCTCCAATGGCAGGAACACCAGAAACACTCTTCTGCTCTGGCGGAGGTCGGACTCTCAGAATCGGACAGCCTGAGTTTCATTATGACGATGCTGCGGTGGACTGGGACGCGGAAGGGAAACGCGCCACCGAACTGCTGGATCTCTTCACGCTCGATGAAGGCAGACCCCCGGACTTAAATCAATTCGGCACCAATGCCGGAACTCCCGGCCGTATTAATGTGAATACGGCATCTCACGCCGTCCTCACAGCACTATTCAACGGCATTATCGTTACGTCGGACACACGATTCACCAACTCCATGATTGAGGACGAGGAGGCCGATAAACTGGCATCACTCATTGAGGAAAAGCGGCCTTTCTCCCGACTTTCTGATCTTCGTATTCTCACTCCCAAACTTGCCAATGCCAAAACCTTTACTCCCCCTCTCTCTACGAACGTTCAGGGAAGTTCTCCTCCCGTTGCCGATGTCTTCGACCGGGCCAGAGAGGAAGCTTTTGGGAAAGCAATCGGTCACTGCATCCTGCAAACACGGGTTTTTCGCATTTACGCCCTAGGGGAGTCCTTGAATCGATCAGGCAAACCGAATGGGCGTGCCCTCATGGAGGGACTTTTAAGACTGACACCCAACTCCGAGGGAGTTCTCATTCCAACACTCCACGACATTCGCTGGTATTGATTGGGAGTGGTCTTATTCAGGACTCTAAGAGCTCTCTAATTGTTCGTTTGCAAAGATTGGGGAATGATTCTCTTCAGATCGGCAGGGGCATTAAAATTCTCGATTTTTGTCGGTTTGACTTGTGTCGGGATTCCGGTGATTGGACCCATATCATTTGGAGGTCTAGGAGCTTCGCCCATCAGTTTTTTAGCACGCATCTGCACGAGTTTTTGATCCATCGAACTCATTTGATCTTCAATGGTGACTTCCATTTGGTCACTTCTGTTTTCCTCAGTAGTCCCCTTGTTGTGTGGGATTAATGCCTTGGCAGCACGCTCCTCCTCAACTTTTTGGAAGTAGTATGAATTCCCCTGATAAAAATCGACAACCGCCTCCTCGGAGTTTCTCACAGCTCCTTTTTTGAGAGAGTATTTTTTGCTGTTTAAAAAGACTCCAAGAATCACGACGGCCAAAACAACAAGGGCACCAATAAACAGTAGCCAGGTTAACTGATCGGCTCTTTTGCTATGAATCGCCTTGTTGGCTGAGAATTTCTGAACGGGGAAATTGGTCTCCGTCGGTGGATGATCAAAGAATTCTGTCTTTGTCTTTCCCTGTGTCACAGGCATGATGCGGGCAGTAACTGAAGTATTCCCCTCCTCGGAGGGAAGCTGATCGGCTGTTTCTATCCTAGGAGCGATAATAGTAGCAGGAGGGATGCTCGGGATTTGCTTCATTTTATCCATACCTAAATACAAAAGTAACTTTTTTTTACCTGCTTGCCATCAAAAACACGCCGGGGGAAACCTCCTCTTCGCTCTGATAAAAATCTTCCTTCGGCTTCTTCAGGCGTGCATCGTTTTCAGGAACAGTCACTTTTTACGATATGCCGTCACCAATTACGAACAGACTCCGGGAGTGTTTGGATTCCTTTGCAGTGCCAGGACTGATCCGCTATGTCGCCCTCCTGAATGCCCTTGTCTTTGTGCTTCATCTGATTGCTCCAGGCTACCTCTCCTTGCTGGAACTTGATCCCTCACTCGTCCTGAAAGGTCAGATTTGGAGGCTGATGACCTGGATTTTCATCCCCGAAACGTTAAGTCCTTTTTGGATTATTTTTGCGATCCTCTTTCTTTTTTATCTTGGCGACGGACTGGAATCATCAATGGGGCCGGCAAGACTCACTCTTTTTTACTTCTCCGGGATTTTTCTCTGTACGGCGACATCATTCATTATCGGGTGGACTCAAGCCTCTTGGGTATCCCTTGCACATGCCAACACCTTTTTGAACCTGACCCTACTCCTCGCGTATGCAACGATCTATCCAGAGTTCAAGGTCCTTGTTTTCTTCGTATTGCCGGTAAGGATTGTCTGGTTGGCCCTCTTTAGCGCCGTCTTGATGATCCTGTCAGCAATCGGTCAACCACTGGTCGTTGCCGCAACCTTAGGCGTCGCTTTTCTGAATTACTTCCTCTTCTTTGGGAAAGCTCTTCGCCAGATGCTCCCTGCTTCTGCAGTCCTTCCCACTGCTGGTAGGACTCTCTCGGAGGTTTTACAAAAAAATTCACCTCACGAGTCCAACCCAACCTTTCATCGATGCCATACCTGCGGGCGCACTGAAGTCTCGGAACCACTTCTTGAATTTAGAGTCAGCACGGATGGAGAAGAATACTGCTCCGATCATCGTCCACGTTGATCACTTATTGCCCTCTTCCATTTGAGGGCTGCTTGATCTTATCTACCCCTTGCAACTGACCCGCAAGCGTCGCCGAGTTTGGCGATGCCGCCTCAATAACGGCTTGATTTGAGGCTTGGAGTGATGAACTTTGCTGATCTGACCAGCGTTTTTTCAAAACTTTGGCGTTTTTTATTAAACTAGGCTTCGGGAGAGGTTTCCCATCCACATGATTTGTAGGAGCGTCTGTTGTGCTTGCATCAACCTCTTTGGCCTCATTCGGGAGAGGTTTCTCATCAGCCTGATTTTCAGGAGCGTCTGTTGTGCTTGCATCAACCTCTTTAGCCTCAACATTTTCAGTAGCTGTATCTTCCTGATGCATCAAGGATTTCGCAGTATTCAGCTTGTCCTTCAAGATAGCGGCTTGTTCACTGATAGAAATATTCATCGACTTTCCCGAATAGTCTTTTTGTAAATTCTGGTCGGGCACGCTATCTTTGAGTTTTTTTTCCCGCTGATAGTTCTCATTGAAACTTTTATTTCCTGAATAGTATGGGAGATCCGCGGGGCCGGAGTTCCCTTTGGGATGAAGATTGGTTCTCAAGCTTTTATTCTGATAACGAAGCCCGGCAAAGATCCCAGCAATAATGATCACGGCGGCAACAAGCAGGAATCTGTTCATGTTTTGCGAATTGCGCAAATGCCGACGGCTATCCGTGAGGCTAGCTTTTCGACTGTTTTTTTTCCATGCCATGTGACTTATAAAATCCGATAGAACTATCGGTTCTTTATCTCTATCTTGATGACAAGATGATTGGAATTCATTCTTGAACGTCGCCTCTCTTTTTCAAATCACCGATCAACAGACCCGAACAGAGGATGAAAAAAGGGCTGGTGAAAACTAGCTAGGGCGAAATCTTACCATTCCCTGAGTCTCTTCCCTAAGGATCGGCAGACCTAATACTTCCGAGACCAAGTGCGCTTCCAAAGTGCAAATCTCGGGAAAATCTAATTGGAGACGTTTGTTCAAGAGTGAACTTTCCCTGATCTCCCAGGGATTGCCATTGATGAATTCACTCATCCTTCCCTCTCGATCTCTTGCCTTTGCAAAAAGGAGAGCTCTTTCGATGGGAGTTCCCACTCCCACAATGCTGGTGTAGCGACGAGCCAAAGAGCGAAAAGCCATCACTAAAATTTTTTGGGCGGCTGTTGGGCCGTAGAGAGTCGAGGCCTCTTGTAAAAGGAGCGAGGGAAAGTCCGATTCAGGCTCCGAAAAAAGACGCTCTCCGGACTGGGAAATCCTGTAGATCATGGTTGGCCGCCCCTTGGAGGCTCCACTGGAAGTTGATGAAGGCCTTCTGAATGAGGCCACACACCCTTCCGAGGCCAATACGGAACAGTGAGCTTTCACCCCCATGTAACTCATTCCCAGTTCCGCGGAGAGTTCCTTGACGCTCAGTCCCACTCCTGACCGCTTGATGCGCTCCAAGATCTCCAGCCTCAGACCGCGTCCGGCTCCCAGCACGAGACTCGCTTTCATCAAAAGAGTTCCCCCTGCTGCGCCTGCGGCAATTTCGCAATGAGTGATTCCGAATGGTTCAAGGTTGATTCTACGTGCGTTTCAAAGGGCTGGTCTGGAACCGGTTTGCCCACAGTAACCGAGGAAGAGTCTTTCCTGCCTAGTCTCATGAATTCTGCCTCCACTTCGGCAACGAGTGATCGAAATTCACATTTTTTAAGCGCCTCGATCAGTGCTGGATAGCATGGGGAGATCGTCATCTCCCCGATGGGTCTTGGCAAAGGGAGATCAAGATCCAACGCAACCATCTTTCGGTTCTCTAAAATCAAATCCCGAAAGCCCTCTATCTTTCCGGCGATCTTAGGATTTTGAGTCGTCGTGTCTAGCAGGCGTTCCAGAGAACCATGTTCTGAAATCCATTTTGCTGCTGTCTTTGTCCCCACACCCGTCACTCCGGGAATGTTATCAGCGGCGTCACCGCTTAGCGCCAGGACGTCGGCTATGAACTCAGGATCCACTCCCCATTTTGACCTCACCTCAGGCACCCCGAGCAATTTGAAACCTTGCTTATCCTCTCCGATATCAGCTTTTGCTGTCGAGTAGATCGCAACACCCTCCCGGACAAGTTGCAGGATGTCCTTATCATTCGTGGCAACAACACACTCCAGCCCGATTTTGCAAGCCTCCACGACATACGAAGCAATGAGATCATCGGCCTCCGTATTTTCAAGCGAGAGACTTGAGACCCCCATGAGGAGGAGAATCTCGCGGATCGGTTCTTGCTGGATTTGAAGATCATCAGGCATTTCCTCCCGTTGCTGCTTGTATTGGGGTTGGAGTTGCGTGCGTCGCTCCGGAAGACCGGCATCCCAGATGACTGCGGCCAGATCGGGCTTCACATCCGAGATCATCCTGCGGAGGGCCTTCACAAATCCATAAATCGCATTGGTGGGCTCACCCTTTGTGTTCGTCAGACCGCGAATGGCAAAGAAAGATCGATAGAGATAGTAATGACCATCCACCAGCAGGATGCGTCTTTTCGGATCTTGCATCAGATTTCCCGCCTGATGATTGGAGTCAGGCGTTAAATTCACTCGAAGCCTTCTTGTTAACAATCGCAGCCAGAATTTTACCCCTCACAGATGACGGTATTTGTTTCACTGCAGAGTATTTTTTGGAAGCAACAAACAAGGGTCCCTCTGATCAATAAGGATCAATATTCTTGGGAGTTTCAACATCAACTCCCTTGTCAGTTCGCAGCGAATCCATACCCCGGCCCCTCCACTGATGGTTCAGTAATGCCCCCAACCCCATCATTCCAAGCAGGGCGACAATGAAGACAAGATACCCGGCCGCGAGGTGAAACCACGAGGGGGCGTTCAGTGGATCCTTCCCCAAGGCAAATGTGCTGCCGAAAGCCAAGGTGCCAAGGGTCAGCATCAGAATCCGGGCAAAATTCCCCAAGACGGCGAGCGGAATGGTGGCGAGGAAAAGCACCCACTTTTTCCAGGGATTGGGCATCGTGAAATGGGCAAAGAGAGCTCCCACCATCATCAACGCAAAAAGAGAGTGAATCCCACTGCAGGGGGTAGCCACATCGATGGCAAAACGCTGCCCCGTCGCAAGGCCCAATGATGAATCCGGAGCCGAAAGAATTCCTGTTCCACTCAGGAGCGTCGGGATCCCGATCAGATTCAGCACCACGACACTAAGCCTAGACATGATGAATCTCAGGGGCAGAGCCACCATCATATCAAGCCCCGGAAAAGGAATCGCAAAGATCAGAAATCCGAGGGGAAAAGAGAGGGCCTTAAGAAAATCCCAACCTAACAACCACCAGATAGTTCCCGCCAGAACGCTCATGATACTGATCAGACCGATGAAGGTGACGTCAGCCTGATTGCCCGCCCAAAACAGGAAAAGCCCGGCGACAAGCAGGTAGAGACCTCCCCAGCCTGAGCGAAGGGGCAGGGTCAGCAGTTTCTTCCGATCACTGTAGATCAGGAAGAGAACCGCCGGGATAACAAGAAATCCGTGCCCCATATCTTCGTTCTCGGTCCAGTTAATCCAGATATAACGCGCAAGAGAGTAGGTGGTTGTTCCCACCCCATAGCTGTATTGAAGAGATAACAGGAATGCGGTGAGGGCGAGGACAACGAATCCTGCAATGCCAAGAGCGCGGATACTCAGTGATTGCTGATTGTTGATTGCTGATTGTTGATTAAGGGATGGCTGTGTAGATTCCATGGTAGAGAGAGGTCAGAGGTCAGAGGTCAGAATAAATGGAGCAGGATTCTTGATCATGGAGCCGAGCATTTTACCAATTTCCCGATTCCGACCCAACAGATCAGCATGAATTTCAGAAGTTAGATAACCACATTCCCGAGCGAAATCCAAAGAAGTCTCAGTCTCGGCGTTTTCACCGTCACAATCCGTTAGTTTACTGATAAAATGGGCTTCATATCGTCTCTTGGCCCACGCCTCCCTGAGATTCATGGCAACTGATCCGGAACTTCTTCGAAGTTGATCGATCAGGGCATACCGTTCATCGGTAGGAAACTGCTTTGTGATCCAGTAGAGCTCCATCGCAAGGGAATAGGACTTTTTATAGACTTCCAGATCTTTTGCCGTATCAATCCTCATGCTCGACACCCTGATGACCGTGATATCTGGCTTTCAATTCGAATGGCCAGCATCAGGGGTTCGCCCTCCTATTTCAACCTTACTTACAGAGGAAGGATCCAAGCTCTGATCTCCGACATCTGAACTCTGACTTTTGGAAACGCGCTTCGCGTGATTAACCTTCATCACCACTGGTCCGATTTCTGCAATAAACTCATCGATCATTTTCTGGGTGGCCTCGGCATTTTTCCCATTCCGAGTGAACCCCTCCAAGACCGGAGCACTCACAGCCACATAGGCCCAGCGATGATTCTTGTGGTGGACCACACGATCCCAACTTGTGAGGAACAAGCGCATCAGATGGGAGGGAGTCGAGGCTCCGTTCCCAACGAACCAGTAGCAGTAAAGACTGGTGAGTGGTTTTGTGACCCCATTTCCGACGTCAACAGTCCGGGAAATTGTGTCCTTCATGTAGGAAATTGTTCTCCCATCCGCCAGTTTCACGGGAACTGTCTCCCGTCCGTTGATCGACCAACCTTGGGCGGGAAGGCACAACTCGGGACGGTGAATACTTCTCTTCTCCGCGCCAGCCAGGACGATTTGAGCATTTAACACATCACCCACCCCATTGGAATAAACCATTTTGGCAATCTCCGTATCTTTTGGTAGGACAAATTTTTCCCCTTCACTTGCCTCGGATTGCTTACCTGAAAAACCCCCGACTCTCTCTGGAAACTCCATCACCACTCCACTTTCCGTCGAGGAGTTGATAACCGCTGAAAAGTGAAAGGCCAGCGCAGTCACGATAACAAGCACGAAGACGACGCCTATGCGAACGACAAGCGACCTGGAATTGGTGGGTATGAATGTCATTCCGGAACTATTTAGAGCATCAGGCAATCGGGAATGCAATCTACCCTTGAAGCGACTTTCAGCAATCAGCGAGTTTTTGTTTTTGAGGGTTCATCTCGATCCGTCGTTTTTCTGACTGCCTCTATAAGATCACAACGACAACAAGGTTTTAACCGATAGGATTTCTGAATGTGGAGGCCGCCCGTTGCTTCACAAACCGGGAGAGATCCTTTCGTCCAACTCTTTCACCGGATGCACCGTCCAACAACCCAGCCTCCGCGCCGCATCCAGAGTAAAACCTCGCGCCGGCAAATTATGAATCAGATGATCGGACCCTTTCCAGTTCCGGACACGAAACCCGAGATGATGGGCAAGAGTCGGAAGATAAACCTCGAAATAACAGGGCATCTCCTGCGGCCTTGAGGCAACGGCCATGAATGCATCCCTAGTCCAAAAAGAGCCACTTCCGAACATCCAGAGCACGACACTCGGATCATCCCGCAGCGAAAGCGATTCCCAGAACGGGTGGAAGGAGGCATCTGACTCATGGGCCAATGCGATTGGCCAGCAGGTCCGGTCCGTCCTGATCAGGGAATGGGCCATCACATCGGCTCCGTCCTCGCGCAGGGCACGGATCTGTCGCTCGTTCAGATCGGCTACCGCCGGCAGATGGTCATACTCGCAGAGATAGACAAAGTCGGGGGACTCCCGCTCGATAACGGGGACACAAGCCTTGAGAATGCCCGCATAAGACTGTTTTTCCCTCTGGTGATCCTGCGTTCTTAATCCCGGGTCATCGATGAAGAGTTTTCTCGGATAATTGATCGTGTCGAAATCCTGCCGGCTTCCACCGAAGATCAACCAGACATTTTCCTCGGAGGAACACTCTCTCCAAATCCTCAGGAGCCTCTCAGCCTGCTCCCCCCCCTTGTGGGTGATAATCAGATTCAGAACCTTGTTTCCCGTGTAGGAGCGGGGTGTACCGGCCTCACTCCTTCTTGGAAAATCAGGATCAGGATGTGATGTGAAACCGATCTCCTGCCTCCAAAATGTGAGTCTTTGTTGTGGTAGGAAGACCGGGATAAGCGGCCGCCCATTGTAGCCGATGAGCTGAATCTTACCCGCCCACGCCAGGAGGAACCCACGCCCAAGCTTCTCACCACTCCTGCAATCCATGATTTCTCGGGAAACCAAATTCAGGATGGATAGCAAGAACCTGCGGATGAGTTTCTTCATGGCTTTCGGGAAATATGATGCTTGGGATCGGGTCTCACTCCAATCGGGTGAGACTTCTGGAAATCAACCTTCATCTCTAGCCTTCGCTTTTGCAGCCAGTTGACTTCAGGCATTCCAGTGCGGAATACCAGAGAAACATCGAATTGTATTTTAAATAACGGCCGACGAGCCGCCTTGGTTCACTGGCCATTCGATAGAGCCAGGTCAGCCCCGCTCGTTGCATCCAGAGCGGGGCATCGGGCTTCATTCCCGCATTCACGTCGAAGGCAAAGCCCACCGCAAGCAGGATTCCTTGTTCGAGATGAGGTTTCACCCGACTGATCCAGGCATACTGCTTCGGCGTCCCAAGTCCTACCCAGATGAAATCAGGACGCTTACTGATGATGTCAGCCAGGACTGCGTCATCATCATCATCCTTCAGGACTCCATCCGCCGAACACTTGCCATGATACCCCCCCACAAAGTTCAGCGTTGGGTTGAGTTCCCTCATCCTATCCCGAAACCTCCGGCCACACTCCTCGGATCCACCCACCAGATAATGGGTCATTCCGGAGGGGCACGTCCTCAGAAACTCCCTTGTGAAGGTCGGTCCATAGACCCGGTCACTCAGCCCCGCACCCATGCGGTTCATGGCCCAGACTAGCGGCATCCCGTCCGGGAGCGTGATGTCGATGCAATCCGAAAGTCTGGCAAAATCTTTATCATGCCTACGCATCGTCACAATCTGGGTGTTTGCAAAATCGATGGCACGGACCCCCGACCGGGCTCTTATTAGACCGATCAAAAGCTCACCAAGGGAATGGTATGTCAACGACTCAATACGCGCTCCCAAGATGATCTTAAACTGGCGGGTAGTGTCGGCGGGTTGCAAAGTTATTCTAAGTTATTTCGTGTCGGTATTGAACTCTATTCAGAGTGAGATAAGTCTAAAAGATCCTCTGTGATCTGGGAGATATTGTAAAAAAGAAGGAATCGATCCAAGGGCTTACCAAGGCATTTCAAGGTCGAATAATAATCATCATTAAATCTTGATTGAAATTCTTGATTTTCT
>CAIKFI010000145.1 GCA_903826635.1 uncultured Spartobacteria bacterium | reverse complement strand
TCCATGCCGCGTGCCCCTCCCACGGCGTTCGTGTTTTGCAGCAGGACTCTGATGATTTCTCCGAATCCGAGCGTGACCATGGCGAGGTAATCGCCGCGAAGCCTGAGCGAGGGACCTCCCACGATCAGGCCGGCAACGGCGGCCACCAGGCCAGCGCAGACAAGCACCGGGAGGAAGCTGACCTGCGAGGCCCATGAGGAGCCCGTCCAGCTAAGATGAGGCAGGAGTGCCGGGAGTGCCCGACCGGTGATCAACGCCGAGGCATAGGCTCCGACAGCCATGAAGGCGGCATGACAGAGGGAAAACTGACCTGTTTCCCCCATCACAAGATTCAGGCTCACAGCAAGGATCACATTGATCGCCGCAAAGATCATCACCTGAGAGGTGTAGGGATCGATCCCTCCCGAGCAGACCTGCAGAAGAGCCGCAATCAACACTCCTAGCACCAACCCGAGCCTTGGCTTTGTGGATAGTGCCGAGAACGATAGTGTCACCCTCTAGTTGTGCAGAAAGGCAACCTGATCTGGCAACGGCTTTTCTGTGAATTTCAACGGAGTTATCGGATTGAACGATTAACAAAGATCATCCAAGTCATCGTTTGCCACCTTCGGTGGAACCAGTTGCGGAAGTTCGCCCGGATTCCATGGGTTGAGGGTATAAGAGTCCTTTTCTAGAACTCCGATCATGCGCCCCGCCAGAGAAACCGGGATCCGGAGGTCGAGACCTTCGTAAAGATCTCCGTAAGGCACGAGATTCGAGAGAGCCAATTGAAAAAGACGTCCTGCAGGACGCAAACGCCTCCCGTGCTTAGGGTGATGGGGTTGGGAGTCTTGAAGCTTCAGATGGACGAAGGCACCGGCCAACTGAATCAACCCCTTGTAAAAGGCGTAATCAGGGGCGCCTCGTCCCTCTTTTAGCCAGAGGTGCTCCAGCACATCATGAGCCTCATAGTAGCACCCCGAGTTGAAACACTCAAAATAACCAAGGTAGCAGGGATCAAAAGTTGTGCCTTCGCTTTCCTTTGCGAGCTTTCCACTGGCAAGTCCCTCTACAAAGAGATCCATGCGATCCGATTTTTTCATCTCTTTTTCATCCTTTTTTTATCCCATTAGGCCCACTCTTTTTCTACAGCATCAGCCTTATTCCCCCGCATGAAAAGAGCACTCCTCCTTATTTGCCTGATCGGCATGCCACTCCCGCTGAGCATTGCTCGGGCCAACGACCCCTCTCCCACCGCGCTCCCCACTCCTTGTCCGGCTCCGCTCATCCGGGCCGTGCGCCTTGGGGACAGTCCGATCATCCGACAGGACATGGCCAACATGGAGGGCGTCAACACGGACGGCCCATCCCTCGTTCTTGCCCCGCCTTGGGTCGAGCACCCACTCGGCAAATACTATCTTTATTTTGCGGATCATCACGGACAGCACATCAGCCTGGCGACCGCAGACCATCTTGAGGGCCCCTGGACCGTGCGGGAGAACGGTGTGCTCCGTCGCTCCCAGACCCTCTGCAAGAACCATATCGCCTCCCCCGATGTCCATGTGGATCCGTTGAAGAAAGAGGTGCGCATGTATTTTCACGGGCCGGATGAGAGCGGCGTGGTGCAGTTGACCTACCTGGCCGTTTCCCACGATGGACTCAACTTCACCGCCTCCACAACTCCACTGGGACCCTCCTATTTCTGCGTGTTCGAGCACGGGGGATGGTTCTACACCGTGACCAAACGCGGGGAACATGGCGGAGTCCTCTTCCGTTCCAAGGATGGCATCACCCCGTTCGAGCCCGGTCCCACACTGATCGCCTCCCACATGCGCCACTCGGGATCCTGGATCCAGGGTGACACTCTCTATCTCTTTTACTCGATCACGGGAGAGGCTCCCGAGCGGATCTACTGCAACCGCATCGATCTGACAAAGGATTGGAAGGATTGGGGAAGCACCATGTCGGCACCGACCGTTGTTCTGAAGCCT
>CAIKFI010000144.1 GCA_903826635.1 uncultured Spartobacteria bacterium | reverse complement strand
GAGGGTGAATCCCCGGCAACTTGGGGATTTAATCCTTAGGGCTTTGCACCCCGGGGTAACTGGGAATATCAAACGCCTAATGGTCATTGGTCAGGGTCGGTCATGCAAAAGTTCTCCCGTCAAGGCGTCGAAGGAGAGGGTGATGCTCCGCTCCCCATTGCCGATCCGCAGTTCCAGTGGTTGGCAGATTCCGGCCGGAGTGAAGGTCCATTTTTCCCCCCGCAGGGGAGGTCTGAAGCGGGAATCATTGATCCCCTTGAGTTGGAGGCTCCAACCGATGGGGAGTGACAGGCCCACAATCTTATTGGAGGTGATTTCAAGATCTTTGGAGAGCCCGGATTCCATAGACTGCTTTCTGACTTCCTGCACGCGGGCGGCTATGGAGTCTGACATCCGATCCGCCTCCGAACTTCCGGCTGCATCATACAGATAAGGGATGGACGCGGCGATGAGGATCGCCACCAAGGCCATGGCGATGAGGATTTCCAGCAGAGTGAAGGCGCCCAATGAGTGGAAAGCTCTCCCTGCCCTCTCCACCGGTTTCACAGAACGGTGGAGTTGATGGGTTTGCACGATAGGCGGTCTCGCAGGTTACTTGCCGATATTTCCATCCCCCTCGACCCCTTTTGGTCCCAAGGAATAGAGGTCGTATCCGTCCGACTTGAATTTGCCCGGGTTATGGTAGATATACTCGTTGCCCCAAGGATCCATTGGGACGCTCTCCATTAATTTTTTCCAGTGCTGGGGTTTTGGATCACTGGATGGCATCTGGACGAGAGCTTTCAATCCCTGATCTGTCGAAGGCTTGCGGTAGTTGAGCATCTCGTAGGTTCGCAACTGCATCGAGATCGCCTGAATGTCACTTGTGACACGCTGTTCCTTGGCCACATCAATGTTTCCGGCGAGCATATAGATGGCGGAGCCGACCAGCACTGCGATGATGCCAAGCACCAGCATGATCTCGAAGAGGGTATAACCGGACTCCCGGCGCAGGACAGTTCGGCGATGGATGGAGCGGCTATGGACTTGAGTTGTTAGGAGTTCCATGGGGTTTCTAGGAAAGTAGCATATCTGCAACTGCTTGGATACATCTCCACCAACATGCCGCTCAGGTCAAGCGCCACGCATGATCAGGGTATAACGATCGCGGGTGGCAGGGATGCAGGGGGCGTTGCGTGAAAAAGATCGGGGGATGGATTGCCATACAGCGAACCCGTGGAGAGCGTCTCGTCGTTTGAAGTGGGCGGGGAGGGGGATGCGACTGCCTCAGGCACTGGGGAAGGAGCAAGCAAAGGGAGGATGGAAGGTAATGCCTGAGTTATGGAGGGGATGGAGGCACCCGACTTGGGAAGGAGAAGATCCACTTCCGTTTTTTGGATGAAAACGGCCTGGCTGCCGTCTCCCGTTCCTCGTTCCAAGCTCAAGACGATCGAGTTGTCCCCCTCCTTCCAGAGTTCTCCCGGAATGAAGAGGGAAGCTTGTCGCCATCCTGCAAAAAGAAGTTTTCCGGAATCGGTCAGGACAACATGAGGATCATCGAGGGGGAAGGAAGACATTCCCAAGGCTCCGCAGGAGATGCCATTGATCTCCACCTTGATCCAGGAGGATGGATCAAGTCCCGCCACCCCGGTGTGCAGATAGCTTCCTTTTGGAGGGGTGGAGAGAGGAACAACGAACTCAAGCGATGCATCTCCTTGGGCCAAGTCCAGTCGTTGGGGAGACGCCGAGAGTTCGGCATGGATGAGGTCCCCTTTCTGGGAGTCACCATGTTTGGCCTGCTCGTCCATTCCCGAGACCTCCGCCGCCCCGATCACTCGATCATTGCCAAGGAACAAGGCCGGTTGAAAGCTGTCATCCAAGGAGGCTATTGCGAACTGTTTTGCAGGACGCAGGGAGAGGGAGAGGAGTCGCTGGAAGCGCCCCGCAAAAGAGACCCTGATGCTTCCTCCATCTAGATCAAGGGACTGTGTCAGGAGGAGTGTGCGGGCATTGAGTCCGATCGGTAAACCGGTCGTGCCCAGTCCCGAACTCAGAAGGATACGCCCCTCCTCCTTTGGTTCCCACTCAACCACCGGACCACCATCCCCATTGTCTTCAAAGATTACCGTAAGTGCGAAGGCGCCGATTTCATCAAGTGTTGCCAGAGCTGGCACGGGGATGGTGACGGAAGCGCTTTCGGGCTGAACCAAGACCCTATTCGAGGACGCGGAAAAAGGGCTCGTGGCCCGGGATTCCACGAACCAGGCAGGGAGTGGGCTCGTGGTGACCTGAGGTTGCAGAGTCACTGTCAGGGGTGAGGAGGATTCTCCTCCGGTCATCTCTTCGGCCCGAACCATGCCGAATGGCACGATCAGGGAGAGGCCCATGCACAAGGCACTCCCCAATGCGGAAAATTTGTGAGTTCTGAAGGGCATTCTCTTCTCGCATCCTCTGCTACGATCCACCGGGAGAGCAATAGGGAATCTTACAGAGGACGTTTTCCCGGGGCGTCAGGAGCGCTCAGGAACCAGCAGCCCAGGCTGCGGGAGTCTCGAGTTGGAAGAGCATCTCGCCCGCCTTGGGGACCAGAAGGATCCCCTCATCCTCACGATTGGCGTAGTCCTCAACTTTGATCGTGGACGGATCCCTGTATCCCATGTTGATGCGGTCGCAGATCTCACGGGGGATGCCGGTGGCCAACGTCACTTTCACGCGGCACTTCTCCTCGCCGTTTTCATATTTTCCGATGCCACGGACATGGGTGCTGTGGGCGATCACGCCCCACGGGTAGTCCTTAAAGCGTTCCCATTGTCCTAGGAAGTAATCGCGGCAGTGATAGCCGAGTTCCTCGATCAGTTTTCCATGAACAACTGAAATTTCATGGATATGAGGGGCATAAATGATCAGCTCCCCGCCGTCCGCGACGACAGGTTCCAACTTATACATGCACTTTCCTCCCACCCAGAGCTCATCATACATCTGCGGTGCGCAGGAGAGGACGGTATGAAAGGGATGTTTTTTGTAGGTGATGTGAAGTTTGCGGGAGAGTTCGGAGGCTTCGTCCCAAGCCTGCTCCGGGGTTCCGGCAAAAAGACCTGCGAGCCCGCCCTTCTCAACCACCATGCAGAGGCAGCGTTTTTTAATCGGGATGAGTGCGGCGGCTCGGTCAACGACCCGTCGGACGGGGGTCCACTTGTGACCGATGATCATCGGATTGGTGACCACCGCGCCAAGCCAGTGGAAGAAATTCAGGATCTCCGGACCTGCCACACCGGGGAAGAGATACTTGTTTCCTCCGGAGAAGCCGACGACCTCGTGCGGGAAGACGGGTCCTATGATGAGAAGTTCATCGTAGTCAAAGAGACGCTTGTTGATGTCCACTTTGACTTCCATGGAAAAGAGTCCGCCTGAGAGGCCCGAAATCTCATCAGCCGTCAGTGTGCCGACCTGCCTGAGTGCCTCAGGATTGTCCCACTCGTGATTGATCAAGGCGACGCCGGCATACAGGGACTTTCTCTCATCCTGTGAAATTTCCAACCGTTCGCACATGGCCTCCTCACTCATGGGAGCATGGGTGCCCAGGGCGATCATCACATCCAGTGCAGCTGTTTCCCGACCAATCTGGCGATAAACTTCCTTGAAAACCGTTCCGAGAGGACAACTTCTTGTCGAGTCGGGAACGATCAGCAGGACTTTCTTCCCCCTGAGTTCGGAGACCGGACATCCCCGGGCGATGATTTCCGTGAGTTCCTCGGAGCTAACCTGTGGGTGCATGATGATTTTAGATGGTCTGGCTGAGGAAGCCGCCGTCGACGCGAAGGTCGACTCCGGTCACGAAGCCACTCGCCTTCTGACTTGCCAAGAAAACCACGGCTCCGATGAGCTCCTCGGAGCTCCCGAAACGGCCCATGGGAGTGTGGGAGAGAATGGAGGCAGCCCTTGGTGTCGGGGTGCCGTCCTCGTTGAAGAGGAGCTTGCGGTTTTGTTCCGCCGGGAAGAACCCTGGAGTAACGGAATTGACCCGGATGCCTTTGGTTGCCCATTCACGGGATAGGAATTGGGTCAGATTGAGCACGGCGGCCTTTGCTGCTGAATAGGCAACCACTCGGGAGAGTGGCAGGTGGGCGGAGACGCTGGCAATGTTGATGATGCTGCCGTGGCCTTGCAGCGTCATGCGAGGGCCGAAAACCTGGCAGGGAATCAGTGCGCCTCCGACCAGATTCAGGTCGAAGCTGGCTTGCCAGTCCGAAGTCTTGATCTGCTCGAAGGGATGATCCGGGGTGACTGTCACGCTCGGATCGTTACCACCAGCCGCATTGACAAGGATGGTCGGGGATCCAATGGTTGCCTCGATCTCACTTGAGGCTTTCGTGACGCTCTCCATGGAGGTGGCATCCGCATTGACAAACGATGCCTTGCCACCGGCTTGGGTGATTCTCGTCACACAGGCCTCTCCGCGCTCGGCGTTCCTGCCGGTTACCGCGACGGTGGCGCCCGCAGCGGCCAATCCCTCGGCAAGGGCTCCTCCGAGAACACCGGTTGCACCAATGACGACGGCAATTTGCCCGGAGAGATCAAAGAGACTTTTTTCAGTAGTATTCATAGGGGTTATGTTTTCAGTATTGTGGTGGGTTTATCAAGCGAACGGAGGGATTAATCCAGCGTTTGTCTGGGAAAATCAGAGGTGGATTCGTCGAGATGACAGTGGCCGACGACAGGATGAACTCCGGATAGAAGGTGTCGCTAGCAGGCTCGTAGACCTTTTCCCCCGAGAAGTGACCAATAAGACGATACTCATAGTTGTTATCGCTGCCCACGTTGTTCCGCTCCCTGTCGGGGGCAAGTTTTTTCTGCTCATTGAGCATCACGAGTCGCGACTGCTTCCAAGACTCACCGGGATTTTTCACCCAGCCCCACATTTTGTAATCAACCTTGTAGAATCGTCTCCCGATGAAGTAATCACCCGGCTTTTCCCCGCTAATTGCGGCGTTGATGGCTGCCTTGTCCTGCGGAGACTGGAGAACAAGCGGAGCCTCGCAACCTGTGAGAAGAAGGATCAGGAAACAGGAAAGCAGGAGGAGTCTCTGCATACGTGTTTCTCTCCAGGAACTTTAAAAAATCCTAGGTCCTCGATTCGAAAAAAAGCCGATTATACCGAGACGCGCATCGGCATGAGCACGTAGAGGAAGCGCTGCGTCGAATTGATCTTGATGACCCCGGGACTCATTTCGTCGATCAATTCCAAGGCGATCGTGTCGTCGCTCAGATTGCGGAGCGGATCGATGACAAACTCCGGATTGAACGCGATGGAGAGGTCTCGGCCTTTGTATTGAACCGCAAGCGACTCCTTGGCTTCACCGACTTCCGGTGTGTTCGACGTGATATCCAGATTGTTTTTTGTGAAGTTCAGGCGAACGGAGCCGCTCTTGTCGCTGCTGAGAAGGGCAACGCGGCGCACGGACTGGAGGAGGGTTTCGCGTTCCAAAGAGACTCTTTCCTTGGCTTCTCCGGGGATGACCTGGCGATAATTTGGGTAGGTGCCGTCGACCAGTTTTGTGGCCAGAACGGTCGTTCCAAGGTCAAAGGCGACCAAGTTATCCCCGACATGAAGGCGAACTTCGCGGTCATCAACGAGAAGTCGCTGAAGTTCGCTGATGGCCTTTGTCGGAACGATGAAATCACGTTCGTGGCCGGCAGGATACTTGATCTCCCCCAACTCCGCATCACAAAGGGCAAGACGGCGTCCGTCGGTGGCCACCAAGGTCAGATGACCGTCCCGGAAAGAGAAAAGAATGCCGTTAAGAACATACCGGGTCTCATCGAGGGAGATCGCGTAGGAAGTTTTTTTCAGTCCGTCCTTTAACTCGCTCTGCTTCATCGAGAAGCCACGCTTCTCCTCTAGGGAGGGGAATGCCGGGTATTCATCCTTCGAAAGTCCGAAGACCTTGAAAAAACTCGGACCACTCCGGATAGAGGTGATGTTCTTGGAGTCCGTTTCGAACTGAATCTCCTCGGAGGGGAGTTCCCGGATGATGGATAAGAGTCGTTTTGCAGGAAGGGTCGTGGATCCCGTTTTTTCGACGGTGGCGGTGGTCTCAGTCCTCACACTGACTTCAAGGTCTGTCGCTGTGAGTTGAAGTCCGGTTTCCGTGGTCTCCAACAGGACATTGGAGAGCACCGGAAGAGTGACCCTGCTTGAGACGATATTCTGAATGCGCTGAAGACCGTCCAGAAGAGCTTGTTTGGTGACCGTAAATTTCATGGATGAAGGTTTGCTGCTTTGTGCAGGGAGTAGCCTACTTGGATAAATTCAGGCGTCTCAGGTGTCAAAGCGATTCTCGGCATTTCGACCGAAATCTCGCAGGGAAACACTACCGCTGGAGTTGTTGGTCCAGCAGGCGCACCAGATGTCGGGTCTTTGGGTCCTCATCGATTCGCGATTTGATCAATTTGCAGGCGTGAATTACCGTTCCGTGGTCTTTGCCCCCGAACGCATCCCCGATCTCAACCAAGGTAGAGGGAGTCATCTCCCTTGATAGGTACATGGCGATTTGCCTAGGGTAGGCGATACTGGTCGGCCTCCGCTTGCTTGTCATGTCCGCAAGACGGATATCAAAATGTTCGGCGACCTTTTTCTGGATCTGTTCAATGGTCACGGCCTTCCTAGCCTGCTCCTGAAGGACGTCGCGCAGGAGATGCTCCAAGGCCTCCGTCGTCAGGGCGTGACCGCTGAGGGATTTGTAGGCAGCCACCCTCATGAGGGCACCCTCCAGGCGACGAATGTCACTGCGGATCTTGTCGGCAAGGAACTCCATCACCCAGTGCTCGATCTCGATGTGCATGCGGGACGCTTTTCCCTGCAGGATTGCGATCCGGGTTTCCATGTCGGGAGGTTGTATTTCAGCCGTCATTCCCCACTCGAAGCGGGATACTAGTCGTTGTTCCAGATTGGAGATTTCACTGGCTGGACGGTCACTGGAGAGAATGATTTGCTTGTTACAGTCATGCAGGGCTCCGAACGTGTGGAAAAACTCCTCCTGGGAACGCTCTTTTCCCGCAAAAAACTGGATGTCGTCGATCATCAGGATATCGGCCTGGCGGTAGCGTTTGCGGAAGGCGACAAGGGCACTCTTCTGGATCGCGTCAATGAACTCGTTGGTGAATTGCTCGCTTCGGAGGTAGACAACACGCGCCCCCTTTTTTTGGGCAAGGATATGGTGGCCGATGGATTGGAGGAGATGGGTTTTGCCCAAGCCGCTACCTCCATAGATGAAGAGCGGATTGTAGGTGCGGGCGGGGGAGTTGGCCACGGCCTGAGAGGCCGCATGGGCAAACTGGTTGTTGGAGCCCACAATGAAACTGTCAAAAGTGTAGGAGGGATTCATCCCCGAGGGAGCCAAAGAGGGCTTGGATTCCGTCGTCCGATGGTGGACTCCGGTTTCGGAATCTGAAGTGGACTCGTTCGCGGTTTTTAGTTCCGATAATTCTGAGTGAGGCGTTGCGTCCTGTGCCGACTCAAGGATCAAAGTCCTCGGAGAACCGAAGGCCTCCGTGAGAGCGGAGGAGAGAAGCGTCGAGTAGTTGCTTTCGATAAAGAACTGGTGAATCGGGTTGGGTACGCACAGGGTCACTGCCTCCGATGTCACGGAACCAAGAGACACCCCGCTGAACCAGCGCTCGTAGCTATCCGGACTGACCCGGCTTCTGATGATTGCAGCGAGTTGGTCCCACAATGGAGACTTGGAATCCAGCGGGGGATGCTCTGGAAATTCCAAGTGTTGACGGAGAGGCGTATTCAAGGGAGATGCAAATTGTTAGGGGGAGATACACAATAAAAACCCCACCCTTGCACCCTCAAGGAAAAACCCCGCCGGGAGTGGTTTAAATTTTTTTATTTGATCCGAAAACCCTTGACGCCACCGGAAGAATGAAACGGCACGGCAAGGCAAAAGGTCACCAGGCATCCGATCAGCACATACCAGGGCCACGCGATCACGGGCCACCAGGACGGCATCCAACGTCCGAAGTCGATGAGTCCCGGAAGGTGAACCTTACCCAGAAAAAAAACGGCGATGACGCCGGCGCACATGGCCGGCACATTCATCCGATCCGAACCGCGTGAGGAGGTCAGCATTCCGAGCAGGAAAACGCCCAGCAATGCCCCGTAGGTATACCCCAGAACACCAATGGCGAGCGGGATGATCGTGAGTCGGGGATCTCGGAGAACGGAATAAGCGGCCGCCGTTCCCACCAGGACCATAAGGAGGCCGAAGATCAGTGTGGCGATCCTTGCGGCGCGAACGGCAGCCCGCTCATCCGCTCCTGGGTTGATGTAGGGCAGGTAGAAGTCGGAGGTAAAGCTGGTTGCCAATGCATTGAGGGCGGCCGAGGTGGAGCCCATCATCGTGGCAAAAACACCGGCAATGATCAGACCCCTGAGGCCGGTGGGAAGATCATGCACGATGAAATGGGCGAAGATCTCATTGTCGGGAATGTCGGGCACCCCTCCCCCCGGACCTTTGTAATACAGGAAAAGAAGGATGCCGACTCCAAGGAATGCCAAGGCAATCGGGATATCGGCCAGACCGCTAAGGATCAACGAAAGCCGCGATTTTTGGGGATTGGGCGCCGTCAGTAATCTCTGGACCATATCCTGATCCGTGCCGTGCGTTGCCATCGTGAAAAATGTGGAACCGATGACCGCCGCAAAGATTGTGTAGGGTTCCGAGAGCATGGCGGCGAGCGCTTGGCCAAACGGAAGGGAGGGATTCCAGCCGATCTGGATCCAGTGAAGTTGATTCCATCCACCCATCGCCCGGCCTGTTGCCTGAATTCCGCCAAGGTGATGGATCAGGAACCAAAGAACGAAGCCGACCGCCCCGAGCATCATCGACGCCTGAATGAAGTCGGTCCAGACAACGGCCTTGATGCCACCCACCATAGTGTAGACCGTTGTGATCAGTGTCACAAAAAGGATTCCCCAGAAATAATTGCCCAGCGTGACGGGAGATCCTGGAAAGATGTGCCGCCAGAGAACGACCATGATGAGGCCGCCAAGATAGAGTCGCACTCCGATTCCAAGAATCCGGGTGAAAAGAAAAATTCCACTGGCGGCATTTTTTGTGCACGGCCCAAATCGGACCATCAGGAACTCGTAGATGCTGCTGACTCCGCATCGGTAATAGGGGCCGATGAAGGTAAAGGCGATGAGGACGCGGGCAATGACCGTCCCGATTGCCAATTGGCCGTAAAAGAAGGCCCGTGTCTTAAAACCCTCTGCCGGAGCCCCCAAGAAGGTTGCAGCGCTTGTTTCCGCGGCAATGATGGACGCGAGCACTGCCCACCAGGGAATCGATCTCCCCCCCAGGGCAAACTCTTTGAGAGAAGCACTCCCTCTTCCGGCCCGGATACCGATGGCGCAGATTCCAGTGAAATAGACCAGAATCACGAGGGCATCGACCCCGAATCCGTTCAAAAAATCCTTTGCAAGAGGCATGGGGAGCGGTGCCGCGCCTTGAACTCCGCACTCAGGAAATCCGCGGGCGGAGTTCCTTGATCAGGATCTTGGAGTTTCTTCCGCTATCTTCATAACGCATTCTTCTTTCACCCGGAAGAACCTCGATGTCTGTCTCAACATAGCCACCTTTTTGCTGGAGGTAATTGACGGCACGTGTGGAGAGGGCAAAGACCCGTTCCATTCCTTTCTCCCGAGCCAGGTTTTCAGCGAATGCCATGAGTTTGCGGCCGAACCCCTTGTTCTCGTGAGCCTTGCTCACATAGAGGCAGGCCATCTCTGCCAGTGATAGGTCCTGATGAGTATGAAGAGCCACGCAGGCGATGGGAGTGCGGTCGATTTCGAGGATCCAGTAATCCTCGATCCGCTGCAGAATATCCGCCTTGGTTCTCCTGGTGATTTCCTCATCCTCCACGGACTGCTGGATCAGGTCCATGACCGAGCGGACATCCTTTTTAAAGATGCGGCGGATCTGCTGATACTCATTGGAGTAGATCATCGTTCCTGAGCCCTCGTGGCTAAAAATTTCAGTCAGCAGGGCCTCGTTGATGCGCCCGTCAAGAAGATGCGCGCGCGGAACGCCTCCACGGCAAGCACGGGAAGAACACTCCAGTTTTGAGATCAGGCCGGCATTTGCCGCAGATCCGCGCAATTTTTTCACCAATTCCTCGGATTCGTCGATCGAGAGCTGGCGTGGAAGCTGCTGAGGTCCCCCGACAATCTCGTCCGCGCCAAGAAAAATAATTTTGGCCGCTGAGAGGGATTCAGCCACCTCGAGGGCGATCCCATCGGAATTCACCCGGTAAGTCCGGCCCTCTCCATCGAATCCCAGGGGTGGGATGACAGGGATGATTCCCTCTTTGAGGAGGAGTTCAAGGGCGTGATTGTCAACCCGCTCCACCCTTCCGGTGAAGAGTTGATCGGTGCCGCCGAGGATCCCCGCCGGGTGGGCAATGATGGCATTCGCATAGGCGGCCCTGAGATCGACGGCGGAAAGCCCCTCCATGATCCCGTTGGTCAGTCGTATGGCGGCGTCGATCGCAAGCTCCAATGTGATCTCGTTCGTGATCCCGGTCCCGTCGCTGTTGGTCACCTTGATGCCGCGTTTGCGGGCCAGTTCCTCAATCTGGTGGCTTGCCCCATGGACAAGGACCACGCGGACACTCAGGGAGCGCAGGACCGCAAGATCGAGGAGAATGTTCGGGAAGTTCGGCGATGCCGCAACGGTTCCGTCCACCGCAATGACGAAGATACGCTCCCGGAATCGGGGGACATACTGGAGGATTTCTCTGAGGTCTGAAACGTTCACGGATTTCTCTGAATGTGCGGTGGAGGTTCCGAAGGGTGCAATCCTTTTATGTCGCCTCTGCCAACGGGGTTAAGAGTTCCTGTTCGATGGCAATCATGATTGTTTCAGGTTCTGCAAGCGGGGCGAGATGGCCCTTCGCCGCAACATCGACAATGGAAAACCGTTTCAGCAGGGGACGAAGATCATTGATGGCTGCCGAGGAGTCCTTGTCGGAACCGATGGCCAGCAGGATGGAGACGGGTGATGAGAGGTCGCGTAATCCTGTTCGGAGGCTGCGCCAGTAGTTTTTTGAGGATTGCGCCAGAAAGGCATATTCCGAGCCGTATTGCTGTGCCGTGGATGTAATCACGGAGAGGGATTCCTCCAAGGCCGGGACGTCGGTGGTAAACCCGGAGCGTAGCAACCAAGCTCTGAGGAATGATTCGGTGCAGAGTTGATAGCGATAAACCAAGCGCGCCATTCTCGGGAACCATCCGAGTTGGTGCCATCCCCTTGATGGATTTGCTTTACCAAGGGCCACGTCAGGCATCCAGAGAATGAGTTTGATGGTTTTTTCGGGGTGCCGGGAGGCAAACAGGAGGGCGATGTTGGCGGTGAGTCCCGAAGCAACGATCACCACAGGTTGCCTCGGGGCGGTGCTGTCCAGAAACTCGGCCAACGAGCGCACCTGCTCCTCCGCTGTCGCCGCAGGATTCGGTCGCTGGGACTCCCCGAAGCCGATGATATCGGGAACCAGCACGCGCCAGTTTTCGGCAAATCTCGGATAGATTTTTGACCACTCGAAGGATGATGCACCCGGAAAGACGCCGTGCAGGAAGAGAAGCGGTGTCCCCGGTGTCTGGGTGTCGGCGGTATGGTAGACGATCTCTCCGGCCGAGGTGTCCACGACCCTTGTTGCAAAGACTGCCGGAGAAATGGCGTCCGGAATGATCCCTCTGAGGGTATTCCGCCATCCATACCGAAGTGCGAGTGCGACTGCACCGAGAAGTCCTGCTCCCAATCCCACGCCGAGTCCCTTCTTGAGGGCTGGGGGTGGTTGTGATTGGTCGCTCATTCCGGTGGTAAAAGTCTTGTTCTTTCGAGGAGATTTATTTGCCAGGCTCCGGAGCAAAGCGGACGATTCCAGTGCCCTTGGTGACGGATCCGATAATCGTCCCACCGAGACTCTTGGCGATCCGTTTTGACCGCTTCCCGGGAACGACAAGGACCATGCCGATGCCCATGTTGAAAACCTGATACATTTCCATGGGATCCACATTTCCGCCACGCCCAATGATCCCGAAAATCGCCGGAACTTTCCAGGAACGCGGATCGATCACCGCGTCACATTTTTCAGGTAAAATGCGGGGAAGGTTGTCGATGAGGCCTCCGCCGGTGATATGAGCGGCGGCATGCAGAGGGGCTTTCTTCATCGTGCTGATCTTCTCAAAAGCCGGCAGGTAACTGCGATGGACCTTCAGGAGTTCGTCCGCCAGCGTGGCACCCAGACCGGCGGGACGATCCGTAAGTTTCAATCCCAGAAGGTCAAAGAGCACCTTTCGGGCCAGCGAATAACCGTTGGTATGAAGTCCGTTGGACGGGAGTCCGATAAGAGCATCCCCCACCTTGACCCGACTTCCATCCAGGAGGGCTTTACGATCCACCAACCCCGTGATGGAGCCTGCCAAATCGTATTCACCCTTGGCGTAAAGACCGGGCATCTGCGCCGTCTCACCGCCAATGAGAGCGCATCCGGCTTCTTTACAGGCGCGGGACAATCCCGTGATGATCTGGCGCAGAACGTTTGGATCGAGTTTGGCCGCCGCAATGTAATCCAGAAAGAAGAGGGGACGGGCTCCCGTTACGGCGATGTCGTTGACGCAGTGGTTTACAAGATCGGCACCGATCGTATCGTGGCGGTCGGTGGCAAAGGCAATCTTAAGCTTTGTTCCGACCCCATCAACACTGCTCACCAAAACGGGGTCCTTGACTCCCCGTTTCTTGAAATCGGGCCTGAACAGCCCGCCGAATCCTCCGATTCCCCCAAGCACTTCTGCCCCGTGCGTCGGACGGACAAGAGCACCGATTCCTGATTTTACCTCATTGCCAAGCGCCACATCGACACCGGCGCTTGCGTAAGAACTCTTTTTCTTAACCTTGGCCGGGCGCTTGATTTGCTTCGAAGGAGCATTTGCCGGGCTCTTTGATTTTATTGAGGTCTTGATGGGCGAGGTTTTTTTACGGGTACTCATTTCGGGCTTGTCTCTTCAGAAACGTTTTTATGTGGGCTGGTAGAGAAGGTTTTCAGTTTTAAGGGGAGAAAAGGGGTGGCTGGGTGCTCAGGTCCGGAAGAAGCTGAGCGCTTCCCTTGCGACGTTCCATGATGAGTTTGTCAAACGCAGTGTCGAAAGGGACCGGATACTCCCCCGTGAAGCAGGCCATGCAAAAGGAGTCTTTATCCAACCCGGTAGCCCGCACCATTCCGTCGACATCCAGGTAGCCAATGCTGTCTGCCCCAAGATAATCGCAGATCTCCTGGTGGCTATACTGGTTGGCGATAAGTTTTTCAGGATCTGGAAAGTCGATGCCGTAGTAACAGGCGTTACGGTGGGGAGGGCAACTGATTCGAAGATGCACCTCCTTGGCCCCCGCCTCACGCAGATTAATGACACGCGCCTTGGCCGTGGTTCCGCGGACGACCGAGTCGTCGACCACGACCACGCGTTTTCCCTTCACCGCCTCGCCGATCAGATTTAATTTTACCCGAACGTTAAAGTCCCGGATGAGCTGGGTGGGTTGGATGAAAGTTCTGCCAATGTAATGGTTGCGAACAAAGGCGGGGTCGTAGGGAATCCCAAGTTCCTCCGAAAAACCGAGTGCCGCATAGATGCCCGAATCGGGAACAGGAATGACGACATCTGCCTCCACAGGATGAAGTCTGGCAAGCTCGCGCCCCATATTGACCCGAGCCTTGCTGACCGTGACTCCGCGCAGGCGGCTGTCGGGCCTAGCGAAGTAGACATACTCAAAAATACAGAACGCCTCCTTGGATTGGGTGAAAGGAAACTCGGATCTCAGGCCTTGATCGTTGATCACGAGGACCTCACCGGGTTCTATATCGCGCACGAAGGTGGCTCCGATGAGATCAAAGGCGCACGTCTCCGAGGAGAGGACCCACCCGCCATCCAGCTTCCCAAGGGAGAGTGGGCGAAGTCCGCACGGGTCACGGACCCCGATGATCTCCTTCTCTCCCATCACCACAAGCGAGAAGGCGCCCTCGAGTTTTCGGAATGATCCCAGTGGTCCGCCCATGGTGCCATCCGGTTGAGCCAGCAGGTGAAGGATTATCTCACTATCCACGGTTGTTTGGAAAATCGACCCGCGCATCTCGAGTTCTGCGCGGAGCGCCGCCGCATTGACGAGATTGCCGTTGTGGGCGACAGCTATTTGACCCCTGGCGGTGTCAACGACAAGCGGTTGAGAATTTAGAAGGGTGCTGGAACCGGTGGTTGAGTAGCGCACATGCCCGATGGCCCGTGATCCAATGAGGGAATCAAGGTTCTCGGGTGCAAAGATCTGCGAGACCAGTCCCATCCCCTTGTGCAGGTTGAAGTAGGCGCCCTCGCCGCTACTGCTTGCAATGCCGGCGCTCTCTTGCCCCCGGTGTTGAAGCGCAAAGAGGCCGTAGTAAGTCAGCAGGGCCGCGTCCTTATGGCCGTAAACGGCAAAAACGCCGCATTCATGTTTGGGACGATGTGATTCGGACAAAGGGTGCAGGGTGTTGAATGGATGACGTTCGAAGTTCAAACTTCCCATTTTCCTCCTCTGCGTTCAAACACGATTTGGGAAAAGAACATATTTGATCCGCCGATTGCTGATAAAATCCGTTGACCTCGCTGGATTCTTAAGATCTCGTAAATTCCCTCGCGAAGCAGAATCAGTCCGTTTCAATGTCCACTCAACAAGTATCCGATATGCCTCACGCAGGTGTCCCTTCCCTGACTTTCAAACGAGGCACGCTCACGCCTCCTTGGTTAAGTTTTTCCTGGGAGACCGGGCAACTTCCGCCAACAGCTCCCGGGGCGATAGTGCCCCTGATTCGTCCGGCACTCCGTGAGGAGGGAGAAGAAGTGCTCCGAGTTATCATGCTTTCGTTGGCTATGGATTCGAGCTGGAATGACTCCCTCGCACTTGCCGAAGCTTATCTTAAACAGTCGATCCAAAGGCTTTTCAACGAAGAAGAACCTCTCTGCCTCGTGGTTCCCGTGGGTAAAAGGCTGATTGCCGCCTCAATTCTGGAAGCCGATGAGACCGCGCAGAATCAGTTGATCTGCGGTCCCTCTGTTGTCATGGAATATCGCAATCGTGGAATCGGGACGCAGCTTCTCCATGCATCCCTCAGCCTTTTGAAGAGTCGAGGGCTTGCCTCTGTACGAGGGATGACTCGCGCCCATACGGTGGCAGCACGCTATGTTTATCCCAAATTTGGAGGCATTTCCGAACCTCTTCAAACCCCGGCTTTAATGCCCTCATTGAAAGTCTGATGGGAGGATAGGTCATCAAAGGCTTGAACAAGCGGCCCGACTCGGGCACTTTGATCAATCGCGGTTTTACCACTGCCTTGTGGTGTAACGGTAGCACAGCAGATTCTGGATCTGCTTGTCATGGTTCGAATCCATGCGAGGCAGCCAACTCTTTTCAACGGATACGGTGAGGGAGTTTTCTCCCGCCGCGAAGGCTTCTCTTAGGACTTGATATCTCCTCAGAGCTTGCTTGAGGGATTTGAATAGCTCAGAACCCTGGCAGGTGGGAAATTCTGAATCACGGTTCTGCTGCCCTGATGCTTTTCAAAATGTTCCGAGACAAGGCGCCTGAAGTGGATGGTGCTAGGGTTCAGGGTTGAGAGCAGGTAGGTAAACGTCCTGAACGTGCCGTGAGGATGAAGGGAGGAACTGGTTGCTCTTAGAATCCGCTCCTGAAGGGACGGGGGCATGTTCGCGAAGGGAAGTCCGGAGACGACTAATTTAGCCCGGCCCAGACGGTAGTGATTTAGAATTTCCGGCGTCTCTTCGGCGGAACCGTGATGAAAGCGCATACCGGGGAAGCGCACGACAAGTTTCTGGTGAAGTTCACGGTCGTGCTCGATGCCAAGATACTCAACACCGCTCGGCATGTGCTCCCTGAGCACCCTGGTAAACGAACCGGTGCCCGGTCCATACTCCACCACGACATCCCCGGATTTCATAAGGAGTTTGTCGATCATGGCTTCACCAAGTTGGCGCGAACTTGGCCAGATGGATCCAATGGTTCCAGGGCGGGTCAGAAAGCGCCCAAGAAAATGGAAGGCGTCCTGCAGTTGTTCAAGAGGAGTGGTCGGAGTCTGGGAATTCATGAGGTATGAGAAGTTTCTGGAGGGCCTGCTTTTTTGAGGGAAGAAAGACTCAGGAGAGAGGCAAAAATTTACTGCTCCTTCAGATGGGATTAAATAAACCATGTCTGGGGGCTTGCCCGAAAGCTTTTCCTTAGGCTTGATTCAGGGAATGCGCATCTCCCCCGCGCCCCTAGGCACTCTCTCCGCATCCACTTTTGCTGCATCTTTGGCAATCCTACCCTTGTTGATCTTACAGGTTGGGTGCTCCTCCCTTGATCGACAGGGATCTGCAGTCTCCCTGTATGATTCCAAGCCGATCTCCATCGAACTCGGAAAGGCCTCTTATTATGGTGGTCGGTGGATCGGGCGATTAACGGCCAATGGGGAGCACTACCGAGCTTCAGATTGCACGGCGGCGCATAAGAAACTCCCCTTCAACTCGATCGTCCGCGTGACCAACCTTAAGAATGGAAAAAGTGTGATCGTGAGGATCAATAACCGGGGACCTTTTGCCAAAGGTCGCATCCTCGACCTGAGCGTGGTGGCGGCACGGAAAATCGAGATGATTGGGGATGGTATCGTTAAAGTGAAGGCCGAGGTGCTCAAACCGATCGAAGTCATCAGTAAGCCAAACAGACAACTTACGGAGGTTCAGTAAGTGATTAAGGTGGACATTGCGGTTGACCGATAAAACATATCAACATATACGAATATGATGAAATTATGTTTCATCTCTTTTCTAGTCTGCTTGCATGCCATGCTGTTCATGGCGGTTCTGAAAGCTCAGACGAGCAATATGATTGAGACCAACGTCCCAGAGTCGCCGACGATTGCCTCTGTCCTCTCCCTACCTCCCGTGACTGTCATTGCTCAAGCGGAGCACAACGGTGTGATCGAGGGAACCAGCTTTCAGAATCCCGGGGGATTCGGACCAATTGATTCCAAAGCGGGAACGCGCACCTACACCCCGAATATGGTGAACCCGCTCTCCGTTCAGGTTATTCCGCAAGAGGTCCTAAAGAGTCAGCAGACGATCTATCTGGACGACGCCCTTCAGAACGTTGCCGGGGTGACTCCGACCATGAGCAGCATTGCAGGTGACAGTTTTTCAATACGCGGCTTTGATGCTCATAATCTGACCTTCGAGGATGGTCTGCGTAGCGACGGTTATGCTTTGGGCTATGAACGCTCGATGCAGAACGTAGAAAATATCGAGGTAGTGAAGGGCCCTGCCTCCGTCCTCTATGGCCAGTCTGAGCCTGGCGGCCTAGTCAATATCGACACCAAGAAACCATTGGAGACCAATTCTTTCGCAATCAATCAGCAAATCGGCTCCTTTGCCTTCTATCGGACGACGTTGGATGCCTCAGGCCCCCTCAATCAGGACAAAACCCTTCTCTACCGGTTCAATGTTGATCAGCAGAATAACTGGTCCTACCGGAACTTCCTCCACGACCAGAGACTCTTCCTTTTCCCCACCTTCCGCTGGCAGCCGAACAAAGAGAACGAAGCGACTCTCGAACTCACCTACGCAAATGTCCTTCAGCAATACGACAATGGGATTCCTTTTCAGACCAACGGACTACCGGCTTCCGTGGAGCGCGGGGCGAACTATGCGATGCCTTGGGCAAACCAATCGCCGGCGCAGGACTTCAAGGTGAAATTCTCCTTCACCCACAAGTTCAATGATGACTGGATGCTTCACGGGGCCTATAAGACCGACTTCCAAAACAACCCGACTCCCTACGGCCAGTATTACACAGGCCCCGTCGATCAAGCGGGCAACCTCCCGATCTACGCGGGCGGCACTCCATTCTACCAACAGTGGACGCAGGAGTTTCTGGCCGACCTGACCGGCAAGTTCAAGACCTGGTTCATTAAGCACACGGTTCTCCTCGGCTTCGACTACTACCAGCAGAGTTTCCAATATACCTATCAGCAAAACACAGCGTATTATCCGAGCTTCACACAGAATATCTACGCTCCAAATTGGAACACGCCTGTCCCGGGTTACACTAGTTCCGGCCGCACGTTCCAATCCACGCGCGACGCCGCGATGTTTGCTCAGGACCAACTGGAGTTGCCGGGGCATCTTTCTGGACTGGCTGGCTTCCGATACGACAGTCTCTCGATTGGCAATACTGGTTATTCCCAGGCTGCCTCTGCTTGCAACGAAGCCGTTACGCCACGTTTCGGCCTGCTTTGGAACCCTATCAAGCCCGTTAGCATCTATGGCAGCTACACGGCGAACTTCGGAGCGAGCGCTTTGGGTGCTCTCACGACGAACGGGACGGTCCTCCCTCCCCAAAGCGCCCAGCAATGGGAATTCGGCCTCAAGCAAGAGTCCGAAAACAAGAAGTTCACGGCCACGGAAAGCATCTACCAACTCACCAAACAAAATGTGCCTCAAGCGGACCCCTCCAATCCTCAATTCTCGGAGGCTGTCGGCCAGATTCGAAGCAAGGGTGTGGAACTCCAGATTGCCGGGGAAATCCTCTCGGGTTGGAAGGTGATCGCCTGCTACTCCTATATCAACGCGGTGGTGACGGAAGGGTCGAGTGCGGGGAATTATGGCACCGGAAGTCAGATGGGTCAGCGTCCGACCGGCATTCCCTACAACAGCGGCAGTGTCTGGAGCACCTATGAAGTCCAGCAGGGACCACTCAAACGACTGAGACTCGGAGCGGGCGTTGTCTACCGTAGCCAGGAAGTGACCTATGTCCCAAATTCCACCTACACCGGATATGACCTGGAGCAAATCCCCGGCTTTGCCACGGTGAATCTCATGGCAGCGTATCCGTTCCTTGTCGGAGCATGCAAATGGACAGCCCAAGTGAACATTGATAATCTTTGCAACACCTACTACTTCACAAGTATCAACCCGTATCAGGCGATGCCGGGTGCTCCGGTCAGCTTTTTGGCCTCTCTCAAGGCAGAGTTCTGAACCCATGACAACCCAGAAGCGTTCACCCTCAAAAATAGGATTTATCGAATTAGGGGGATCACTTGCCATTCACTCGGGATTGCTGCTGCTTGCCGCCTTGCTCATCATGAAGCCCCCGAAAGTGGGAGTTGAAGCTGCACCCATGACCGCAGAGTTTCAAGTTCTGGAGAGCCCTGTTGTGGAGTCCTCGCCCTCAATCACATCTTCTCAACCCGTTTTGGCGAAGGAAGAAAGTTTGAAGACGGCGGATTCCATCCAGGAATCCTCACGATTGGAGGATTGCCTTCCGCTGACGGTCGCGACGAATCAGGCGGACCAGATTCGACCCCAGAAAGAAGTTGCTCAGAAGGAGGCTAGCCAAGTGGTCTTTCCACCACCCTCTACCCAACGCATGGAGCGCTCTGAGACATCGACACAACCGAACCCAAAGCATGCGAGTCGTATGAGCGTTCCCCTGAAGGGATCGCCGGATACTCTACCCGCCTATCTGAGGAATCCCCCCCCCGCTTATCCAGAACCCTCGAGGTTGGCTCACGAGGAGGGCGTGGTCGTCCTCCTTGTTGTTGTGGGTGATTCGGGTAATCCCTCCGAGGTGAGGATCCAGCATAGCTCCGGCCACGGGACTCTCGATCAATCTGCGATACAGGCCGTGCGTGGGTGGAAGTTTCAACCTGCCACGCTTGCTGGAATGGGTGTGGCGATGAGCGTTTCCATTCCGGTGCGATTTGAACTCCATTAAGGCCCTCAATTGTCGCTTCTCTATCCTCCATAAAAGCTTCAAAGTCCATCCAACCAACCAAGCGTGATGATATCCGAACACAAACCTACAAACCTTTATGCCGTTATATTGGCCGTAATCCTTCTGTTTTTCGGCATCTTCCTTCGCGTGATCCGTGCCGATCTAACGCCCGGGATCCTGCCTAATTTTTCACCTCTCATGGCTGCTGCTCTGTGTGGAGCGGTCTTCATTCCCGGATGGCTGGGTTTGGTTATGCCGCTAGCCGCCTTGATGCTCTCTGATGCATTGCTGAATGTCCATGACGGGGTTCCGCTCATCTCCCCCCAGATCCTCTGGACACTTCCGTGCTACCTGATCGCCGTCGCGATCGGTTGGTCACTCCGTTCCCGTCACAGTCTCATTCCGGTCCTTTGCGGGACCTTTGTCACCTCGGTCATTTTCTATGGGATTACCAATACCGGAAGTTGGCTGGGTTTAACGGCCTATCCGCAGAACTTTACTGGGTGGATTCAGGCGCTTACCGTTGGTCTCCCCGGGTTTCCGCCGACCTGGATCTTTTTTCGCAATAGTCTTGTGAGTGATCTCCTCTTTGCGGCGCTCTTTGTGCTCGTGGAGCGATTGCTTGCCATGAAGACGTCGGAAGTAAGAGTCACTGCCTGAAATGTCAGCGACCGGCCAGCCACCGAAGCGAATCGCCCAAGCGAGCCTGCCAGGAGGTCCTGTCATGGGAGCCCCCCTGTGCACGGTGAATGGTGAACTCGTTTCCATCACGCCATCCTTTTGCACGAAGGATAGCGCCGAGATCACGATGGTAGGGCTCGTAGCACTCGTCCAGTCCCAGAGTTCCGTAATCAAAATAGATCCGATTTCTGCCTGGAAGGGAGTTTCTCTCCTCCAGATCCTTAAGGATCGCAGAATGCAAAGGAGGCGCCATCTCCATTCCTTCAAAGGAGCCCGAAAGACAGGCTCCGCATCCGAAAAATTCGGGATGATCCAGCACGGCCCTCATCGCGACGATGCCCCCATGGCCTGCCCCGCAGATCCATTTGCCCGCCGGCGCCTCCAGGATGCGGTAGCCAGCGATCAGCTTGGTCAGGAGCGTCGCAGGGGTGCTTGTAGTCTCTCCATCTGGCAAATGAGGAGCCGTGGCGACGATCATCTCCGGGAGGATTCCCTCTTCATGCAGGGAGGTCGTCCATGGCTCGGCTTGCAACTCACCAAGCACAAGGAGCAGGGGATAACGCCTGGAACCACCCGGAGTATAACTCTCGGGAAGCCTCACTCGGACATTTCCGTTGCCCTTGATTGTTTCCCCTTGATCCATCTTGAAAAGATAACATACCTCAAACGCCTCTCCAACCCCTGATCACCATGCAAACCCAGCTCCCTTTCCACGCATCCGAAGCACACCTGCGAGAGCTTTTCACCCGACGCATTGCCCTCCTTGACGGTGCGATGGGGACGATGATCCAGCAGCATCCGCTTACCGAGACGGACTTCCGGGGCGAGCGATTCAAGAATCATGGTCACGATCTGAAGGGGAATAATGATCTCCTCTCGATCACTCGGCCTGAGGTAATCAGGGGCATCCATCGCGCCTACTTCGAAGCGGGAAGCGATATCGTGGAGACGAATACCTTCAGCACCACGACGATTTCTCAGGCTGATTACGGTCTTGAGGCGGCGGTGCGAGAAATTAACCTCGCCGGTGCCAAGGTCGCTCGGGAAGCCGCCGAGGAGTATATGACCGCCCATCCCGGTCGCCGCGTCTTTGTGGCGGGATCCGTTGGCCCGACCAACCGCACGGCCTCGATGTCACCGGACGTGAATAACCCCGGCTACCGCGCTGTCACCTTTGACAGCCTTGTGGTTTCCTACAGCGAGCAGATCGAGGCCCTTCTTGACGGCGGTGTGGATCTGCTCCTGCTCGAAACGGTCTTTGACACGCTGAACCTCAAGGCAGCGATCTTTGCCTGCGAGGAGGTCTTTGAGAAACGTGGGATGCGCTGGCCGATCATTCTCTCGGTCACGATCACCGATGCCTCGGGACGCACCCTTTCCGGGCAGACCGTCGAGGCCTTTTGGAATTCGGTTCGCCATTGCAAGCCCCTGGCCGTCGGCATCAATTGCGCCTTGGGGGCCTCCGAGATGAGGCCCTATCTCGAGGAGCTTTCAAAGATCACCGATTGCTTCATCAGTTGCTACCCGAACGCAGGTCTTCCGAATGCCTTCGGCGGTTACGACCAATCCGCTTCCGAGATGGCTGCACTTGTGGGGGAGTTTGCCTCCCAAGGATGGCTGAATGTCGTGGGGGGGTGCTGCGGGTCCACGCCCGCCCATATTGAGGCCATTGCCGAGGAGGTGCGTCTCCATCCACCGCGCAAGCCTTCAAACCCTCCTCATGCGACACGTCTGAGCGGTCTTGAGGCGCTCACCATTGAGAAGGGCAGCTCCTTCATGATGGTCGGCGAGAGGACGAATGTCACCGGATCTCCCCGTTTCTCGAAGCTCATCATTGCCGGAGATTATGAGACGGCCCTTTCGGTGGCGCGTCAGCAGGTCGAGAGCGGAGCCAATATCCTCGATGTGAACGTCGACGAAGGAATGCTCGACAGCGAAGAGGTGATGGTGACCTTCCTGAATCTGCTCGCAGCCGACCCCGAGATCAGCCGGGTACCGATCATGATCGATAGCTCCAAGTGGACGGTGCTGGAGAAGGGGGTGAAGTGCCTTCAGGGCAAATGCGTCCTGAATTCCATCAGTCTGAAGGATGGAGAGGAGACCTTTCTTCAGAGGGCACAGTTGGCCCGGCGCTACGGTGCGGCGGTGATCGTCATGGCCTTCGACGAGGAGGGGCAGGCAGCCACCAAGGACGACAAGGTCAGGATCTGCACTCGCGCCTACCGTCTTCTCGTGGACAAGATCGGATTCGATCCCGAGGACATTATCTTCGATCCGAATATCCTCACGGTTGCAACCGGCATCGAGGAGCACAACAATTACGCCGTCGATTTCATCGAGGCTGTGAGAGAGATCAAGGCGACTCTTCCCGGAGCGAAGACCAGCGGTGGTCTGAGCAATATCTCCTTCTCGTTCCGTGGAAACAACCCCGTTCGTGAGGCGATGCACTCCGCCTTTCTCTACCATGCCATTCAGGCAGGACTCGATATGGCGATTGTGAACGCCGGAATGCTCGAGGTCTACGAGGAGATCAAACCGGAACTCCTCACGATGGTCGAGGACGTGTTGCTGAATCGCCGCCCCGACTCCACCGAGCGGCTGGTGGATTTTGCGGAGGGGTTGAAATCAGTCGGTGATGGATCGGCCAAGGAGCAGAAGACCGAGCAAGCCTGGCGCTTGGGAACCGTCGAGGAGCGCCTTCAGCATGCTCTGATGAAAGGCATCGTTGATTTTATTGATACCGATACGGAAGAGGCTCGGCAGAAGCTTGGACGTCCCCTGCTGGTCATCGAGGGCCCCCTGATGGATGGCATGCGCGTGGTGGGTGATCTTTTCGGAGCCGGCAAGATGTTCCTCCCCCAAGTGGTCAAGAGTGCCCGCGTGATGAAGAAGGCCGTCGCCTACCTCACTCCCTTCATGGAGGCTGAAAAAGCGGCCGCCGCCGATACGAGCTCTGCTTCGAAGATCCTTATGGCGACCGTCAAGGGGGATGTCCACGATATCGGAAAGAATATTGTTGGCGTTGTGCTGGCCTGCAATGGCTACGAGGTGGTCGATCTCGGAGTGATGGTTCCCTGCGACAAGATCCTGGCCGCAGCCAAGGAACACAAGGTGGACATCATCGGTCTCAGCGGGCTCATCACGCCATCGCTCGACGAAATGGTCCATGTGGCTCGCGAAATGAAGCGCGGCAAGTTCGATATCCCCCTTCTGATTGGAGGTGCCACGACGAGTCCCGCCCACACTGCGGTGAAGATCGCCGGTGAGTATGAACATCCGGTGATCCATGTGCTTGATGCCTCCCGCGTGGTCGGCGTTGCGGCGGAGTTGCTCTCGGAGGATCGCAAGGAAGCCTATCACCTCCAAGTGGAGGCGAACCATCAGCGGCTTCGCGAAGAGCATGCCGGCAAACGAGCCAAGGGAGAACTGCTGCCGATCGAGACCGCCCGCGAGAATGTCACCCCGATCGACTGGGAGAAAGCGGAGATCGCCGTACCGGAGAAGACCGGAGTGATCACCTATGATGAAATCCCGCTTGAGGAACTCGTGGAATATTTTGACTGGTCCCCGTTCTTTGCCGCTTGGGAAATGCGGGGACGTTATCCCGGCCTGCTCAGCGATCCCGAGATCGGAGCACAGGCCACGGAGCTTCATCAGGATGCCCTCAAGATTCTCGAGACGATTGTGATGGAGAAGAAGTTCCGGGTGCGAGGCGTCTGTGGATTCTGGCCTGCCAACAGGGTTGGGGATGATGTCGAGCTCTATGCCGACACGGAACGATCTTTCCTTGTGGGTCATTTCCGGATGTTGCGACAGCAGAACAAGAAGCCTGCCGGTCAGCCTAATTATTCCTTGGCCGACTTCATCGCCCCGCGCGACTGCGGACGCATCGACTATATCGGTGGATTTGCAGTCACGGCCGGACCCGAAGTCGGCACCTATGCCGAATCCTTTGAGAAGAACCATGATGACTACAACTCCCTTCTGGTGAAGGCATTGGGAGATCGTTTTGCCGAAGCCGCCGCCGAGTGGCTCCACAAGCAGGTCCGGGATCTCTGGGGATTCGGACGCGCGGAGAACCTGACCAAGGAGGAATTTATCCGGGAGAAGTATCGTGGTATTCGCCCAGCCGCAGGCTACCCGGCGGGACCGGATCACACCGAGAAATGGGAGCTCTTCCGTCTGCTGGATGCCACGAAACACACCGGGATCACCCTCACCGAGAGCCTCGCAATGAATCCCGCCAGTTCGGTTTCAGGCCTTTATTTTGGGGCTCCCGAGTCCCGCTACTTCGCCGTGGGTAAACTGGGACGCGATCAGATCGAGGATTATGCCAAGCGCAAGGGGATGCCTGTTGCTGAAGTCGAGAAGTGGCTGGGGCCCTACCTGCAATATGATCCTGACTCGGAACTGACAGGAGTTTGTATGCCGGGAGTCCTTAACTCTTAGGTGGATTGTTCTTTTAGCGCGGAGGTTCGTTGCTGCTCGGTCGGCGTAGGACTACTACGCCCTTCCTTGCGCGCCTGCCTCCGCATCTAATATCCCTGCGCCTTGACTGAAATAATGCTTGGCCGTCTAGCTCTCAATCCAAGTTTACGAGCCTTGGTAGAAGAATCTGCCTAACAGTTGCCAGGCGGCTGAACGAACGCGTTTGTCTTGGGCTTCATGGCTATTTTTACCATCCGATTTCCTGATTTCCTGATTTCCTGATTTATTCCAATTTATAAGCATGCTCCCCACTCTCACTTGGGCCAATCGCCAGCGTTCCGTGAAGGTTGATCTTCCGAAGATCCGACGGATCGTGGAGGTGGCCTTGCCCATGTGTGTCGGGAAGCCCAGGAAGAAGGGGACGGTTCTGCCTCCCGTGGTGGAGATCACTCTACTGGGGGAGGGGGCGATTGCGAAAGTTCACGGAGAGTTTCTTGAGGATCCGACACCGACGGATGTGATCACTTTCGAGCATGGGGAAATCCTGATCGGCGTGCCGATTACGGCTGCCAATGCGCAAAAATTCTGCCATCCCTCCGATCATGAGGTCGCTCTCTGTGCAATCCACGGCCTGCTGCACCTTCTGGGATACGACGATTTGACTGAAACTGAGCGGGTGATCATGCACGCCCGACAGGATGAGATTTTGAAGGAAGCTCTCCGCTTGGCGTGCTAGGATCCTTTGAAATGAATCAGGCCGCCATCCAGCAGGAGCAGGTTGAATCCGGGAGTGATCTCGGGGTGATTGTGCGTGCGGCGGAACTCAGCAATCCGTTCCTTGATGCGCTTGGTGAAGTGACTCTTTCGTTGCGCGGAGCCGTGGCTGCCTCCGTCTTGAACTGGAATGCATCCCTCTATGCCAAGGCGATTCGGTCGGCGATGATCGATGTGCGTCGGGAATATTCGCTGGGAGGGAACCTTGAAGTCGCCGTGATTGACTGCCGTCTTGAGTCGCTTCTCCCCAAGCATCTCGCCCTCCAGAGTCGCACCGCGGGGAAGCGCCTCGTTTGTGGTCTTCTTCCGCCTCGTGGCGATCGCATGTTGGAGCGTTATCGCGCGACGGTCCTCTCGGGGGACGCTCCTGGACATCTTGCCGTGGTCCATGCGTTGCGATCCGGTCTTTTCAGCCTCCCTCCGCGGGTCATGGAGGGTGCTTACCTCCTCCAAGAGGGCACCGGGGCGGGGATGGACGGAAGGGATATCTCCCGTTTCCTCATTGGTGGGGTTCTCGGGCATGAGGGGAGAGTGCCGGTTGATGTGGTCCCCATGGTTTCATGATGATGACTCACCCTGATCTCCTGGAGTCTCCCGAGACGGATCTTTCCATATCCCTCGATACTCCTTGGCTGGTTGTCGTCCACAACGACCCGGTGAATCTGATGAGCTATGTCAGCATGGTCTTCAGAAGGGTCTTCGGGTGGTCACGGGAACGTTCCGAACATCACATGATGGAGGTTCACACCAAGGGAAGATCTGTCGTCTGGAGCGGTGGTCGGGAAAAAGCCGAACTTTATGTCCAGCAGCTTCATTCTTTTCTCCTCTTGGCCACGATGGAGAGGGCCAAGCACTGAGGCTGCGCATCGAGCTTCTCAGCGGATCACCATGAATTTTGAAATTTCCAAACGGGGGAATCCCCACTTCAGCAAGATCCACCCATTCCTTGCCGATCTGATCAAGGAGGTTGCGGAGGATCCCTGGGAGGACTATCCCGAGGGAGGTTCACGCCTCCTTCCACCGCCCGGAACTGATGAGGAACTGCTCATGGATTGGGCCGATCATGTGCAACCCGATCTGCGACGACGTTTTCAAGAGGATCGCTTGCTGGTCTCTCACGACATTGGAACGATGAAGCTGGGCAAAGGGAAGCATCCTGTGTGGTCGCTTGAGATTCCGGAAGACCATGTGGATGCCTGGCTCACGACGCTGAACGCTCTCCGTCTGGCCATCGTTACGGAACACGGATTCAGCGAGGAGCAGCTTGCGCACAAGACCGCCCCGGATCTCTCCACCCTCCATGGGATCGCCCTCCTCAAGGTCAACTTCTACGCGTTCCTTCAGGAGTGCCTGCTTCAGGGAATGGAGTTGGGAAATGATGATGGGGCGGGAAGTGGGGATGAAAACGGTGGGGATGAAAATGGCGACGCCCTGAATTCTGACTAGAAGTCGATGATGGTGACCCGCGCCATTCTCTTGAGACGATATCGCTTTTCGGAGAACAGCCTTGTCGTTGTTTGGCTCACGGAGCGCCATGGCAAGGTGAAGACCGCTGTCCGGAGCGCCACCAAGCAGGGAAGTCCCTTTGCTGGGAGGCTGGAGCTTTTCACCAAAGCGGAAATTGCCTTCAAAGAGCCCAGAAGCGGTGACCTGCATGTCCTGAATGAAGTGATGGTGGAGGGGAATCACACCCTGCCGGCAACCTACACAACGATCCTCTGCGCCTCCTATTTTGCGGAACTCTGCGACCTCTTTACGGAGCCGATGCATGCCGTCCCGGAGATTTTCTTCCTTCTGGAGCGGGCTTGGGGTTTTTTGCAACAGCAGGCGCCGAGCAAACGGGGGTTGGAGCATTTCGAGACCGAGATGGCGCGTCACTTGGGAGTCCTTGATCCCGCTGTGCCAGCCCTTCATTCCCTCTCCTCGGTCGCCCACAAACTTCCGGCCACACGCTCGCTCCTGCTGGAGCACTTGGTGGAGCCATCCTGACCTGAAAAAGCTTCGACCAAGAGGGATTGTCACCACCCCGATGATGTGGTTTGTTAATCTGTGCTGAAAGATTGCCTCCCCATGACCATGCGACAGCCTCGGGATCCTTCTTATTCCAAGGAGATGAAGGCATTCACCCTGGTTGAGTTATTGGTGGTGATGGGCGTGATCAGTCTGCTTGCTGCCGCGGTCGTCACGGGTTTCAATGAGATTGGTCGTGCCCGGGGTGTTACGGAGGCAGCCTATCAGATTGCCTCGGCCGTTGAGTTGTGTCGAAGCGAAGCCATCACAAGGCATACGTATGTCTGGCTTGGGTTACAGCCCACGAATAACTCAGGGAGCGCCGATCTTCTGTTAGGGATGGTTTATTCCGTAGATGGATCTTCCACAAATACCATCCCTAGTAATTTAATGCCCCTTACAAAAGCATTAACGATTCAAAGTGTCGCCTTGGCATCCGTGAATACTCAGATTGCTTCAGGTTTTAGCGGAG
>CAIKFI010000143.1 GCA_903826635.1 uncultured Spartobacteria bacterium | reverse complement strand
TCGCACTCATTTCTGCGAGTCCGCCGGGGGTCCTTATAGCAGGAAGGAAGTCTCCGAATGGATCCGCAGGCTTGAGGATATTGACGAGCGTCTTGGAGGTGATGGCGGCAGGGACATCAGTGTCGCGATCAGGGACGCTCTTGAGGATCTGAAGTAGCGGGTTGGTGGAGATCACAGTTAAGCAGGCAAATGCCAACGGTGAAGCATTCCGATCTCCTCCCTTCCATTCCTTTCTGAGATCCTGATTTCATGATTTCATGATTCAATGATCTTTATGGAGAAACGCCCCGGCACAGCACTCGTCATCGTCGGTCATGGATCGACGACCAATCCTGACTCAAGTGAACCGAATCATCTGCTTGCGGATGCAATCCGTGCCCAAGGGATCTTTGACGAAGTGCTCTGCTGTTTCTGGAAAGAAGAACCCTCCATGAGGGAAATCCTTCATTCGGTCTCATCCCCCGATGTCTATATCGTGCCCAACTTCATCAGCGAGGGATACTTCACACAGACCGTGATTCCCCGTGAACTCGAGCTTGAGGGATTCATGACGAGACGTAACGGAAAGACAATCCGCTACTGTGAACCGGTGGGCAATCATTCCTCGATGACCGAGGTCCTGCTCAAGCGAGCCCGAGAGACGGCTCCCGGAATACCAGAATCGGAAACCAGCCTTCTGATCGTCGGACACGGAACAAACCTGAACGATAACTCAGCCAAGGCCGCGAAATCCCAATGCCGGATCATTTCCGAAATGGGCCTCTACCCGGAAGTTCTACCGACCTATATGGAAGAGGCTCCGCTGATCAGCGATTGGGCCTCCATGACTTCGCAACAGAATGTTGTCGTGATCCCGTTTTTTATCAGCGACGGGCTTCACAGCTATCAGGACATTCCGGTCCTGCTTGGAATCCGGGAGGAAGTGGGGCCCGCAGCAAGCCAATCTGCGGTCTTCAAATCAAATCCACATCATCTGCATGGCAAGAATCTCTTCTATGGAAGTGCAATCGGCACGGACCCCATGATGGCCCGTGTTCTTCTTGATCAGGTGAGGGCTTTCGATCTTGGAAAAAGAGAAATTGCCACAGAGGCCGACCAAAACTAGCGATGAGAGTCGGCAAGATCGGGGTTTCGGTAGTTCTGATTTGTTCGGCCCCTCTTGTGGCTCAGACACAATCGAATCCCAATCCTTCGAAATACCCTCCCAAGGAAGTGGAGAGGCGTGTTGATCAGCTTCTTGGGAAACTGACCAGCACCGAGAAGATCAGCCTCCTGGCAGGGGATGGCTTTGACGGAATGTCCACAGTCGCCATTTCCCGACTGGGCATCCCAAAACTCGTCATGGCTGACGGTCCACAGGGAATAAGGGCTCATGGACCAGCGTGCTCCTTTCCAAGCGGAATAGCCCTTGCGGCAACTTGGGATCCCAAACTGTCATTTGAATATGGTGCCGCAGTCGGACGTGAGGCAAGGGCACGAGGCATTCACCTGCAACTCGGACCCGGGGTCAATATTGCACGAACCCCACTAAATGGCCGTAACTTTGAATATTTTGGGGAAGACCCCCTGTTGACCGGCATCATGGGATCGGAATGGATCAAGGGACTCCAGAGCCAGGGCGTTGTCGCCACCGTAAAACACTTCGTCGGGAATGAGGAGGAATGGCGGCGTATGGAGATCGAATCCATCATGGATGAACAAACCCTCCGTGAAATTTATCTCCGCCCCTTTCAAATGGCTGTCCAGCAAGGCGGTGCATGGGCCGTCATGTCAGCCTACAACAAGCTGAATGGATTCCCCAGTACCGCCAACGACAAACTCCAGAATGGTATCCTTAAAAAGGAATGGGGCTTTCCTGGGATCGTCATGTCCGATTGGTGGGCCACACAATCCGCAGACTCCATTGCAAACGGCCTCGATCTGGAGATGCCGATGGCCTACCAGGTCACGCCAACAAGCATTTCCAAAGCCCTTTCGGAAAAAAGGGTTTCTCAGGAGCAGATTGATCATGCCGTGAGGAGACTTCTTCGCATGGAGATTTCCATGGGGTTTCTTGATTCCCGGCAACTCAAGACGGATCTTCCACTGGATTCGGCAAAAAATTCAGCCATCGCTCTTGATGTGGCGACCAAATCGGTCGTCTTGCTCAAGAACTCCCCAAGCCTCCTTCCCCTGGACAGGATGAGCCTAAAAAGGATCGTGCTTTTCGGACCCAATGCACAGGACACCCCCATCGTCGGTGGAGGAAGCGGAGGGGTTGAACCGTTCAGGAAAGTTACTTTTCTCCAAGGAATACGCAATGCGCTCCCTAAAAACGTGAAGGTCATCTATGCACCCGTGCCCGACTCTCCACCTTTCTCGCTATTCAGTTTTTTTGAATTCAATAAGCCGATTCCACTTCCTCCTGAGATCCAGAACATCCACCGGATGGTCACGGTAACACAGGATAATTTCACGAAAGTAACATTAACCAAGGAGCGCAGCATTTCTATTTCATGGAGTCCCTCAAAACCGCCCCAGTCTGTTCCCAAGGGAAGGGAATCGAGGGTGATCTGGAATGCCGAGATCGTTGCACCCGAGAGCGGTAACTTTGAACTGATTACCGAGGGACATCCCGAGCTGCGCATTGCAAACAGGGAGGTTGGCAATCCGAACAGCTACGTGATGAAACTCCAGAAAGGGACTGAAATCCCGATCTGCGTCACGGCTAGCGAGGTGGGACGAGGATCCGGATCAGTCTCCCTGAGGATCATACCGATTCCGGATGAGCAAACGGGAGTTCTGACAGCCAAAGACGCCGATGCCGCCATCATCTGCGTCGGACTTAATCCAGACGTCGAGGGGGAAGGATTTGACAGGGGATTCACCCTGCCGCTCAAGCAGCAGGAACTCATCCGGCAGGTCTTCTCCGTGAACCCAAGGACCATTGTCGTCCTAAGTGGAGGAGCGGCGGTTGATATGCGGCCTTGGATCGAGACCGTTCCCACGGTCCTTCAGACCTGGTATCTCGGTCAAAATGCCGGCACGGCACTCGCCTCAATACTCTTTGGTGACTCGGATCCATCAGGACACCTCCCCTGCACTTTCGACAGGAGTATTGACGAAAATCCGACCTACCGAAACTATCCCGGCACATTCTCAGAGGGAAAGGATTGGCCTGTTGTCCAGTATCATGAGGGAATCTTTTATGGTTACCGCGGATACGATCAGGCAGGTAAAGCCCCCCTGTTTCCATTTGGACACGGACTGAGTTACACAAGCTTCAGTCTCTCTGATCTTGAAATTCTTCCAACCACAAACGGTCATGATATCCGTGTCCAGATTACCAATTCGGGAAGTCGCGATGGTGCCACAGTGATCCAACTTTATGCGGGACTGAGCGGGGAAAGCACAACTCGGCCATTACGGGAGCTAAAAGGGTTCCAGAGGGTCGATTTAAAGGTGTGTGAGTCTAAAACGATCATAATTCCCCTGCCCGATGAACTGCTGAAATACTGGCATCCGATCAAGAACTGCTGGGTCTTACCCGAGGGACCGATCTCTGTGGAATTGGGATTCTCCGAGCGCGATATCAGACAAGAGAAACCTTTGCCCTTTCCGGCTTTGGTTAAAGTGAAGTGACTCCTAATCGGCGACTTATCCGAGGCAAATGGATTCCATCTGGCTTCATAGTGACCTGTTCCCAGATACTGCACCACGTCTAGGTTGAGTAAGTCAGTTGAGGGAACCCGTATTTGGTTTGGTGTTCTATGTTGCAGCTCGTTGCCAAACCCAGCCGGAGGCAAGTTTACCAATGAGCTGTGCTGTCGGTGGTTATTATAGTCCACACTTTTCAAGTTTATCTCGGGCGACTTCGACTGACTAGAACAACTCGATGTTCAGGTATTTGTCGCGGAGTTGCCCATGGAAGCACTCGATGAAGCCATTCTCCACAGGCTTTTGCCGAGCCGTATGAAGTCGAGCTTCACGCCATATTGGTACGCCTAGGCGTCGATGATTCTGCTGCAGAACTCACTGGCGCAATGAGACTCCGCATCGGCCTATCTCAGGATAGTGATCAGCATGTTGATGCCAAAAATCTCTAAAGTTTTTGGTATCAAAACCTCACCCTATCATTTGTAAGAATTGAGAATACTTCCGTCTGGATCCAAAACCTTCAGGGCCGTTGAATCCACGCTGTTTTTCATGTGATTTTTACGTAATTCCACATACTGCTTTTCGAGAGCCTCGATTTTAGGGTCAGTGTCGATGTTTTCCTTCTTTGAATGATTCCTCGTGTAAGCAAGTTGAAAGAATGAGAGGACAGCAAATAAAATACTGACATACCAGATATACCGATTTTTCAGAATCAAGGATACCGAACCAATCGCAATGGTGATCTCCGCAAGAAGTTGTGCAAATTCATACATTTCAGATGCTTCCAAGTGATGCTCAAAGGAAGGATTCATGGATTCCGCTAAATCGTGGGCAATATTTCTCTCCAACAAGTAATCCTTATAAAAATGAAGGTTCGATAGAACGGCGTCCTTGTTGCGCTGCTCCTTGGGAAGGTAGGCGGCTTGATTTAATTCAATTAAAACCAGTCTCATTTTTACGCTGGCGGCCACTTCTTTTGAGGTCGCTTGATCTTGGGCGATGAGCACGTGGGAAATTTTGTTTTGCTCGGAGCTTACCAAACCACTGCAAATAGCAATCAGGACAGCACAGAGTCCGAGAAACAATGCCACCCACTGGGCGTTAAATTTGGTTCCCTTACCTTCATCGTGTCCATGCTCTTCGTGGGATGCGTGAAAATGGTGTGCAGCTTTCATGATTTAATAATAATATTATGTGTTTTAAAACGTATCCAATCTATTTACAGGAAAGATTATCAAAGTCGATATTGCTCTAATCAAGTCATTTGTAGTATTACCCCCCCGATGAGGGTTAGTACTAGAAAGATGCAGATGCCCCGAAGGCGACTGTAGGGGCTATCTCAGTGTTAGGAACATTCGGATTGATGAGAGGGAAGCCGAGGTCACAACGCAGGGAGTAATTCAATCCCAGAGCGTAACGAACACCGAAGCCAGCACCGGAGATGGCATACGATGAAGAGTTACCAGGCAGTGGATGGATGGTATTTACAAAACCGTAGTCCCAGAAAGCCAGCAACATCAATTTGTCACGATGGTGAAGCGGTTTGCCCCCTCCAAGAATACTCCAGGATGGGCCGTGAAGCTCCAGACTCCCGTAGAAGCCCTGATCGCCAAAGAGAATCTGCTGCTGATAACCTCGTACCGATCCGTAACCACCGATGGAGAGTTGCTCCGTACTGGGAAGAGAGGTGGATGCAAGTTGCCCATTGCCCAAGAGCACAAGCGAGCAGTCCCATGGAAGTTTATTTTCCCTGCTGAACCTGATCGTGCCATAGCAGTAATTGGCCTGCGTGCGGGAATCGACCTGCTGAAAGGTCTGAGTTGTGTTTCGAGAATCAACATTGCCGGGAGCCCAGTAAAAGTTGAAAGCCGCGGTTGACTCCCCGAGCCCGTCTTTACGCATCACCTGATAGCCGAAAACCGATTGAATGACATCAGTCAGATTGGAAGGCACCTGATTGCCACCCTGGACGAAATAGAGATTGCTCGACTTCCAATCACCACCGAGCGTGAAATCTTGAATCAAGGATCCGTACATCTTCCCGATTGGAATAGTATAGCGGGGACTTACCTGTTTTTGATAACCGCTGTAACTAACACTACCCGTAGAAGTGCTGATGCCGGTGTCCGTAGTTGAATAACTACCATACAGGG
>CAIKFI010000142.1 GCA_903826635.1 uncultured Spartobacteria bacterium | reverse complement strand
GGGACTCCTGGAAACCGTCTACGAAATCGTGCTGTGCCGGGAGTTGAATGAAGCAGGACTGAAAGTGGAGCGGCAGGTCCTCGTTCCGATTCTCTACAAGGGAGTCAAATTTGAAGAGGGATTCCGGGCAGATCTCATTGTTGAAAAGATGGTTTTACTGAAGCTCAAGTCTGTTGAACAGATCATGCCTGCACATAGAAAGCAGGTTCAGACTTATCTAGTCGGCCCTTAAAAAGCCCTTTGGAGAGCAGGGAAGTTGGTGATTGGGTTGTGGAGAGGTATTTGGGATAGTATTTGAACGAGAGCAGAGAGGATCTTCCCCATCCAGAGGGAGAGGTTGGCGGCTGTGGCAGCCAGGAGGAGGTTGATGCTGTCGCCCCGTTGGCCCTTGAGGAAGTTGCGATCGAGGCGGAAGTCGCTTTTGAGATGGCCGATGCGGGGTTCGATCGCAGCCCTTCTGCGGAAGCGGGCCCGGGCCTTGCGTCTCTGGTGGGCAGAGTCGCTCTTTTTTGGAGCCTTCGGGGTAATGAGTTCGGTCTCTCCCCAGTGTGTTCGGCCCCGGTAACCCCGATCCGCGATGGCCAGACTCGGAGAGTACCCGCAAAGCCTCTTCACCTGAGCGAGAGCCTCCCCGAGGGAGTGACCGTCGTAGTCGTTTTCTGGCAGACTGTAGGCTCCGAGGATCACTCCTCCCTGCTTGCCCACAAGGACACTGGCCTTGGCTCCGAACTCATACCTCTTGTGCTCCTTTCCCTTGGAGAGGCAGTACACATGCGGCTCATGCAGGGAGTGATCCAATTGCCTCACCACTCTCCAAGCAATGGTCTTGAGCTTACGAGTTGCCTTCTTTGCCCAGTGCCCCGTTCTTGCTACGCCTGCCCCATTGCGCCAAAAGCAGCTTGGGTAGGGTGTGCGCACATAACTCTGCCTCAAGGCGAGGTTGTTTCTACGCGCAAGCTTCACCCCAGTCTTGACGATCTTGGCTGCAAGCTTGGTGTCCGTCGGGAAGGTGATGTTCTTTTGCTTGCCCGGCCGTTGCTCCGCATCCGTTACGGCCTGGGTGGTGGTATCCACCACCACTTCCTTCTCCAGCGCCTTCTCCCCATGCAAGGAGATCGATGAAGAGAAGATCTTTTCGGCCCCTCCGGGCCCGATCCGCTTGCGGAAGTGCGTTAACTCGCTCGGAGGCCCCCATTGCATCTGCTCTTCACCGCAAAAATACTGCCCATAGGGACTCAGACTCCAAAACTCCACCACCCGCTCGTCACTGAGGTTGTGCAGATACTTGAGCAGGAGCAATCCCACCATCCTCCGTATCGGCAGCGCAGGCCTCCCCTCCTCACTGTAAAGACTCCCAAATGCCTCCTCATAAACTTCCCAGTCGATCCTCTCCGCCAACTTGTAGAGACCTTGTCTCGGATCAAGCTGGCTGCGTAGCTCCGGTAGTAAAAAGTTCCCTTGTTGGCTTGGTTGAAATCTGGATTTCATCGCGCTCGATTTACGGGGTTTGGTAGGCCTCACGGCCCTTTATTCGCAATCCAATCAAGCAAATACCTTGCCTATTATCCTCACCATAAATACCTTAAGACATCTTTAAGGATCGACTAACTACCCATTGGTTTTTTCTTCTTGCCCATTGATTTCCCACCCTTCCCCTTCGCCGAACCCATCCAACCAACCCCATCTCTTGAGCGATACCGAAGCGAATGCAGTGGCGTTGATGACTCCGGGCACAAAGGGCTGCGCGTGTCTAGCCGAGGGGTGTGTTCGGGGAGCGGAGCGCTATCGGATGCTCCAAGGCCCAAAGCTCCAAAGCCCCAGAGTTATTGATCTGAATAAACTAAATTAAAACACAGCCATCCCATAGAGGAGGCAAGTGGAGGGTAAAAGTGGGTGGGATAAAGTGGTGATGGACGGGGAGATTTCAACCTGCCACATGGCAGGGGTATGCAAAAACAACCCCGCCCATCGGTAGGCAAGTTCACGATTTTGAGGCAGCTCTGCAACCTCATTCCGAGCCATCTGGTACCAAAGCTTGCCAGGGAGACGGGAGTGGATCAATTGAGTCGTAGTTTTTCGCCATGGAGTCATGTCGTGGCGATGCTCTATGCGCAGTTGACCCATTCTATCGGTCTCAATGATGTGTGCGATTCTCTAAGGCTGCATCGAGGGCCCCTTTCCTCGATTCGAGGAGCCACGCCACCGAGTCGCAACGGACTCTCCCATGCGGGCAAGCAGCGCAAGGCAGTTCTTGCCGAGAGGCTCTTCTGGGAGGTGCTGGCTCACCTTCAGAGCCTCTCCCCGGGATTTGCTCATGGACGCCGAGGCCAGGGCGTCACCCATCGTTTCCGCAAGACGATCCATCTGGTGGATTCCACCACCATCGAACTGGTGGCCCTCTGCATGGACTGGGCCAAGCATCGCAGACGCAAGGCCGCAGCCAAGTGCCATATGAGGCTGGATCTCCAGAGTTTCCTGCCAAGCTTCGTTCTCATCGACACTGCCCGTCACAACGATGCCAAGCGAGCAAGGGAACTCTGCTCGGGTGTTCAAGCCGGTGAGATCGTTGTCTTTGATAAAGCCTACGTGGATTTCGACCACCTCTTTGAGTTCTTACTGCGGGGCGTCTTCTGGGTCTCTCGCACCAAAAGCTCTCATCTCTTCACTGTCGTGAAGAGCAGGCCATCTTCCGACCCGAAGATCCTTGCCGATGAGGAGGTGGTCCTCTCCCGTAAGGCTGCTTTTGAGGGGAAGTACCCTGAGCGGATGCGCCGTGTTCGCGCCCTCGTAGAGATCGATGGCTCGGAACGGGAGATGGAGTTCCTGACTAATAACATGGACTGGAGTCCCCGTAGCGTCGCTGATCTCTACCGCTCCCGTTGGTCCATTGAGGTCTTCTTCAAGCAGATCAAGCAAACCCTGAAACTCGCCGACTTCTTGGGCCATAGCGCCAATGCCGTGCGTTGGCAGGTCTGGAGCGCTCTGCTCACTTATCTCTTGCTGCGCTTTGAGGCGTTCCTCTCCTCTTGGAGCGGGAGCTTCACCCGCCTCTTCACGCTCATCCGCTCCTCACTCTGGCAACACTTCAATCTGCTGGATCTCTTAAAAAGCTGTGGGACAGCCGCCGGCGGCTTTCGCGCAATGGCTACTCCCAATCAGGCTTATTTCCCCTTGTTCAGGTCATAACCTATGGGACAGCACCCATCTCAACTGCTCGCCCAGCACTTCAACCCCAGAAATTCTAAAACCACTTCTAACCAAAATCACCCTTCCTACCCCTTCAATACTTAATCAGCACTCAGTCTTTATGCCCCTGTGGGATGGCTGTGATAAAAACGCCGTACTCGAAAACTATAAGGAATTTCCGCACGAGGAATACAGGTCTGCATTCGAGGTGGCTGCAGGTTTACCCGAAAACGTCGACCGTCACCTTCTTGTTTTGATGATTGAGACGCTTCTGGGAGTCCAGAGCCGATCCATGGAAAAGATCATCCGTTGGGTTGAGAAGACGCCTGATAATTCCTATTGCATGGGAAGGATTCGAAAGTTTTTTCCCGAGGCCAAGGTGATCGTGATGCTGAGGGATCCCCGGGGGAAATTTGCGGGACATCTGGAACGAAAACGAAAAGGTGACCAAAACTTTTCAGCATTCAATCCCATTCGCAACTGGCTTCAGACTGCAGCACTGATCCGTGAGCACGAATGCAACAGCGCCTCTGTGCACGTGGTAAAATTCGAGTCCTTGTTGAAGGATCCCGAACCCGTCATGCGCGGGATCTGTGATTTTCTGGAGATCCCATTTGATCCTATTGTGCTGAACCCGACAAAGTCGGGGGAACTTTGGAGGGGAAATTCTGCCGTTATGGATAAGTTCACGGCCATCAGCCGGGCTCCCGTTGAGCGATGGAAGCAGATCATGACGCCGCGTGAAATCGAGTGGGTGGAATTGCATTGCCGCCGTGATATGAAGCGCCACGGCTACGAACTCCAGTCGAAGGGAGCCCTCACTTTAGAATGGTTCAGTAGATTTCCAGAGGAGCGTTGGAGTGCATTCTTCAAAGCAAGATGGCTCTCGCTAAGGGAGTTATTAACGGGCAGATTTTCCAGGGTTGCGGAGAATCATCCCAAGTGATTTCAATCAAGGGGGTGATCGTTCGATTTCCGGTGGGGACACCGGGGAGATTGCTTTGTCACGTTTTCTTCATTTTCAGAGATGAGGCTTGCCGCTTTATTGCACCGGGTGAGATAAGCAGTCACCTCTCATGACAAAGAATCTCTTTGGAAAAGTAACCCCTGACAGCCTCTCGAAGGCGAAGCAGGAAGCCTCGCAATCCGTCACGGAACATGAGAAGCGGTTGCTGGATGTTTGTTGCCTAAAGCTGGAGAACGCCCTCTTCGCCATGAAGAGCACGGAACAGGGACTTGCCGAAGCTGATGTCGAGACGATGCGAGCTGAGTGGGGGCCCAATGATCTCGGCCAGAGGAAAAAGCACGGCTTCATCCTGGAGATCCTGATGAGGTGCAGGAACCCCCTGGTGATCCAACTCCTGGTCATTGCCTCCATTTCACTAGCCACCGGAGATCCCGCCTCGGCCACGATTGTGGGACTCATGGTCGTGATCTCTGTCGGCCTTTCCTATTATCAGGAGACCAAGTCGGGCAAGGCTGTCGAGGCCCTCAATGCCATGGTCCAGACGAACTGCCATGTCCTTCGCGGCGGCAAAGAAGTCGAGATTTCAATGTCGGACATAGTCCCCGGGGATATCGTCGTCCTTCAGGCCGGATCGATCATTCCAGCGGATCTTCGATTGATCACAGCCAAGGATTTCTTTGTCAGTCAGTCCTCACTGACCGGGGAATCGATGCCGGTCGAAAAGCATGCCGATACCCCGATGGAGCCCTCCAAGGCTGTGATTGAGATGCCGAACGCCGTTTTTCAGGGAAGCAATGTGGTGAGCGGAACGGCCAAAGCCGTTGTGGTCAATACCGGCACACGGACTCACTTTGGTTCGATCTCGGAGAAGTTGGGAAGCGCGCCGGTCCTGACAAGCTTCGACCGGGGGATCTCCGGGTTCACCTGGCTTATGATCCGCTTCATGCTTGTGATGGTCAGTGTTGTTTTCCTGATCATCGGGGTGACAAAACACGATTGGTCTGGTGCGCTGATGTTCGGTCTGGCCGTCTCTCTGGGCATGACCCCCGAGATGCTACCGATGATGGTGGCGGTGAATCTCGCCAAGGGAGCCCTGGCGATGTCCAAGAAGAAGGTGATCGTGAAGAAGCTCCATGCAATTCAGAATTTCGGGGCCATCGACATCCTCTGCACGGATAAGACAGGAACCCTGACCCAGGACCGTGTGATCCTAGAGAGATATGTGGACGTGACCGGCCGCAAGAGCGAGGACGTCCTTCGCTACGCCTACATGAACAGCTACTATCAGACAGGCCTGCGCAACCTGCTGGATAACTCCGTTCTCTCCCACACAGATCTCGACGTCGACCGCGGCTGCAAGAAGGTTGACGAGATCCCATTCGACTTCCAGCGCAAGAGGATGAGCGTGGTGGTGGACTATGAGGGAGACCACGTGCTCATTTGCAAAGGAGCCGTGGAGGATGTCTTCAAATCGTGCACCCACTATCAGGTCGACGAGGAGGTCTACATGATGATCGACCTGATCAAGAACGATCTTCTTGAGGAGTTTGAGGCACTGAGCCGCGACGGATACCGCGTTCTGGCGATCGCTTATCGGGAATTCCCCCGTGACAAGGGGAGCTTCTCGATTGCCGACGAGAGTGATCTCATCCTGCTTGGATACATCGCTTTTCTTGATCCTCCGAAAGAGTCGGCTCAGAAGGCCATCGCCTCCTTGGCCAGCTATGGAGTGACCACCAAGATCCTCACCGGGGATAATGCCCTTGTCACGGGCAAGATCTGCCGTGATGTCCATCTCGATGCCGGTACGATCATCACGGGCGACATGATTGTCGGCATGGATGAGCAGGCTCTCGGGGAACTCGCCGAGAAGACCAGTGTCTTTGCGCGTCTCTCGCCGGCCCAGAAGGAGAGTATCATTGTAGCCCTCCAGAAGCGCGGCCACGTTGTCGGCTATATGGGCGACGGTATTAATGACGCTCTCTCCATGCGCGTCGCCGATGTCGGCATCTCCGTCGATACCGCGGTCGATGTGGCGAAGGAGTCGGCTGACATCATCCTTCTGGAGCGGAGCCTCATGGTGCTGGAGGATGGGATCCTTGAAGGACGAAAGGTCTTCGCAAACATCATCAAATACATTCGCATGGGGGCCAGTTCCAACTTCGGCAATATGTTTTCGATGGTGGGCAGCAGTTACTTCCTGAAGTTCCTTCCGATGCTTCCTGTCCAGGTCTTGGTCAATAACCTCCTCTACGATTTCTCCCAAATCGGCATCCCTTATGACCATGTCGACGCCGAATACATGCTCAAGCCCCGCAAGTGGAATATCGGGAACATCCAGAGGTTCATGATGTGCGTTGGGCCGACCAGTTCGATCTTCGATTACATGACGTTTGCCGTGATGCTTTGGTTCTTCAAGTGCAGTAATCTGAACCTTGCCGCACCTGCCGAGTTACTCCACCGCTTTGCTGGCGGACCGGGAGTGGCCAACGACAACACCTATGCGGCGTCTCTCTTCCACTCGGGCTGGTTTGTCGAATCGATCATCACCCAGACCCTGATCGTCCATGTCATCCGCACCCGCAAGATTCCGTTTTTCGGAAGCTGTGCGAGTCCCGTTCTCATTCTTTCCACGCTCATCATCATTGTGATCGGTTCCGCGATTCCGTATGTCCCTCCCGTTGCGGCCTATCTCGGCATGGTCCCGCTCCCTCCGATCTTCTGGGTCTTTATCGCCGTCACGATCCTCTGCTACGTGACGCTGACCCACACGGTGAATGCATGGTTTGCCAAAAAGTTCGGGATTGATTAAGAGTCAGCCCCCTTTTTTCGCACTTTTACCCATCTCGCCATGAAAGCTTTACTCAACGCTCTCCAGGAAGGTCGACTCGTCGAACTGCCCGATAATATCAAGACCGATGCCTTGGAGTTTTTGGGCACTCTTCTGGAGGCTATTCCGGAGATTGCTGATGAGGGGGGGATTACGGAGAAGGCTTTTGCGCGCGAAAAACTGCACAATACCGGCATCGGAAAGGGGTGGGCCTGTCCCCATGCGACCTCAGACCATGATGGTGAGTTGCTCTGCGCCGTCGGATGGAGTCCCACGGGAATTGATTACGGATCCCCCGATGCTGTGCCGGTTCATCTCGTGGTCATGTATTATGTCCCCGACTCCCAGAGGAATGCCTACCTCAAGGAGATTTCGCAACTTGCGAAAGCAATCCATCAGAACGAGGACCTGCAGAAGCTCCAGGAGATCACGGAGCTCTCCGAGGTCCGTCACGCCTTATTGGATGCGATCACCCATGCCATCGAGTCGGTGACTCCCGAGGCACGTGCCCGGATGATCCAGCTCGAGGTGCGTCATGCCGAGGCGGTTGCCGAGGCCGAAGATACCGCCGACATCCTGACGCTCGATCCGATAGCCCGTTCCATCCGTCCGCTTGCGATCCTTGTTGTTCCCGGTTCCAAGCCCGTGGTGCTCTCCCAGGACAAGTCATTGGTCGAGTCTCTCGAGCATTCCACCACGCTGGCCGAGGATCTCGCCAAGGGAGGTCATTCGGTCGTTGGGGACGTGAATGTGGTGCTCCGTTCAAGCGAGCATTTTGCGGGGGAACGCGTACTACACGAATGTGTGGCCTTCAGGGGTTCTGCTAAGAACTCTTAGCGGAAGCTTGGGATATCGGCGTGGGGTGGCGTCACCGCTCGTTTGCAGTATAAGACATACTGCTGCCCTCGCGTTCCTGACCCACTCCAAACTTCCAAATCTTTCAAAACACGGGCAGTACAATGTTCACTTTTACAACAGGACTTTTGGTAGTCTGTGGCTTAAGATTTATCGCGATACTCTTCGATAAACTAAAACCAATGGGATCATTGGCGGATGTGCTCATCCTTTTCTACTTAGTCGTGGGAGGTCTGTTTTGTGTGACACTCAAGATACCGTTTAAGTAATAGTGAAAGCACTATCCCTTATGAAGATAGGAAACCCGGCCCGTGATTCCGCAAAAGACATGCCAAGGGATGGTGTCGGCTTTTTGAGCTACTTCCGTGGCGGTGATTTCCTGCTTCCCTTGTTTGCCGACCAAGACGGCTTCGTCGCCGACCTTGATCCCTTTGATCGCTGAGACGTCGACCATGATCTGATCCATCGTCACACGGCCAAGAACGGGGCAGCGCTTCCCCTTGATTAGAACGGAGGCTCCTTTGCCCGAGAGGTGTCTGGGGTAGCCGTCGGCGTAGCCTACGGGAAGGATGGCGACCTTCATGGCCCGGGGGGTCGTAAAGGTGCTTCCGTAGCTGACACCATGGCCTTTCGGGAGATCGCGGAGGTGTGTGATGGAGGCCTTCCAGCTTAGTGCTGGATTCAGGAGTTTTTGGAACTTCAGGACAGGGGAGACTCCGTAAAGAGCGAGTCCGACGCGCGCGAGATCATGGGCATGTGAGGGAAAGAGCATGGTGCCCGCAGAGTTCAGGACATGGATGGGAATGGTCGGTTCGAATTCCCGGAGGATGGAAACAAGTGAATCAAAGTCCTTGAGCTGTTTTTTTGTGAATTTCTGATCACTGTCCGCGGCAGGGAGGTGAGTCGAGATGCTCTGGAGGGTGAGGGGAAGCATCCTGATCTCGCGTAGGATTCCAAAAGCCTCCTCGGGTTGAGCGCCCAGTCGTCCCATGCCGGTATCGATCTTGAAATGGATTGGAGATCCCTTGGGTGCAACGGTTGAGTAATGGTGCGCCTCCTCCAGGGAGGAGACGGTGGGGATGAATTTCCTGCGTCCGATCTCCGGGTATTCCGAGGGAAGGGCGGCGCTCAGGAGGAGGATCGACTTCTTTTTCTCGGTGCCTCGCAGTTGGATCGCCTCTCCGAGGGAGGCGACGGCAAAGACCTCGATGCCCGGGTTGAAGGTTGAGGCGACTTCATTGAGGCCATGTCCGTAGCCATTTGCCTTCACGACGGCCATGATTCCCGCCTTTCCAGCCATCTTCCGGACAGCCTGGAGGTTATGCCTGAGGGCCGCATGATCGACCTCGACCCAGGTTCGTAGTGGAAGGGACATCCCGTAAGTATGTCACAGGGAGGGAGTGAAGTGGAATCAGAGTTTCACTGGAATGAAAGAGCTTAAGCTTGAGGGGATCCGGAGCATAATTTTTAGAGGGATGAAGAGGGATGGGTTTTTAAGTCATTCTGTCTGTGATCCTTCAGAGATTTTTTTATCCACTTTCTCCCGTGGATTTATTTGGTTAATATCCTCCCGAATGAAGATTCTTGTCACAGGTGGGGCTGGTTTTATTGGTTCCCACGTTGTCCGTAGATTGCTGAAGAATGCTCACTCGATCACCGTGATCGATGACTTCAATGACTTTTATGATCCCTCTATAAAACGGGCCAATGTCGCCTCATTTGGTGGGCCGGTGGAAATCGAGGAAATGGATCTGCGTGATTGGGGGGCGACTCAACGCGTCTTTGAAAAAGTTCGGCCCGAGGCCGTGATCCACCTTGCCGCTAGGGCGGGTGTGAGGCCCTCCATTGCGGATCCGAAGCTCTACATTGATACCAACATTACGGGGACATTCCATGTGCTTGAAGCGGCCCGTCTTCTCGGCTCCAAAAAGGTAGTCTTTGCCTCCAGTTCCTCCGTTTATGGACTCTCGAAGACCGTTCCCTTTAGGGAGGATTTCCCCGTCCTTCAGACTCTCTCTCCTTATGCGGCCACCAAGATCGCCGGGGAACATCTCTGCGGAAATTATGTGAACCTGCACGGGATGAGAATCGCCTGCCTTCGCTTCTTCACCGTATATGGTCCGGGTCAGCGTCCTGATCTGGCGATCCACGGCTTTACAGATGCCATCGAGAATGGGCGCCCGATCAAGCAGTTCGGCGATGGATCCACGCGCCGCGACTACACCTACATCGACGATATCGTTCAAGGGGTGATGGGAGCTCTTTCCTATGTTGATGGGGAGGAACCGCTTTTCGAGATATTCAACCTTGGGGAGAGCGAGACCACAACGCTTTCTCAATTGATTTCCAAGATTGAGAAGGCTCTTGGAAAAAAGGCGATCATCGAGCGCCTGCCGGAGCAAAAAGGGGACATGCCGATCACAGCCGCCGATATCACCAAGGCCAGGACGCTGCTGGGGTATGCCCCGAGCACGCCGATCCGTGAAGGCATTCCTAAATTCGTGAGCTGGTATCGTGAGTTGCACTCCAGGAAACAAGGAGAGAGATAATGCTGCCGCTTTCCCCGGTCCCTCTGCTTCAAAAGCTGGTCAGGATTCCCAGTGTCAATCCTGAGGGGGATCCCGGAGTCGATGATCCGGGAGAGATGGCCCTTGCGATTGTTCTCGAAAAGATCCTCAGCGACCTCGGTGCCGATGTCAGTCTTCGGGAGATCCTGCCGGGTCGTCCGAATGTGGTCGCTCGATTTCCCTCCGACCGAGAAGGAAAACCACGTCTCCTCTTTGCACCTCATACCGATACCGTCAGCGTGGCAGGGATGACGATCGATCCTTTTTGCGGTGAGGTGAGGGAAGGGAGGGTCTGGGGGCGGGGAGCAAGCGATACCAAGGGATCCATGGCCGCAATGATCGCGGCCTTGTCCCGCCTTCCGGAGATGATCCCAACGCTGAGCCATGAAATCTGGTTCGCAGGTCTCATGGGTGAGGAGTCTGGACAGCATGGGGCCAAGGCCTTGGCGAGTGAGGAGAAGTTTGATTTTGTGATCGCAGGTGAGCCGACCGACCTCAAGACGGTTCATGCCCACAAAGGATCTCTATGGCTCACACTCACGGCTCATGGTAAGGCGGTCCATGCCTCTGCACCCGAGCAAGGCGAGAATGCGATCTACATGATGACGTCCGCCATTCAACGGATCAGGGAGCAGGTTCTTCCCGATCTTTCCAAGACTCTGCATCCACTGCTCGGGTATTCCACGTTGAGCGTGGGTACTATCAGGGGTGGATCGAAGACCAATATTGTTCCCGATTATTGTGAGGCAACGCTGGATGTCCGAGTTGTTCCCGGAGAGGATCCTCTTCGGATCGTCGAACTTATCCGTCAAGTATCTCCGGGCATAGAGGTTGCCCACTTGGGTTCGACTCCACTTTATACGGATCCTGCCCATCCCATGATCGCGAAACTCTCTTCTCTGGGTGCTGTCCCGATTGGGGCCCCTTGGTTTTGTGATGCGGCCGTCTTTGCGGCAAAGGGTGTGGCCTCCGTGGCCCTTGGCCCGGGCTCCATTGCCCAGGCGCACACAGCCGATGAGTGGATCGACTGCCGGGACCTTGAGTCCGGCGCCGATTTCTTTGAACGATTTCTAAGAACTCTGGTTTAGGGACTTGGGATTTTTTCGAGTTTCCAGGCATCTGATGTCGGGAAGATTTCGGTGATGCCCGGCATGATCAAGTCCGTAGCCGACAACGAATTCGTTCGGAATATCAAAACCGATGTAATCGGCATGCAAGTGAACTGCATGCTGTTTCCTGAGCAGGACGCAAGTTCTGACCGAACGAGCACCGGCTGCCAGGAGTGAAGAGTAAAGGGTTGTCAGGGTGAGTCCCGTATCAAGAATGTCATCCACCAACAGGACATCCTGATCTCGAGCCAGTGGTGATACGCCCAAGGGCAATTCCAACCTGCCGGAACTGACCCTCTCCTGACCATAGCTGGAGGCCTTGATCGGGAGTAACGTGATCGGCAGGGAAATCTGCCTGATGAGATCCGATGTAAAAATCATGCCGCCGTCTAGAATGGGCATGATGCAGGGAGTCAGTCCTTGCATCTCGAGAGTGATTTGTTCCCCAAGGCTACGGATGCGTTCCTGAATCTCCGCTCGCTTAAGAAGGATGCGAGCGGGCCTATCGTCCATCTTCTGGGTCGAGTGTTCCGATCGCATGCAGTCCCTTGTCCGAGAGTTCGAAGAGTTCATTGGAAACCGGCATCGGTGAGATCAGATAGTCGTCAAGAATGGTCTGGATTGCAGAGGGGAGCCGGTTGGCGAGTTTTGGAAAGACATAGAGTTTATTTCTGGCGGGGATGGCAATGATCAACTCGGGTCCGAAGATGGCGGTGAAACGTCCCCGAAAACCGCGTGAGAGGATGCAGGACGCGACCATGGGATTATCCGCGGTCAGGACCGCCATCTGGATGATACCCGCACGATCCCTAACCATGACGGGGTCGAGAGTCGCCAGGAGGAGTGAGGTCCGTTCCTGCGATTCTTTGATGAAATGATCCCAGTCATTGGAACTGAACCTTCTATCGGGCGGCAGTGGAGTGCACTCTCCCTTATCGGAAATCGTGGCCGGGTAAAGAATCGTGTGTTTGGATCCCTCAAGATAACTATGGATGGGGGGCTTTTCGTAAGCCCCTCCGATCAGAATGACAGGATGGGCAGGAGAGACCTCCTCCGCAAGGAGTGCCAAGGGCGTCGCTAAGAGGGTTACCCTTAGAAAGAGGGGGATCAAAAAGTGTCTCAAATGACTGGTTAGGGAGAGTCTGAAGAGACTCCGTTGAGACATCCGCTGGTCTTTCCCGAATTTCAGGCATAAAAGAGAGTCATTCATGATCACTTTTGTTGAAGGGATATTGGAGGAGGTTTTGCCAAACACGATCGTCGTTCAAGCGGGCGGTCTCGGTTATCAGATTCTGATACCTCTTTCGAGTTACAACAAGCTTCCGCCCATCGGTGGACGTGTCAGGATTCTGACCCACCATCATGTCAGGGAGGATGCACAGATGCTGTATGGTTTTTCCTCCACGGAGGAGAGGGATCTTTTTCGTCTTCTGATCGCCCATGTTTCAGGAGTCGGTCCCAAGCTGGCCCTTGCCTTCCTGAGCGGCATGTCGATCGAGCAGTTCAAAAGTGCGGTGGTGACTTCCGATATCACGGCAATTTCAAAAATCTCCGGAGTCGGCAAAAAAACCGCCGAAAGGGTCGTTCTTGAACTCAAGGACAAACTGGGGGTTGCCGCCGAGTGGGAGGCTGCGAGCC
>CAIKFI010000141.1 GCA_903826635.1 uncultured Spartobacteria bacterium | reverse complement strand
CTCACCCTTCTTACCTACTATTTCATTGAGAAGAAGATCCGTCCTAGTAAATCCCGATGGACGGTGCCTGTCTTGTCCGTGACCTTTCTGTGTTTGGGAATTTCGGCTTGCCTTGCAAGTTATGGGCTTATCAGTCGTTTCAATAGTGATCCAGTGATTAAAAAACTAACAATTGCAATCAAAGACAGAGAAACCTTCGATAAAAAAAATAAGTTTAATGTCGCTGATGGATATTTTGTTTATCGGATGGGTGGTTCTGGAAATAAGACCCTCTTCATAGGTGACAGCAACATGATGCAATACCAGTGCCGCATGGAAAAAATCTTGAGTAGAAAGACTGGAAATGATCGAGGAGCTCTTTTCATCACCAAATATGGAGTCCCCCCGATTCCAAATCTCGTGAATACCGACAGCCCGACTTACAAGAATCTTCCTAATCTTGTGGACGAACAATTGAAATTAGACCCCAAGATTGATCGAGTCGTGATTGCAGCGAGATGGATGATTTATTTTGATAAAAATACAAAGTGGAAAATCCATGGAATCTCAACGGCTGAAGATCAGGGAAGAGCGCGAGCCCTTGAGGACTTGGGCGCCAGCATCAAGCATCTCTCTCAACAGCGAAAAAAAGTCTTTCTCGTCATGAGCATACCCACGGGATCTCTGGTGGATCCTAGAAATATGCTTGGAAGATCGTTTGAGGGACCTCGGCAAATCGCTTTGGAGTCACTTACCAAAGCTTCATTTTTAAAGGAAAATGGAGACGTGCTGAATGCAATCGCTGATACTGCTCGGAAGAACGGTGCTAAAGTGATTGATCCCATGGATTATCTTTGCACGAATGGGATTTGTATCGGCAAGGATGGAGAGGGCATTCCGATTCGTTATGATGATGGTCATCTTAGGATTGGTTATGTAAAAGATAACGTCCTTTATTTAGACGAAACCGTATCGCCTTAACTTGTGATTTCTTGCTGTCCCAACTGGATCTTTGTAAGTTAGGCCTTATCCTCCCAAAAAAATCACCATCGTCATGGATCACGGCCTTATGAAGACACGCGCAGTTTTTTTCAGCACATGAAGAGGACGCTGTTGGTCATTCCTCATTACAATGACACAGAGAGGCTCAAGCCATTTTTGGCTGAGCTTTTATCGGGTCTTTCCGGTCACATCTCCATCCTTATTTCTGACGATGGCTCTACTAGGCAAGAAAGGGAAAAGTTGTTATCAATTTATGAAAAATCCCGCATCCAACCTGGCACAAGTACGTTGGATCTTTTACCGCCGATTTTTACTTCCAACAACACAGGCAAGGGGGGGGCTATTATAAGGGGGTGGGAGCATAGGGAGGGTTTCCATCAATTGGCTTTTGTTGATGCAGATGGGGCGGTCATAGCGGGCGAAATCATGAGGGCTGAAGCATTTTTCAACTCGGGTAAAACCGGTGCTGATGCCTTGTTCTGTAGTCGGGTAAAAATGCTCGGCCGCACCGTATCCCGCTCGCTCAAGAGACATTTATCCGGTCGCGTGTTTGCAACCTTGGTATCCATCGCAGGAAATGTTCCGGCTTATGACACGCAGTGCGGGCTTAAAATCATAAAAACTGCTGCTTATGAAAAAGTTCGTCCTTACCTTCAAACCGAAGGATTTTCCTTCGATGTTGAATTACTCCTCTTATTGCTGGAACAGGGGTTTGAGGTGGAGGAATTTCCTGTTGATTGGCATGACGTCAAGGGAAGCAAGGTGAATTTGCTAAAGGATTCACTGCAGATGACTCTGGAAGTATTCAGGATTAAGCGAAGGATTTGGAAGAGAAGAAAGACTGCTGTTACAGGAATTAAGCAACCCTAGTGAATCATTATCCAAGAGGCATGGCTTGGTGATGCATCACTCCCGCCAAGGAATTTGAATCATGTAACGGATTTGGCGCCGTCCCTGCCATTCCATAATTTCAAGAGAGATTTCAAGGGTGTTATTCTCCGCACAATCAACAACCATTGATCGTCAAGTGCAGCCAATGGCACCGAAAGCACCAGGGTCAACACGATGCTGACGAGAATGGCGCAGACCACGGCGCCTCCAACACTATGGGGGAAAATAGCGAGATAGACCCAGGAACCGACGGAGCAGATGATTGGAGTATGAATCAAGTAGATTGGAAAGGAGAGATGACCCAACTTCCGGAGTAGAGGGGTCGAGAGAAAGTCTCTCACGAATGGTGCCCAGAGAGCAGTGGTGAGAAAAAATAGAGAAATAAGGGAGTAGAGAAAGTAGGTCAGGATAAGTCTTCCCGAGGAGTTTTCTCGACCTCCCACAATCGCATAAAAACTTTCTGGCATGTCATTCTGGGTGATTGTGAACCCGCCTAATGCAATGCAAAAAGCAAATCCCATAAAGATAAGCCATTTTTTTTCCCAGATGATTGGGGGAGATTTCGTATAGCAATAGGAAAGGGCGGTTCCGATGACAAATGTCCCAAGGAATGGGAAGCGTACGACTTCGCGAATCCAGAGTGCCAAAAGGAACATAAGGACAAAACGCCAATCGAGGCGTTTGGGGATGAGGATCACGAAGAGGGTCAGTGCATACACCGCAAGACTTCCTAAAAACTCATAATGCATGGTCCAGAATGCCCCGTTATAATCACGGACTCCTGTAAAAAAAGTTTCTGCAATTCCCTGATTAAAAGCATTAATAACATCCTCGAAACCGCGCGGTTGCCACTGGAAGGCTTGCGTGAGCCAATACGAGTGATTCAGATTAGAAACTGAAAGATTACGGTAGAATCCAAAGCCCATCATCAAACCGGAAAGTAAACTAACAATGACCACAGGGCCTGCTAACCTTGGCCATCTTTTGAGAATGGCATCCGGGATATCAAGGATTTTACCAGATTCAAAAAAACGCTGTGTCAGAACAAATCCGGAAAGCACAAAAAAAAGGGCCACTGACAGGGCGCCATTGAGTAAAAAGCAGAGTGGGACAAGATACCAGACCCCCGTTTTATGTTCTCCTTCTCCGCCCAACAGATGCGGTAAGAAAGAGTTTTGAAGGTGATCAAAAAGAACGATGAGGGCGGCAATCCCCCTAAGTGCATCGAGGGATAGGATCCGTGAAGTTTTTTCCGCTCGACGATCATTCATGAAGTTTAAAGATGGATTTAAACTCTTATAAATTTCAAGACAATCTCCGCAAAGCGTCAATAAAGAACAAAGAGTTGTGACTTTTCATGGATGTTAGATTGGGGCGTAAAACATTTATATATAACTTTACTTGCTCGTTGCGCTCGCGGTTTTTTTAGAGAAGAATGCCTCGGTTATTCCATGACATCGCTTAAGTATCGAGCTGACATAGATGGGTTGAGAGCTGTAGCGGTGCTTGGGGTGGTGATCTACCACGCCTTTCCGAAGGTAATTCCCGGAGGGTTCATCGGGGTGGATATTTTCTTTGTGATCAGCGGCT
>CAIKFI010000140.1 GCA_903826635.1 uncultured Spartobacteria bacterium | reverse complement strand
TGAACCGGTCGAGATATCCCTCCCGCACACCGATTATGCCGTGGCCGTCTATTATATCATCGCGACTGCGGAGGCGTCGGCGAATCTTGCGCGTTTCGACGGTGTCCGATACGGCAAGCGCTCCTCCGAGGCAAAGGACCTCCTCTCCCTTTACGGAAAGACCCGCGCCGAGGGATTCGGTCGTGAGGTGAAGCGCCGCATTATTCTAGGCACCTATGTGCTGAGCAGCGGCTACTACGATGCCTATTACCTCCGGGCACAGAAGGTCAGGACACTCATCCGCAGGGATTTTGACCAGGCCTTCTCGAAGGTAGATGCCATTGTCTCCCCGACCTCACCGGAGACAGCGTTCCGCTTCGGAGAAAAGACCGATGACCCTCTCAAGATGTATTTGGCGGATATTTTCACCATTGCAACAAACCTTGCGGGCATCTGCGGCATGAGCATTCCCTGTGGATTCTCCAACCGGGATGGAGTAGATCTCCCAGTGGGACTCCAACTGCTTGGCCGCCCCTTCGGGGAAAGTCGTCTCCTGAGGATCGGACACGCCTACGAACAATCGACCGATTGGCACAATCGCAGACCGCCGGTTGGTTAAATTTTCCCCCCATTCTTTGGCCCGATCGTCAAAGCGGCTAGAATTGGCAAAGTTTTTGCTCTGTGATGTTGGATTTTTTGACTGATCCGGCAATGATCAACACTATTACTGATGGAACCAAATTATCTCACTGACGGCTTTGCCAAGATCGACCACGACCTGCACGAGTTGATGACCTGCCTCCACGAGGTTTTGGAAGAACTCGGTGAGGATGAAACAAGGAAACGACTACCCTGGATCAATGAGGATGAAGCGGGATCAGGAGGCTCCCGGGGATTGGAACAGGCCTACTCGATCGCCTTTCAGCTTCTGAACATTGTCGAGGCCAATGCCTCGGCACGCACACGACGTCTTCGTGAAATCCACGAAGGTCTGGCTTCAGAGCGTGGGCTTTGGGGAAACCAGCTTGCGAGGTTGACCGCCAACGGATGGACTCCCGAAGAAATCGCAGCTTATCTGCCAAGTGTACGTGTCGAACCGGTTTTCACGGCACATCCCACGGAAGCCAAACGAGGCGCCGTGCTTGATCAGCACCGTTCGATCCATCAACTACTGGCCGAACTCGACCGCGAGGATCTGACGCCGAGCGAGCGTCTTGAGATCCGCCGCAGGATCAAGATATGCCTGGAGCGATTGTGGCGGAGCGGGGAGATCTTCCTCGATCAACCTGACGTTGCCGACGAACGGCGGGCCGTAATGTTCTACCTGCGCGATATTCTACCCGAGTCGGTCACACGTCTCGATACACGCCTTCGTTGGGCATGGAATGAGTTGAGATTTCCACCCGAGTTGATGGGAGCCCCGGAGAGTCGGCCGCACCTCAGTTTCGGAACATGGGTGGGCGGGGATCGCGACGGCCATCCCTTCGTCACTGCAAAGGTCACGAATGAAACGCTCCAAGAGCTTCGCCTCAATGCGTTGATCGTCCTGCACCGTCAACTCGACACACTTGCAGAAGCCCTCCCCCTCTCGAGTCATTTTCAAAAGGCTTCACAGGAACTTCTGGAGAGAGTCTCAGTACTTCGTGATGAACTCGGTTCTCTCGGCCTGCAAATCGCTGCACGTCATCCCGGAGAGCCTTGGCGTCAGCTTGTGCTGATGATCCAGGGACGACTCCCCCTGCAGATTGGAGCCGGGGACAGAGCTTGGCTCAACGAGACGGGATCGCGGTATAGGCGTCCCGAAGAACTTGCCGCGGATCTGATGATCCTGCAATCGAGCCTTGAGGAAGTGGGCGGACAACGTTTGATCAGGGAGGCTGTCTGGCCCGTGCTGAGGATCCTTGATGTCTTCGGATTCCATCTTGCGGAGTTAGACATCCGCCAAAACAGCCGCACCCATGAGCTTGCCATGGCTCAACTCCTCAAGGCGGCTGGCATTGCCGATGGAGAAAACTTTCCTGATTGGAGCGAGGAGAAGCGCCTGAATTTCCTGCGCGAGGAGTTGAAATCACCGCGCCCTTTCCTGGGTGCAGACCATCATCTTGGCTTGGGTGCCGAGGCCGATACCGTCCTCAGTTGCTATGACACACTCGGTGAGCAGATAAGGGAACACGGCAAGGAGGGGATCGGAGCTCTCATTGTCAGCATGACCCGTCAATTGTCCGATCTTTTAGTCATTCCCATCCTGGCCCGTGAAGCAGGCCTCACCTATTGGAAGGATGGCATTCTCTCCTCGCCCTTACCGATTGTTCCCCTCTTTGAAACACTCGATGATTTGGAGCGCAGTCCGACATTGATCCAAGACTTCCTTGCAGAACCTGTGGCCCAGGCATCACTCATCCATCGAGAGGGACGCCCACCCGTGCAACAGGTGATGATCGGCTATAGCGACAGCAACAAGGATTGTGGAATTCTGGCCAGCCAGTGGGGCCTTCATGAGGCCCAACAGGCAATGACTCAAGTTGCTGAGAAGGCCGGTGTCAGCCTCCGCTTCTTCCACGGACGCGGTGGCACCATCAGCCGTGGAGCAGGCCCGACTCACCTCTTTCTGGATGCGCTGCCTCCGGGTGCCCTTCAGGGTGATCACCGGATGACGGAGCAGGGCGAGACCATCGCCCAAAAATATGCAAATGTCTCGACGGCTACTTATCATCTTGAACTCTTGATCGCGGGGGTTACTGGGATCTCACTTGCAGGCAACCGTCCGGGGCGTGATACAGGCACCTGCTCACGCATTGCCGAGTATCTTGCCAAGGTTAGCCGCAAGGCCTACCGGGGCTTGATTGACGCCCCGGGATTCATCACCTTTTATGATCAGGCGACACCGATCGATGCCTTGGAATCGAGCCGCATCGGATCGCGACCCAAACGCCGATCCGGACAACGCAGTCTGGCCGATCTACGCGCCATCCCTTGGGTCTTTAGTTGGAACCAGTGCCGCTACTACTTACCCGGATGGTTTGGTGTTGGCAGCGCCCTTGAGTCTCTGGAGAAAGAACAGCCCGAACTCTTCAAGACGCTACAGTCTGAACTTAGGAACTACTCCTTCCTGTATTATGTCCTCTCTAATGTCGAAACAAACATGGCGAGTGCCGACCTGCCGATCATGAAGGATTACGCGGCCTTGGTGACCGATGTGGAAGTCCGTGACAGAATCTTCAAGATGATCTCCGAGGAGTTCCAGCGCACCCAGGAACAGCTTCGCCTGGTTTTTGGAGGCAGCCTTGAGGAACGACGACCCCGCATGGGCAAAACCCTCCAACTTCGCGCCCGAGCCTTGGCACTCCTTCATGAGCAACAGATCGCAACCATCAAGGAGTGGCGAGCCGCCAAGTTGGAAAATCCCACAAAAGCAGAGTCCTTACTTCCTCGCGTTCTCCTCTCTATTAACGCAATTGCAAGCGGCTTAAGAACAACAGGTTAAAAGTCATTGTTACGACTTTATAGTTAGGATAAAGAGGCTCTAACGATGAATCTCGGAATCGTCGGTGGTGGTCCTTCGGGGCTCATAGCCGCTGAGGTGGCTAGCAGCACAAACCTCTGCATCACTCTCTTTGAAGGGAAGCCCTCTTTAGGGAGGAAATTCCTTGTAGCTGGACATGGTGGCTTGAACCTCACACATTCCGATCCTTTGGATCGGTTTTCCGGGAAGTATAAAGGTAGCTTGGAAACAGAAAAATGGACATCACTCCTGCAGGAATTCAGCAATGATGACACTAGAGCCTGGGCCTACGGACTTGGAATTGAAACCTTCATAGGAACAAGCGGCAGGATTTTTCCTAAGGAGTTCAAGGCCGCTCCTTTACTTCGGCGCTGGATCCAAGAAATCAAGCGTAGAGGTGTCAAGATCGCAGCGCGGCATCATTTACGGGATATTCTCCTCAAGGATAACCAGATAGAACTAGAGTTTTTAACTCCAGAGGGTTCTATCTCTCGGGCATTTGATGCTGTCATCCTTGCTTTAGGAGGAGCTTCCTGGCCAGAGACAGGCTCTGATGCACAGTGGGTTCCCCTATTACAGAAACTTGGGATTTCAATTTCTCCCCTCCAAGCAGCAAATTGCGGTTGGGAAGCAAACTGGAATCCGGACATTACTAGATTAGCGGATGGCGAAGCGCTGAAAAATATCGCCGTTACCGCAGGAAATACCACGATTCATGGTGAGCTCATGATCACGTCTTATGGACTGGAGGGAGGTGCCATCTATCAACTGGGTCACTCATTAAGATCCATGCCTCACCCACTCCTCTCCATCGATATTAAGCCAACGTTTTCGGCTGAAGAATTAGCACGAAGATTATCATCTTATTCTGGTGATATTATCACTTCATCCAAGAAGGCATGGCGACTTGGAAATGCTCCTCACACCCTCCTTAGCAAATTGGCTCCTGCTCATGCAAAAAACGACATCCTGGCTCTGGCCTGTTTTGCAAAGGCCATACAACTCCCCCTCACCGGCCCCAGACCGATCGCCGAAGCGATCTCTTCCTCAGGTGGCGTCCGGTATTCGGAATTGAATGATGACTTGATGATCAGAAAACACCCGGGCCTCTTTGTTGCCGGCGAAATGATTGATTGGGAGGCCCCGACCGGGGGCTATCTCCTGCAAGGTTGCTTCGCAACAGGAACTCGTGCGTCAAGAGGAGCCCTCAGGTATCTGATATCGAAAACCCCTTAGGTGTCTGCCTACCCTCTTTCCGTTTAATTTATTCCCTCAATCAGCATAGAATCATCCCATGAATTCCTACCTGATCGCCTCAGTTGCTTTTCTCTGCATATTCGGAGGCGCCTTGTCCGGGCTTTTTTTTCAGCGATTTCTTCCTGAGCACCATCTGTCAAAGGAATCCCAAGATAGCGTCAAACTCGGAGCGGGACTCATTGCCACGATGGCGGCCCTAATTCTGGGACTGCTGGTCTCCTCTTCCAAAGGAACCTACGACCGGGTCAATGGGCTGATCAATGAGGCCGCAGCCAACGCTATCAATCTCGACACAACCCTTAAAAACTATGGCCCCGGAGCAGCATTGCTTCATCAGCAGCTCAGGGATCGAGTTATCATGGTTCGAAGTGACATCTGGCCAAATGATAGCAACAATCGGAAAAAGAGCTCCGAGGCATTCAAGAATGAGACACCCGTGACAACATTGTCCGTTTCGATTGCATCGCTCCAAGCCGACAATCCAGCATCCGTTCAACTGAGAAACCTCGCCCTGCAGACCCTCGCAGACCTGAACCGTGAACGCTGGCAGATTGCCGTGGAGTCTTCCTCAAAACTCCCGATAAAACTCGTGGTGATCCCGGTTTTCTGGATCACCTTCCTGACTTTTGTCTATGGACTCTTTGCTCCTAGGAATGGAACAGTAACCACAGTGCTTTTTTTCTGCTCGCTAAGTATCGCAGGTGCCATCTACCTCATCTGTGAGATGAGCATGCCTCTAGACGGCACAATCAAAGTTCCAAGCCAACCTTTCGATACGGCGATCGAATTGATCGGCAGGTAACGCTTTTCTACAACCTTATTACCTTAGGGTCTTATGTAGTTGAGAGAGAGTGCTGGCGGAGATGTTTGAGTAGGATGGGGTAGATTTTACGATGTCTGTGGTTCCAGCGCCACTCACATTCTTTGAGATGGGTGAGGAACTTTTCCTTTCGGATGCTAGGAGTTTTAGGGGACGGTGTTTAGCGAGGCTCCAGAACGATTCGATACCATTGACGTAGTTCTTGCCTCGAGCGAACTGGTTCTCGCGGGGCTGCCGGCGAAATGATTAGGAGGCCCCGACCGGGGGCTATTTACTTCAAGGATACCTTGCGACCGGCTCAAGAGCGGCCAGAGGAACAGTGGACTATCTTTTAAAAGCAAAGTACACAGGGGAAACTTTTTAGAGTTTACTGTTCAACAAGGATGGCATGGCCATCAGGATCTCGCACCATCAGCGCCTTGTGAAAAGGGCCATCTCCCTTGAGGGTAACAATCCTAGGTGAAATATAGTCAACTCCAGCTTTCCACAATGCTTCATCAACTTTCTCAATGTTGTCAGTCACCATCTCAACTTGATCATTCTGAATATCGTTACACTTCACGTTTTTAGGGATGGGGCGACCCGTTGACGGGGCACGATAATCGAGAAGTTCCATGCCAATGCCCAACCCATTTGGTGGTCTGATACCAGTGATTTGAACCTCTGCATTAAAAGTCCCATCAAGCTGCTCCTGAGTTATTCCATGATTCAGGGAATAGTAGGCCCACTTCATGCCGATGAGATTGGTATAAAAATTGAGTGAATTCTTTGTGCTGGATATACCTATAGCCGAATGATCAAGCCCTAGAAAAAGTCTTTCCGGCGGTTGCTTGTGCCACACCTCCCGCCCCTGTCCGTTAGGAAAGTATAGCAATTCGAGTGGATGACCATCCGGATCACGAAATTTAAAAGCTGCTACTGATCCCGTCGAAGGGGGCAATGTTTCCGGACCATTAAGAGAAATCGCCTCGAATTTAACCTTTTTCAAATGTGAATAGGCCTTGTCTATGTCAGGAACGACAATTGCAATGTGCTGGAACCAGAGATCTGGACTCGTCGATCCCTTGGGATATGGAAGTCCAGGTTTCGAGTATTTAACAAAGTCCACAAGGCTTGTTCCCACTCGCATTGTCATGATGGTGACCTTGGCCCCCTGAACCCCTACAAGATGAGAATACAAGGGGTCAGTAATTTCCTTCACAGCGACTTTTTCGAAACATAATCCATCATGGAAAAAAGCCTCCGTTCTGGCCAGATCGGAAACGGTCAGTGAAATACGGTCGATTTTTGTGATCTCAGCGTCAGCATGAGCGTAAAAGACACTGAAAGATATTAATAGAAATAGAAATGTGCGCATATTAATGATTTGAAGTAAAAGTAAATATAAAGGAGGCGATTATAGTTAATCGCACCCCTTTATTTTAATGAAATATTACTTTTCCTGATCCTTGTGGAATTCAATGAGTTCAAGGATATTTCCAAAGGGGTCAACCATGTAGAAACGATCACGATCCGGGATTACAACTGCTTCCAAGATCACAACATTATTAGCTTCAAGATACTTTCTGAACTCATGGATTCCAATGATTTCAACGGCAAAGTGCCTCCCTGGGAGCATAACATCTTTTTCAATGCAAGTCTCAGGATGGATGAAATGATGAGTGAATTCTACGTGCAAGAGATAATCAAGCATTTCAAACCAAACAATTTCAAATACGGAGGTTAAGGATGATGGCAGTTCAACTTCTTTTAGTCCGAGTATTCCACCATAAAAGCTCCTTATTTTTGCCTCCTCTCCAGAAGGGGCATTGATGGTGATATGGTTGAGCCGACGGATGCTTAGTTTCATAGTACTAACTAGTTTGTTGGTTGTTTTTTTGTGCTGCTGCATTGCTACCGGACTGCAAGACGATCATTATTCCCCCTGCAATCACAAGAACCATGCCGAGGATTTCCATCGTTTTGGGAACATTGCCCCACAGGATCCAGCCGATGATCCCAACGAATATAAGTGAGCTGTACTGAAGTGCACCAATTTTTGCTGCCTCACCATAATTGTAAGCTGCTGCAAGGAAAAACTGAACTAGAATAACCATCATCCCCGCAGCAATCGACCATCCAATGCAAGCTATGGGCGGAACATGAGGAAACAAAAGCAGAAAGGGAGCTTGCATGATACTTGCTAACAGGCAAAAATAAAATGTAATAATGTTCCTAGATTCGGTTTTAGTGAGCATTTTAATGTAGATATATCCTAGACCTAGGAAAAATCCCGAACCTAGGGCAATAAAATCCCCCCCTTGTTTAAGTATATCCGATGTGGGATGAATAATCACGATCACGCCGAGAAATCCTACAAAAAGAGCAATCCAATCTCGGATTGTGACTTTGGCTTTTAAAAGAAAAATAGAGAAAATGGGAATAAAGAGAGGCGATGTATTAAAAAAGAGTGTAGCATTCACAAGAGGAATAAAGCTCATCGAGAGGGTGTAAAGGTAACTAGAAAGAACCCCACAGAATGCCCTCAGAATATGAATGGGAAAGTGAGCTGTCTGAAAAACCGATGCTCCTTGCTTTATTAAAAGCGGCGTCATCAACACAGCCGCTGAAAAATAGGCTATAAAATTGACCCATACGCTGTTGCCTCCGGCAGCTGTGGCAAGTTTTAGAAACACGCTATAGAGCGCCATGAAAAAATACGACCCCATCGCGAAAGCGATACCCTTCATGAAAGGGGAAGCGATCATCATTATAAACCCGCGGCAACCAGCACGGCTTTAGCTCCCTTAGCATTCAGTTTGATAGCCCATACGGAATTGGAAGAACAAATGAAGAGGATGTTGTTATCCTTTCCCCCAAATGTGAGGTTCGCTGTCTGCCGGGGAAGAAGCATCTTCCCGATGAGTTTTCCGCTCGGGTTGTAGACATGAACTCCATCGAGCGCTCCTACATATAAGTTTCCTTCAGCATCCAATCGCATGCCATCAGGAAATCCAGGCGAAACAGTAACGAAGATCTTGCCATTTTGAACACTCTTGCCATCAGGGGCAACGTGGTAGACATGAATATCATGAGGCCATTTTTCGTGGTAGGTATAAGAAGCTTGGCTTGCCCCACTATCGATCACATACAACAACTGCTCGTCAGGAGAAAAGGCTATGCCATTAGGCATCATGAGATCTGAAATTACTACCGAGAGCTTTTTCGTAGCGGGGTCATACCGGTACACATTGCATGGCAGCTTGCTCTCTTGTGGATACTTGAGAGATCCATAGTTTGGATCCGTAAACCAAACACTACCATCGGATTTTACAACAAGATCATTGGGTGAATTCAAGGGAATGCCATTGTAATCACCTACCAACGTTTTGATGCTACCATCTTTGGAAGTAATTGAAATCCTACGACTGGCCATCTCAGCCGTAAGGAGATTTCCATTTAAATCCGATGTTTGTCCGATTGCTCGACTTGCAGGATCTCGGAAAGTCGCAACCTGACTCCAAGAGAGATTCCTGATGGCATTAAAAGGCTGAACCCCATTCCATTTGATTATATTTATTTTGTCATTCACCATGTCGGTGAAAATCAACCATCCTTCGTCGCTTTCTTTTCCAAGGGAAAAATATACTGGTCCCTCGGAAAAACCTGATCTGTTAGAAAGAAGGACAAAGCCTGGCTTGTCACCAAGAATCTTACTAAAGGCTTCATCATAAATTTCAAGTGGCAGGGAATATTTACCCTCAATGTCATATTTAGGCGGGTCCTCAATCGCAATCAAATATCCAGAAAGCATGAGTAGAGAAAGAATAAAATAAACAGATTTCATTGATTAGTTTAAGTTAGTTATCAGAATCCTGTGACCGTCTGGATCCGCAACGATAAAACTGCTGCTCCCGGATTTAATGATGTCCGACTTGATGATTTCTCGTGAGAGGACCGGAATTGAGGTCTTGACGGCTCGACGATACATTCCGTCCACATCATCCACTGCGATGATGGTTGTCGTTGCAAATAAATCACAGGCTGAAGGAGATTCCTTGGTTCGTCCATCGGGGGGATTTAGATATTGAAGAAACTCTATACCTACTCCCTTCGAATTTGGAAAACGCATTGCCGTAATTCTTACCTTGGCTCCAGAAACCCCAGAAAGACGCTCTTGTGTTTCGCCGTAATTCAAGCTCTCTCCAACAATATACATCCCGAGAAAATCACGGTAAAAAGTAATACTTGTGTCGGTATCATGGATTGCAATGGCAGTATGGTCAATCCCTAGAAAAATATGCTCAGAGCATCCTTGCCATTTAGGGAGACCTTTACCTTTAGGAAAGTTAATTATCTCAAGGGGATGCCCCTCAGGTCCCTGAAAATAATATGCCCTGATACCTGCTGCAGATTTATTCCACTCTGGAATAGTTTGAGGAGCGGATGATATTCCCTGAACCTTGTTTTTTTTTAGAATTTCATAAGCCTGATCCATGTCGCTAACAACAATAGCAAGATGCTGGAACCAAAGGTCATTACTTCGTGAATTTTCAGGATAGCATTTTGACTTGTGAGAAATAAACTGACCTAACCAGAAATTCTCTGCACCAAGGGATAGATTGGCTACTCGAATCTTGATACCTTTTAGATCAAACAAATCGGCATAATCATCACCCTCAAGCTCTAATAAGCTTTTTTGTTCAAAACCGAAAATACTGCTGTAAAATCTACAGCATTTATCAAGATCAGAGACAATGTGTAAAACCCCAATGACAGTTTGTACCATATGGGATAATAAATCAACTGCTTGTATTTCTAAGAGACGATTTTATTAAGGATTTCTATCCCGCAATCTCCAATAAGTGATCGCCGACGCGCAGGGCGTTGGCGATAATGGTAAGCGAAGGATTTACCGCTCCGCTGGAAACGAAGAAGGATCCATCAACGATGTAAAGGTTATCAATATCGTGCGTGCGGCAATTGAGATTCAGAACGGAAGTCTTTGGATCAGTTCCAAATTTGCATGTTCCGTTCTGGTGCCCCACCCCCTCCAGAGGAATCCGTTTTGTAAAGTAGGCATCAAGGGGGAGAATGCTATCGTCACCACCAACCTCCTTGAGGACTTCCGTCCAGCGATTCATAAGCCTTTTAAAAGAAGTGACGTTATTCTGGGTGTAACTGAGCTTAACGGTACCATTCACCCACTGCACACGATTTTCCGGATCAGGAAGATCCTCGGTGGTCAGCCACCATGGAATGGCGTGCTTAGCCATATGGTCCAGAACAACACCCGGGGTTCCCCATGGCGCATCAGAGATCATCATCTCCTTATGAAAGGAACCGATCAACTGTACATTACCCATGGGAAAATCATAACCGGGCTCCCCAAAGTAGAAATCATTGACCGAAAATGTCTTCATATACTTGGCGGTATTCAGCTTATCGAAGTGTATTGATAAGATTGCACCAGCTTGGTGAAACATGAAATTGCGTCCAACCTGATCAGAGCTGTTCGCAAGACCTGAGGGATGCTTATCGTTGGCGCTACGCAGAAGAAGAGCCGCCGAGTTGATAGCACCGCAAGAAACAATTACCCTATCACCTCTAACGCGCTCAACGGATCCCTGAGCATCCTGAAACTCTACCTCACTGACAGAACGACCATCGGGAGAAGTCAGTAACCGAAGAACATGAGCCCCCGTGATAAGGGTGACATTCTCTTGGTGGTGGATGGGACGAACGCAATTTACGTCAGCATCAGCCTTCGCATCGGCAAGACAGGGGTAACCATCGCAAGAGTCACAGCGGATACAAGCGCTGTCTTCAGGGTTTTTCTCATTGAGTTTGATGCCAACAGGAACTGGAAACGGATGATAACCGTGCTTTTTGAGACGATCGCAGACGTCTTGAATGCGAGGCTCATTACTTATGGCAGGATAGGGATAGTCATCGCTCATGGGAGGCTCGGTCGGGTCGATGCCCCGCTGGCCATGCACGTCAAAAAGACGTTCAGCACGAGTGTAATAAGGCTCGAAATCATCGTAGCTCAATGGCCATGCTGGAGAAATACCACCTTGATGCTTAAGCTCTCCAAAATCTTCCTTACGGAGACGGAAGAGAGCAGCTCCATAAACTTTGGTGTTACCACCAACCCAATAACCCGTTCCTGGATGGAGAGGCTTCCCATTCTTGTCCTGCCAAACCTCCTTGGTGTGGTAACGATTATTCAGGAAAACTTCGGTTGTATTCCAATTCTCTTTCTCTCGTGGCAAAAAAGTTCCACGTTCCAGAATCAAGATTTTTTTACCTGACTGCGCAAGACGATTAGCGACAGTTCCTCCACCGGCACCAGTTCCAATAATGATAAAATCGTAAGAAATATTCATAAGAAGATTCCTTGAGATATTTAAATCAATTACTGCTCGTGGTAGTTATGCAGCAGTCCACCATCCACAACGAAGGTGGCACCGGTGATGTAGGAGGCCTCTTCGGAGGCTAGGAAGGCGGCTAGACCGGAAACATCCTCAGGCTTGCCGAGGCGACCGAGAGGAATCTTCGACTCCAGAAGTGAGAGAAGTTGAGGATTATTCAGAAGAGCCGTGTTGATCGGGGTTGCGATAGCACCTGGGGCGATATTGTTAACCGTGATCCCGAGAGGGCCGAGTTCCACAGCGAGGTCGCGGCAGAGCATCTTAAGTGCTCCCTTGCTCGCGCAATAGGTAGAGAAGTGGGGGAATGGTAGTTCCTCATGGACGGAACTGATATTGATGATACGGCCCTGTCGATTTGTAGCTCGCAGATGATTTACGAAATCTTGGGTGATGAAGAAGGTGCCACGGAGATTAATATTGAGGACGAAGTCGAAGTCCTTCTCCGTGACATCCCAGAAATCGGCATGCTTCTCGACTCCTGCATTATTCACAAGAATGTCGATCTTTCCCATTTTTTCGACTCCCTCGGAAATGACTCGGCGATCATCTTCCGTATTGGAAAGATCTCCTTGGATCATGTGGACCTTGCGACCGAGTTTGGTGATGGCATCAGCTGTCTCCTGAGCGCTCTGACCAAGGGCACGATCATCGACGATGATGTCGGCTCCCTCTTGGGCAAGACGGATGGCAATTGCTTGGCCGATTCCTTGGGCGCTACCGGTGACGAGTGCTACTTTTCCTGCGAGATTCATGAGTTTATGGGTTGGTTTTTTGGCGGAGATTCCAGAGACTAGTCCTGTTGGAGAATTACGGGCAAGACGATATGGTGTATGTTACAAAAAGGTAACATTAAACCTTAGGCAAACTACTCAGAGATTCCTTTGCGAGAATCTCTGCGACAAGCGCAGTCCATCCTGTCTGATGGGATGCTCCAAGTCCCTTGCCTGTTTCACCGTGAAAATACTCGTTGAAAAGCACGAGATCTTTCCAATGCGGATCCTTTGCATAGGCCTCCGCCCCTCCATGGCATGGCCTGTTTCCCGATTCATCAGGTAAAAAAATCGAAGCGACACGCTCCGCAAGAAGTCGAGCCCCCTCACCAAGGGTGACCCAATTGCCCGATCGTGTCGGAAACTCAACCTTGAAGCTCTCACCGTAAAAATGGTCATAGGTTTCCAATGCCTTGATGATCATGAAATTGATCGGCATCCATACGGGACCCCGCCAATTTGAATTTCCTCCGAACATTCCCGTCTTCCCCTCACCGGGTTCATAATCCACGGAATAGACATTGCCATTCACCGTGTAGGTGTAGGGATGCTGATCGTGAAACTTCGAGACTGATCGAATCCCATGGGGAGAGAGAAACTCCTCTTCGTCGAACATATAGCGGAGAATTTTTTCCAGACGCTTCCGTGGAGTTACCGTCAGAAGATGAACCGCATTCTCATCATTATTTGCCGCATTGTTGATTTCAAGAAGGGTGGCCGCCAATTGTGGGCGGTTCTTGATGAACCATTGAAGACGGTTTTTGTAGCCTAGGTTACTGTTACGCTGTTCGGGAGTCACGTAACACGTCGCAAATAACGGGATGAAACCGACAATGGATCGCACCTTGATGGGAATGCTTTGATCACCGAGTTGAAGGTGATCGTAATAAAATCCATCCTCCTCATCCCAAAGGCCTGTGCCACTAAAATCGTTCATGGCTTCGACGATACGGGCAAAGTGGGTGATGAACTTTGTTCCCATGTCGGCATAGACGGGGTTCTGCACACCTAATTCTAAGGAAATGCGGAGCATGGTGAGACAGTAAAAGGCCATCCATGAAGAGCCATCCGCCTGCTTGAGCGTCCCACCTGTAGGGAGGGGCTTGGATCGGTCAAAGACAGAGATGTTATCAAAACCGAGGAATCCCCCTTCGAAAAGGTTATCCCCATTGCTGTCTTTTCGGTTGACCCACCAGGTGAAATTAATCAGGAGTTTTTGGAAGACCTTTTCCAGAAACTCATGGTCGGGTTTCCCGGCCATCAAACCTGAGTAAAAGAGCCTGAGTGCCGCCCATGCATGAACAGGCGGATTCACATCCGAAAAGTTCCACTCGTAAGCGGGCATCTGTCCGTTCGGATGGGTATACCACTCGCGCAGCAAAAGAATCAGTTGGTCCTTGCAGTATTCAGGATCAATTCGTGAGAGGGATGCGGTGTGAAAAGCAAGATCCCAGGAGCAATAGTAGGGATACTCCCAGACATCCGGCATGGAGATGACATCACGATTAAAAATGTTCTCCCATTGCTTGTTTCGCACGGAATGTCCGGAAGGTGGAGGCGGCTCCGTGGAATCCCCATTGGTCCATTCAGTCTGAACAAGATTGTAAAACTGTTTCGACCATAGCAGTCCGGCATAAGCCTGACGGGCCACATTCTTTTGTTCGACGGTCAAGTTCGGATTGAGAGTAGCCGCATAAAACTCGTCAGCTTCCCTGATCCTAGCCGCGAAAGTATCATTGAAATTATCGTCCATCGGGGAACCCTCAGCATTACCTTTCTCCGTCAAACGCATCCTGAGAACAACGGACCCACCGGCGGGAATGGTGAGATTGTATCTGCCGGCAGCCTTGGTGCCATAACCGGCCTGATTTACAGCTTGGCTATTCCCATGAATCACCGCGTCATGAATACCATCCTTGAAGTAACGACGCTTGGAGGGACTGCCGTAGAGAAGTTGGGTGTTGGTCTCGTTGTCGGTGAAGAGAAAATCAGGCAGTTTTCCGTCGGGGCCCTTATCAAAAGTCATTTCATACTCTCCCATCACGTCATGCTGAGCGGAGAGCATACCTGGACCAGCCATGGATATCTTGGGCTCAATGAGGCATTCCTCGCTGATCTGCCCCCACGCCCAAGTGTTGCGATACCAAAGGGTCGGGAGGAAAACCAAATCAGCTTGATCGGGGCCATGGTTGCTGATGGTAACCCGGATCATAATGTCCTTGATGGATCCCTTGGCATACTCGACCTGAACGTCAAAATAGCGGTTCTGATTAAAAATCCCCGTATCCACCAATTCATACTCGGGTTGAAGATGACTGCGGCGACCATTCTCGGCCACTAGATCAGCATACGGAAATTCCGACTGGGGATACTTGTAGAGAGCCTTGCAATACGAATGGGTCGGTGTTGCATCAAGGTAATAGTAGAGTTCTTTGACATCTTCTCCATGATTCCCCTGAGGTCCTGTAAGTCCAAAGAGACGCTCCTTGAGGATAGGATCCTTTCCATTCCAAAGGGTCAGTCCGAAACAAAGCCGCCCAAAGCGATCGCTCAGTCCGAGCAATCCATCATCTCCCCAACGGAAGACACGGCTCTTTGCCTGGTCAAAGGAAAAGGAGTTCCAGACATCGCCATCATCAGAGTAATCCTCACGAACAGTTCCCCATTGACGTTCTGAAAGATAGGTCCCCCAGAGTTTCCAAAAGCGCTCCCTGCGGGAATCTTCACCGAGACGTATCTCCTCGAAAGTTGGCTCTGTGGCAGGAATATTACTCATGATTGAATGGGGCCCTTGATTTGGAAAAAGGGATTTTTAATGGACGAATCCTTTCAGTCTTTTCCTTAAACGGTCAAGGGCGGACTGTGTGACCACCTGTTTGAAGGTGAGGCGGTCCGTGGGTATTAACTCCTTCCAAGAGAACGTCACTTTACCAGCTTCAGCAAGTGCAAGCCAGACGGTGCCGACAGGCTTATCCGGCGTCCCTCCACCGGGTCCGGCAATACCCGTCGTGGCAAGGGCATAGACTGCCCCGCTTTTAAGCAATGCTCCCTCCGCCATGGCACATACAACCGCCTCACTGACAGCGCCGTGAACCTGGATCAACTCGGCAGGAACTCCAAGAAGCTCAGTCTTGGAGGTGTTGCTGTAGGTCACGAATCCCTCCTTAAAAACCGCCGAGGCACCTGGCACATTCGTGATCCTGTTTGCAAGATGACCTCCCGTACAGGACTCCGCAGTGGCGAGCGTCATTCTTTTTTCTTCCAGAAGATTCACGATGATTTCTTCCATCGATTTTTCTCCATCGGAGACAAGGTGATCACCGACTGATTGAATCACTTTGGGTTCGACCTCATCAAGCACCTTTCCAGATCCGATCAGCCGGAAATCAACTTCATTGGGGCGCGCACAATAACCGACCTCCAGATCTCCACGCTTGGAGAGCTCCAATCCAATCACAGACTCTAGCAAGGATTCTCCCATGCCGACGATCTTGTAGGTTCTGCACTCACGTTCCATCGGATCGCAACCAACCTCTCTCAGTAAGATATCTTTCAGCAAGGGGATCACACTGGACTGAACCATCGGCTGCAATTCGCGAGGAGGTCCCGGCAATAGAAAGATGTGTGGCGACGACCAGGAGATTCCTTCAACGGCGGGAAGGTAAAGCCCGGGAGCGGTTCCATGGTCATTGGGTAAGACAAGCGCTCCCTCGGGAACCATCGACTGCCTCTCCATACGTGGTTGGAAGGCGAATCCTCTTGCCCGACAACGCTCCTTGATGCGTTCCAAAGTGATCTCGTGGCGGCAAAGTTTCAGACCTAAGAACTCGGCCACCAAGTCCCTGGTCATATCATCTGTGGTTGGACCGAGCCCACCTGTCACAATGAGGAGATCGGCACGGGGAAACGCCTCCATGAGGAGATCCCTAATTCCAGATCCATCGGGGACAGTAGTCTGCCTGTCAAAGCGAAATCCCAAAGGGAAGAGCTCCTTCCCTAGCCATTGGAGATGGGAGTCACGGACGGTGCCGAGTAACAACTCGCTCCCTGTGTTGATCAGTTCAACTCGCAGAGTGCTCATTATGTTGCTCCTTAAATAAAAAAATCTCTAGATCAGTTCGATAAGACATGTCTGATGAAGTAAAACAAGTCGTTTTTAACTCATCAGATTTTAGATTAAAAAGAATTCAGCCAAAAAAAAGGGTCCAGATTTAACCGGACCCTTCCTTGCTTAGAACTCTACTGATGCCTAAACTTAAAGTCCGAGAGTATCCGTTACAGGCGTACCGACACCATTCAAGAGGCCGAAGTAGTTGATACCCTTTGCACCATCGATTAGTGAGTAGGCAGTAGCGGCAGATGTTCCAGACTTAAAGTTTGCATAGGCACTGGCCATTGAATTGATTGCACTATTCACTGTGGTTGTCAGATTTGCCTGATAAGTGGAGTTCGAGAGCAAACCTGTTGCCTTGAGCACATAGTTTACAATGGTAGCCGTATTGGCGTTTTTA
>CAIKFI010000139.1 GCA_903826635.1 uncultured Spartobacteria bacterium | reverse complement strand
CTCTACACGATCCTCTATCTGATCTGATCAGCTTCCAGCCCCTTGGTTCGCAGTTGATTTCCCGGCCCCTTTGTGAGCAAGACATCCTATGATCCGGGTATTCCCAAGCGGTTGCCCTTCACTGCTTGGGTTGTCGCTTTTTTGGTTGCGATCTCACTGATAGCGGGTGCGAGCAGGCTCTTTCGAGGCTCCGAACGCCGGAGTTACGACAAGTCACCGGCGATCGGAACTGTTCCCGAATTTCATTTTGTCACGCAGGATGGCAAGGCTCTCGCCCTCCAGGATTTGCTCGGTAAGGTCTGGGTGATCGATTTTATTTTTAGCCGCTGCCCGGGCCCATGTCCGGTGATGTCGTCGCGATTGGCGGAGATTTCCAAAGAGTTAAAAAAGGCCAAGGACGTTCGTCTTGTTTCCCTCTCGATCGATCCGGAGCATGACACGCCTGATGTACTCAGGGAGTATGCCGGACATTTCGGAGCCGATCCCGAACGATGGATCTTCCTGACGGGACCCAAGGAACAGGTGCAGGAATTCACTACCAAAGGGATGCTGCAGGCTCTCTCCTCGGACACGAAGGATCCGGCCAATACGGTTCACTCAACCCGCTTCCTCGTGATCGACCGCAGGGGGAAAATCAGGGTTATCCGCAAACTGGATGAACCGGAATTGGTTCAAAAGCTTTTGATCGACATCGGAAATCTCCTAAGAGAACCTGATATCAAACCTTCGGCACCATGAAGCTGTTCACCTTCCTTTCACTCCTGATCGCATCCCTTGGTACTGCGACAGCTTGTCCGGACTGCGCCCTGCAAGGCACAGGGGGACAGATTGAACCCCTGACCCTCGCTTCCAAGACAGCGTTTTCATCCAGCACACTCTTCATGATAGGAGTTGTTTTCGCGGTGGTGGGATTCATGTTCTGGATGATGGTGAGGACTTGTCGGGAGATCAGTCGCGATCGCGACAATTCCTCCCCCATTGGGGCTTAGGAGGTCTTCGGAAGCATGACCGTTCACGACCTTCCCAAGGTTGATGCGACCCTGAATGGGATCAGCACACTCCTGATCCTCTTGGGTTGGATCATGATCCGGACCCATCGTAAAGTTGCCCATGCTTTCTGCATGGTCTCGGCAATCGTCGCCTCGGGCGCCTTTCTGGGATGTTATCTGTATTATCATTGTCATGTTGGACATGTGGTCTTCACGCACTCCGGATGGCCGAGGACACTCTACTTCCTGATCCTCTTCACACACCTTCCCCTTGCCCTTGCAATCGTCCCGCTGATCGTTCTCACGATCACTCCGGCGCTTCAACAACGCTTTGACGCCCATAAACGCATGGCCCGCTGGACACTTCCGATCTGGCTTTATGTCTCGGTGACGGGCGTCCTCGTGTATATGATGCTCTACGTATGGTTTCCCTCCGCGAAGATTTAACCAACAATAATCCTCCCCCGCTCGGGGCCGGTCTCGAAAGAACCGGCATGCTGGATGCCTTCGCTCATGATACACGAGAGGATGTTCTGGTTCTGGCCATGTTTGAGACACGTCCCTGGGAGTTCGGCGAGCGGCAACTTTTTCAACTTCAGGAAAAACTGAATGCCTATGTCTCCTTTATTCTCGACGGTGAGATGAAGGAAAACTTCCCTCATCTTGTTGAAAAGCCCGTTCGTATCGAACTCAGGACCACTGCCGAACCGCCCAAACGGGCGATGGAGTTTCTGGAACGTGCCCGGGAACAACTTGCCCTCCAGCGGATCGGACTTGAAGTGGTCCTGATCAGCGAGATTGCGACAGGTTGCTGTGGGGGAGGAGGCCAGACCCCTCCTGAAAGTTTTCCCCAAGGGTCCTGCGGATGCAGCCACTAAAACCGTAAAAACTTAACATTCGCGGATGGAATTCAGCACAACAACCAGACCTCGTAACGTCGATTGGAAGAGAGCGGCGGCGATCCTTTACGGCGATTGGGGAACGAGCAAGGCCTATGTCATCGGTTTAGCCTTCGCTGTTGCAGGATATAGCTCCCCCTGGTTGATCGGCGGAATGTGTCTGCTCACGGCGCTGGTCGGACTCAACTACATGACGATCTGCCGTCACTATCCGAACGGAGGCGGTGTTTATGCCAGCGTCAGGCATCGTTCCGAGATCATCTCCATCGTGGGTGCGTTCCTGCTTGTTGCCGATTACATCGTGACGGCGGCGGTGAGCGCGCTTTCTGCTTTCCTCTACCTTGGGGTGCCGCACCCCGAATGGTTCGCAGCGGGCTCCATTGTGTTGATCGGGGCTTTGAATTATTTCGGCCCCAAGCATACCGGCGGGGCTGCGGTACTTGTCGCCGTTCCAACGGCCATCGTGGTCATCCTGCTAGGCATTCTGGCAATTCCTCATCTCGGGGAAGCAGCCTCCCATACGCAACCTCTCCATGGAGGCTTCCTCCATAATTGGAATGCTTTCGTTGCGATCGTTCTCGCGCTCTCCGGGGTCGAGGCAATCGCCAACTCCACCGGAGTCATGTTACTCAACCCCGGAAGCACGATTGAAAAGCCGAATGTCTCCAAGACCGCGAACAAGGCGATTGTTATCGTGATGCTTGAGGTCTGTGTCTTCACGGCCCTCTTGGGGTTGGCGATGGCGGCTCTTCCCGGGATGGTGGTGGCCCATGGCGATGTGAATGCTCCCGGCGCGGATGGCGTCCGGGATTACATGCTCCGCTACATGGCCCAGATCTTCGGCGGTAATCTTTTCGGGCCGGTCTTCGGCCACATCGCGGCCTGGACGGTCAGCCTTGTTTTCGGTGTGCTCCTGCTCAGTGCTGTGAATACAGCAATTGTGGCATTAAGCGGCATCTCTTTCCTGATGGCCAGGGATCAGGAACTGCCACCAATCTTCGCAAAGCTGAATTCCTTTGGAGTTTCAAATGCCGGACTTTTCTTTGCCGTTCTTGTGCCTGTTGCCTTGGTCATTGCGGTGAGTGACATGTCGGGCTTGGCTGATCTTTATGCGGTTGGCGTGGTCGGTGCGATCGCCGTGAATCTGGGAGCTACCAGCACCGACTGGAAGTTGCAACTCAAGCCATTTGAACGAGGCGTCATGCTGATTACCGCCCTTATCATGACAGCGATCGAGTTTTCGCTCTTCATCGATAAACCGAACGCTCGCATCTTCACCCTCATCGTCCTCGCCATCGGACTCGTGCTCCGTGGTCTCGCCAAGGAAAGCTCGGAACGAAAGGCTGCGGCGGCCCAGCAAGCGGCCTTGGAGGCTGCGATTCATGCGGTCGAAAATGCCGCCATAAAGCAACCCTCCACAGCCGCCAACATCATCAGGGAGATTCCCCCGACGCCCGCACAATCCCCAACATCCGTAACCCGAGCCTATGCCGGACCCATTCTTACCGCTGTCAGGGGTCAGGGTCGCACGCTCGATTTCGCCGTCAAGGAAGCAGCAGAAAACGGACAGCCTCTCTACGTCCTTTTTGTCCGTGAGCAACCGGTCATAGCCCCCGGTGATCGCAAGAGGAAATGGACCGACGACAGGCAGGCCAAGGAGATCTTTGAGTTTCTCAAGGACAAGGGTCTTGGTGAGACCATCATTCCATGCTACGCCGTCAGTGACGCGCCAGCTCACACGATTGCCGATCTAGCATCGACCATCGGGGCAGAGCGCGTCCTCCTTGGAGCTCCCCAGCGCAGCACCCTCATCCACATGTTGCGGGGGAATATCATCCGTGAAGTGGCATCTCTCCTTCCCGATGATATCACACTGCTGGTCTGCGTTTAAGAGTCTTCAGATTAGACTTCGTCGCCAAGAGGGCGATTGAATCACTGTTTTTTTGGTCATTCTGACATGTCACTGAATTCTCTCGGCCTAGAGACTTCTCCGGTAATGACAAGGAATGCAACCAGGATGCGTGTCTCTGTCTTGAAGCGGGGAATTTGGGAATGATTCTTGCTTCCTTTATACCATCACAAGACGCGACTGCATGAAAAAGATCACCCGTAAGGATTTCGACATTCAAAATTTAGGTCGAGCCATCTATCCCTCTCCCCTGCGGGGAAACAGGGAGGAGGCAGATGCCAACTTCGTCTCCGACGACCATCACAGGATTCTTTTTGATCATTCGCTGGAAAGGGTTTCCTTCTCCCTTGAGAACGGGCAGGAACCGATCACGATCGAACGCTCCGGACCGCGGGATAGGATCTTCTTTGATCCCTCCAAGACCTCTTGTGCCGTGGTTACCTGCGGAGGATTATGCCCGGGTCTGAACGACGTCATCCGAGGGTTGGTGATGACCTTGAACTATGCCTACGGGGTCAAAACCATTCTTGGGATTCCCTACGGATACGAAGGGTTCATTGAACGCTATGGCCATCCGATCATGCATCTCACGCCGAATTTGGTAAGCAACATCCACACGGATGGTGGTTCCATCCTAGGAACATCCCGGGGACCGCAATCCAAGGAAGAGATCGTCGATCGGCTCGTGCAACTGGGCATTGCCATTCTCTTCGTGATCGGTGGTGACGGGACCTTGCGTGGAGCATCGGGTATCGTTGAAGAGATCTCCCGGAGAGGACTTCAGATCAGCGTCGTAGGCATCCCGAAGACCATCGACAATGATCTGGAATACATGGACAAGAGTTTTGGATTCGAGACTGCTTTTGCTGAAGCGGTCCGAGTCATCCGTTGTGCCCATAGCGAGGCCAAGGGCCATCCCAACGGGGTTGGACTGGTAAAAGTCATGGGGCGCGATTCCGGATTCATCGCCGCTTTTGCCGCACTTGCCGACAACTGTGTCAATTACGTCCTCATTCCCGAGGTGCCTTCTCATCTTCATGGCACGAACGGCTTGATCTCCCACCTGGATAGGAGACTCTCCGGTCGTGGTCACGCCGTGGTAGTGGTGGCTGAGGGGGCGGGACAGGAGTTAATGAAGAGTGATCCCACGGCCAGGGATGCCTCAGGTAATGCGAAGTTCGGGGACATAGGGCCCTTCCTAAAGAAGGAGATTGAGTCTCACTTCCAAGCTTCAGGAAAGGAAATCACCGTAAAATACATCGACCCCAGTTATGTCATCCGTAGCGTGCCGGCCTCACCTCAGGATTCTATCTACTGCCTTCGTCTAGCCCAGCACGCTGTCCATGCGGCCATGGCGGGCAAGACGAATATGGTTGTCGGTCGCTGGCATGGACATCATGTCAACCTTCCGATCAGCGTGGTTACGGTCCGCCGCCGTAAGGTCAGTTTACAGGGAGACCTCTGGCTCTCAGTCCTAGAGGCGACCGGGCAACCACCCCACTTCAGATCGTAGCCCTTGCTTTGCTATTCCTTCGATGCGTTGCCGCGTAGTAGAGACGAGAGCATAACCCCGGCAAGCGCCCCAAGCACCGGAGCCGTGAGATAGATCAAAAGGTGCTCTAGGTGTCCTGAAACAATGGCCGGAGCGAGAGAGCGCGCGGGATTCATCGAAGCCCCGCAGACGGGCCCCGCAAAGAGAGCCTCCAGGCCGATGGTTGCTCCCACCGCAATTCCCGCCGTAATCCCCTTCTCCTTGGCACCATGGGAGACATTCATGATGACCAGCATCAGGATAGCCGTCAGAAGAAATTCAAGAAGGAACGATTGCAACGCCGGGCCGGCAGGAAGAGTCGCCCCCAGCAATGGATTGCCCGGAATGAGAAGACGCAGCGTCAGACTTGCAAAAATGGCACCGGCAATCTGGGCGCCAATGTAGGGGAGAAGCTCCCTTCTCGGGAATCGACCTGCGACATGGAATCCAATGCTAACGGCGGGATTCATGTGGGCACCGGAGAGATCACCGAAGGTGTAGATCATCACCATGACAATCAGTCCCCATGTGAGAGCCACGCCCAGATGGGTGATCGTGCCGCCGAACACCTGATCGATCACGATGGCACCCGTCCCCGCAAAAATCATGGCATAGGTTCCGAGGAACTCGGCAAGCAGCCTTCGGGAGAGTGACGGCATCCGGGGCTTAGAGAGTTTTCCCGAGCTTAATTCCTGCAGCGTAGGCCTCGAAGACAAGCTTGATCTTATCGCGGACGCGGCGGAACTCGTTGAGGACTTCCTCTTCAGTTCCCGTGGCGTGCGCGGGATCCTCGAAACCCCAATGAAAGCGGTGAAGCTGACCGGGGAACATGGGGCAGGCCTGATCGGCATTCCCACAGACGGTGATCACGGTATCAACGGGACGGTTCAGGAACTCATCCATGTGTTTGGAGTGATGAGCCGAGATGTCGACGCCGATTTCTTTGAGGACTTCGATGGAATTCGGGTGAACATAGCCAGCGGGCTTGGAGCCCGCGCTAGCAACTTCGATGAGATCACCGGCAGCAGCACGGAGGATGCCTTCTGCAAGGTGACTGCGGCAGGAGTTGCCGGTACAGAGGATAAGAACGAGAGGTTTGTTGCTCATGGTTTTTGGTTGGTTGGGTGATTATTGAAGGGAAGCGATATAGCGTTCGGCGTCTATGGCTGCCGCACATCCCATTCCAGCTGCGTTAATGGCTTGGCGGTAAACCGAGTCAGAGCAGTCCCCTCGATGCCATTGCTGAAGCCAGGAAAGTTCTCGACGCTAGAGGTTGTTGTGAGGAGCCCTCCGGGTTGTTGTCCCGTAATTAACAGGGGAGAGAGGTTTGCCCTAGCCGTATAAATGGCGGCAGTCCATCCAGCACATCCGGATCCAATGATGACGACTTGTTCCATGGATGAGTTCCCAAGGCTTTTGAAATCAGCAGCATCCGGTGCTACTGCAGCAGGAATCACCCTCTTCTTCTTTCACCAAGGGTTTCCCGTCGATGATTACCCTCTTGATGGTTGCTCCCGTATCGGGATGTTGGCTCAGGGGGTGTGAGTTCTCACTCTGCTCGATCTCGCAATACGTCGGGTCTGAGCAGCAGCTCGCGGATGCGTTTTCAATTACAGTTTCGTAGATGTAGGTTGGCATAGTGTGCTTGTATTGTTGGATTATTAGGGTTTGGTGTTGGGAGGTTGATGAAGGAGGTAGCCTAGTGCGGTAGGGCCTGTAGGCTCTCCCCCCAGCCAGCGCAGGAGATAGGCCCTAGAAGCTAGCTTTTGGGTGACCTCTAGAAGGTAGGGGATCTCGTTCTTTGCCCTTCTTTTCAGCAGAGGATTCTCGGTATGGAGGCAGCAGAAACTTTGGTTCACCACCCATCCAAAGGGTTCGATTCCCGCACGCCTTAAATCAGACTGGAGGGAAGCAGCTTCATGAACAGGAGTCGCCTCTGGGAGAGTAACCAGAAGAACTCTGGTATAGTTGGGATCTCGGAGACGTGGAAGCAGCTTGCTGACTTCCTCCGGAATGCCCTCCCGTGCCTGACGGCCCAACTCGCGGTGATAAGCTTCCGTGGCGTCGAGGAGAAGCAGAGTATGTCCCGTGGGAGCGGTATCCAGAATCACAAAAGATCCTTCAGCTTGGGCCACCGTTCGGGCAAAGGCTTTGAAGACGGCGATCTCCTCGGTGCAAGGTGAACGTAGATCTTCCTCCAGCAAGGCGCGGCCATCGGAATCAAGATTTGCCCCCTGAGCCTCCATGACCTGATCGACATAGGCTTCGGTTTCCTTGGCAGGGTCGATACGGCTGACGGTCAACCCGTCAACAGCAGCCCCCAGGGTCTCACCAACATGGGCGGCAGGATCGGTTGTCGAGAGATGAACGGGATGTCCTCGCCGGGCAAGTTCCACGGCAAGGGCGGCAGCAACGGTCG
>CAIKFI010000138.1 GCA_903826635.1 uncultured Spartobacteria bacterium | reverse complement strand
AGGGCTTTTGGTTTCCTTCCGTTCTGGTTGCTATTGACCGTCGGGATTCTCATTTTCTCGTTCAGAAAGCACCTTCGACTGCTAACATCGCTGGTTGCTGCCGGCCGACAATGATCCTTGCCTTTAACAAACCCTACGGAATCCTCTCCCAGTTCACTCCGGATGGATCCCAGAACGGCACGCTGGCCGGATTTGGTTTTCCCAAGGGAGTTCATCCCATTGGTCGGCTTGATGCAGATTCCGAGGGATTGCTCCTTCTCAGCGATGAGGCCGGGTTGAATACCCGACTTCTGGATCCCAAGTTCGGTCACACCCGGTGCTATTGGAGTCAGGTTGAGAAAATCCCAACCCCGGAATCTCTCGAAACAATGGCTCGGGGCATCCTCATCCAGGATCAAAAGACTAAAATCAAAACAAAAACCCGACCCTGCCGAGCTTGGTTGCTTGATCCCCAGCCCGACATCCCTCCCCGGGATCCTCCGATCCGCACACGCAGGAACATCCCTGACTGCTGGATCGCGCTGGAACTTACCGAGGGGAAAAACCGCCAGGTCCGGCGCATGACGGCTGCGATCGGTCACCCGACACTCCGCCTCATCCGGGTGGGCATTGGAAATCTTTCGCTTGGCGAACTTGCCTCGGGAGCTTGGAGGGAGTGCAATGTCGCGGAAAGACACCAGATCCTTGCCCAGTCATGAAGAGTTCTCTCGCCATAATCAGTTTCCTTTCCCTACACCTCCTTGCCTTCCACGCAACGGGGCAAACTGCGCCGGAATATCTCTTCCATCCCGAGACGGCCTTGTTGCCGCCTGCTGGTAAAACTGGCGATTTGCAGGGATCCTCTGAAAAATCCTCGGTCTCTCCCTCCCTGATGGTTGCGGCACACGAGGTCTCCTTCATCGATCCCCAGATCCTAATCGACAAGGAGGTCTTCCAAGCGCGTTTTGTCTCCGCTCTATGGAAGGGGAGTGCGTCAGAACTCCCTCACCAACGCAATGTCCTGATTGTCGGATCCGACTATGCCGTCATCGTGGATTATCTTTACAGTGGAGGAGACAAGGAAGTCACCGTGGACCGCCTGATTCACTTCACCTTCGGTTCTGCATCGTCGCAACCAAGCATCGATTCGGAAGGAGCCGGGTGCCTCTCTTCTACCTCGGATGATGGGACGTCATTCCGCGTGCAATCTCTCACACCTGCAACGGTTACTCTCACCCCTGACTCGCCCCGCAAGGGCGTTAGCTTCTCCACTCAGTCAAAATTGCCAGTCCCCGTGACGACGATCATGCTGGCTGGGAAGGGTGGTAAGGCTCCCAAGGTTGACTATGTCAAGGCAGTCAATCCCATGGTCGTGAAGCTCAAGGTGACATTCGCAGATGGGCGGACCGACGAAGTCGCCATGGCTTGGGAGGCTCGCCCGCTTCACATTGGGAAGAGCGAGTTCAATGGATGGGCGGCCGTCCTCAGGCATGATCCTCAAGGAACAAGAACAGGATCAGGCGCGACTGTTGGTGGGTGTTCGATTGAGATCAAGTAAAAGACCCGTGATTGAAGAGTTGTTGCGATAATACTCAACATTTCCAATTGATTCTCGCTCCACCGCCTCTGACCTCTGACTTCCACCCCCTTCCCCCCAGCCTCCGCTTCCCCTCGGAATAATGAGCGATCAAAAATCACCAATCAACAATGCTTCCGCCTCCCCTTGGCAGGTTCCCCTTCTCTGCCTTGGCTTGATTGCGTTGGTCTTCTCGATCTACGCCCAAACCCTCTGGCACGGATTCATTAATTTTGATGATCCGCTGTATGTTACGGAAAACCCCGTGATCCAGAAAGGGATCACCTGGGAGGGAATGAAGTATGCGGCAACCACAGTCTGTGACGAGAACTGGCATCCCCTGACGATGCTCACGCACATGGCGGACTGCCAGTTCTACGGGACATGGGCTGGAGGGCACCACCTGACCTGCCTGATGCTCCACGCCCTGGGAGTGGTGTTACTCTTCCT
>CAIKFI010000137.1 GCA_903826635.1 uncultured Spartobacteria bacterium | reverse complement strand
GAAATAAAAATGCCTTTTTTGAACCCCTTACAAATACTCGAATTGGGTTTTCTCTATGTGGGGAAGGATGTTTTCATCTCGGACAAAGCATCCTTTCACGGAGCATCTCGGATAAGCTTGGGTGACTCTGTCAGGATCGATGATTTCTGCGTGCTATCTGCAGGTGAAGGTGGCATCACAATTGGAAACCATGTCCATGTAGCCTGCTTTTCCAGCTTGATTGGAAAAGAGGCCATTAAACTTGGTGATTTTTCCAACATTTCCTCACGGGTTGCGATCTACTCGAGTAGTGATGATTACTCCGGAGCCACGATGACGAACCCGACAGTTCCTGATGACTATAAGAGCGTTGACCATCGCCCCGTGGCAATTGGGCGTCACTGTCTCATTGGATCTGGCTCGGTAATCCTTCCGGGAGTATCTCTCAGGGAGGGGGCTGCTGTCGGGGCGTTGAGCTTGATCAAGCAGGACTGCGATGCATTCGGTATTTATGTGGGGATACCAGCCCGTAAAACGGGTGAACGCTCCCGCGATTTGCTAGACATCGAGACCCGCTTTCTGGAAGCGTTGCACCATGGCCGCTAATCATACTCAATCGGGAGTTTCAACTTCCAAGAACCCTGAGTTTCCTGAACCCCTTCATGTGGGACGGCCCAACATCGGGAATAGGGATCGCTTCCTTGACCGAATCAACGGCATGCTTGATCGACGGTGGCTATCAAATGACGGTCCACTGGTGAAAGACTTCGAGCACGAAATAGCGGCTTATGTCGGCGTGAAGCACTGCATCTCACTCTGCAATGCTACGATCGGATTGGAGATTGCGATCCGGGCATTAGGACTCAAGGGGGAGGTTATCATTCCTTCTTATACATTCGTGGCCACCGCCCATGCGTTGAAATGGCAGGGTATTAAACCTGTTTTTGCAGATATAGATCCCAAGACACATAATATCGATCCTTCGGAAGTAGAACGCCACATTACTTCTCGCACGAGTGGAATCGTTGGCGTCCACGTGTGGGGGACTCCCTGTGAAACAGAGGCACTCGAAGAGATCGGGCGAAAGCATAAGCTGAAGGTCATGTATGATGCGGCACATGCATTCGGATGCTCTCGGGGAGGGACGATGGTTGGAAATTTCGGAGAGTGCGAGGTCTATAGCTTCCACGCAACAAAGTTCCTCAACAGCTTGGAAGGCGGAGCGGTTGTCACGAACAATGATGAATTAGCCGAAAAAATCCGCTTGATGAGAAATTTTGGCTTCCAAGGATATGACAGGGTTGTCTCTTTGGGGATGAATGGAAAGATGAACGAGGCCTCGGCAGCCATGGGACTGACTTCCCTCGAGTCGGTGAATCATTTCATCGGCATCAACTTAAGAAACCATGAGTGTTATAGAAACAAGCTTGAGGGAATTGAAGGAGTGACCCTTTTTGAGCGCAGGGATAATGGCAAGCATAACTACCAGTACGTGGTGATCGAGGTGGAGGAGGAAAAGTTCGGTAGATCCAGGGACGAGATTGTCAACGAACTTCATAATCACAACGTGATGGCTAGAAAGTATTTCTGGCCTGGATGCCATAGGATGGAGCCCTACGCAACGGAGGATCCGGATGTCGCCCTTTCATTACCTCAGACGGAGAAGCTAGCAAAACAGGTCATTGTTCTGCCGACCGGGGAAAGTATCGACGAAGAAATCATTTCCAAAATCTGCCGTATTATTAGCAATACACCCCGATAAGAATGCCCAGGAGCACCCAAAGTGAGTTGGTAAGCGTCGTGATGAGTACATACAATCACGCTGACTATGTTGGTGCGGCAATTGCGAGCGTGCTTGGACAGAGTCATGAAAACCTCGAGTTCTTGATCACTGATGATGGTTCTTCGGATGGGACTGTCGAAGTCATAAACAAAT
>CAIKFI010000136.1 GCA_903826635.1 uncultured Spartobacteria bacterium | reverse complement strand
TTGATCCTTGAGGGTGAAATAACAGTGGCCCGAGGACTGCCTGCGAACGTTCGATAGTTCCCCCTCCACCCAGAGAGGAGCGATCCCACCTTCGAGCAGGTGGGAGATACGCCTGGTCAGTTCGGAGACAGAGAGGATGACCTCCTTCTGGTTTTCATCGGTTTCGACCGGTTCACCCCCCGTCTCCAGGCTCTGGACCACTTGCTCTCCGCCAGGTTCCACCTGGGGAACGGACTTCTTGGCTCTCTTGCTTCCCTTCACACGAGCGAGATTCCTGGGAGTGGAGATTTTTTGCGGCAGGAGCAACGGCATGTCGAACCCAAGCAAGAATTCACCACTTGCTCCATCCCCACGACCTCCACCAGGCATATCAGATGAAGTCATCAGGCAAGCTGCTTGGTGAGCGCGGCAAGCAGAAGCGAAAGGCGCTTGGAAATTTCGAGTTCCTCAAGGAGTTGCTGCCGAACGCTCGAATCTGCCACGAGCGTGGAGGCCACCAGATCCGTGATGGCCCCAATATTCGAGATCTGTCCAAGGTAGGCTTCGAATTGTTCGGGCAGTTCGATTCCCTGCTCCTTGAATCGTGCGCAGAGAGCGTGAAGTCGTGTCACCTGCATCACGAGAGTTTCGTCCTCCTCCCCGATGGTCTCAAGATGATCGATCCTTGCCATACGAAAGGGTTCCAGTTGTTCCCAACCCGAAAAGCGGACACGACCAACTCCTTGAAGGATGAGGTTGGAAGTTCCGTCGTCGTTGCGAATACAGGCCCTGAGAAGACCGATCCCAGCGATCGGGTGGAGTTCCGATTCCTCCTCGTCACGCGGCATCGCAACGGCAAGGATTCTGTTTGTCCCCAGAGCCTCCTCGAGCATGGAGCGGTATCTTGGTTCAAAAATGAACAACGGCAGCAATGCATTGGGGAACAGGGTTGCACCCGGTAAAACCATCACCGGAACCGTCTTGGGCAAATCCTGAAAATTCTGCCGACTCATTGCTGAAGCGTATCCACTACAATGATGCGCTCAAACCTCAAAAAAGGAGATTTTTCCCACCGGACCTCAATACAGGCATACCGTAGCTACAAAAAAGGGTGCGGATGAATTCATCCGCACCCCTTGTTGAAGTCTGATTGGAATCAGGAAGTCTTTTAGCGCTGGATTCGGGCTGAACCACCCTTTGCTAGCGCCTTGACCTGATCGACAGTAGCCATGGTCGTGTCACCGGGGAAGGTGGTGAGCAGGGCTCCGTGGGCCCAACCGAGGCGGACAGCCTCCTCCGGAGTCTCACCGCTGAGCAGTCCATAAAAGAAGCCTGCTGCATATCCGTCTCCGCCACCGACTCGGTCGATGACGTCAAGTTCCATGGTCGGGGTGGTGAAGGTCTCGCCGTTCACCCAAGCCACCGCGCCCCAGCTGTGACGGTTGGTGGAGTGCACTTCCCGGAGGGTCGTGGCGACGACTTTCACATGCGGGTGCTTCTTGGTGACGTTGCCCATCATGCTGAAGAAGGCGCTCGGATCGAGCTTGTTCTTGGAGTGAACTTCGGGGCCGGGGATCCCGAGCCCCATCTGGAGATCCTCTTCGTTACCGACGAGAACGTCCACATTCTTCACGATCTTGTCGAGGACGGCGACGGCGCGGTCATGGCCACCGACGATGTTCCAGAGCTTCGCGCGGTAGTTGAGGTCAAAGGAGGTGACGGCACCGGCTTCCTTGGCGGCCTGCATGGCCTCGATGATGACCTCTGCGGTTGTCTCGGAGAGAGCCGCGAAGATACCTCCACTATGGAACCAACGGACACCCTGGGAGAAGATCTCCTTCCAGTTGAAATCGCCGGGTTGGAGTTTGGAGGCGGCCTCGTTGCAGCGGTTGTAGAAAACAACCGGTGCGCGAACGCCCTGACCGCGGTCACTGTAAACGGCGGCGATATTCGGCCCGTGCACACCGTCGTGCTTGAAGTTCTTATAGTAAGGCTTCACTCCCATCGCCTTGACACGCTCGGCGACGAGGTCACCGATCGGATAGTCAACCATGGCGCTTGCCATGCCGGTCTTCAGACCGAAGCAATCGGCAAGGTTTGCCGCCACGTTGAACTCACCCCCGCTGACATGGATGTCGCAGTGGGTGGCCTTCCGGAAGGGAATGGTGCCTGGGTCGAGGCGGTGAATGAGTGCGCCAAGGGACAGGAAGTCCAATGCGCCGTCTTTGCGAATATTAAGGCTCATGTGTGGTTGGTGGTTAGGGTGGTTGCTTAAACGTTGTAGGTGCTAGAGGAGATGTTGCCTCCGCGCCCGGTCCAGTTGGTATGGAAGAACTCGCCTCGGGGCTTGTCCACGCGCTCGTAGGTGTGGGCGCCGAAATAATCGCGCTGGGCCTGGAGCAGGTTTGCGGGAAGGACCGCGCTGCGGTATTGATCAAAGAAAGAGAGAGCCGTGCTGAAGGCCGGAACGGGGATGCCCTTCTTGGCGGCTGTTGCGACGATGTTGCGCCAGCCTTTCTGGCTGTTCTTGATCTCCCCGCGGAAGTAATCGTCAAGGAGAAGATTCGCGAGCTTCGGATTCTTGTCGTAGGCCTCCTTGATCTTGCCAAGGAAGCGGGAGCGGATGATGCAGCCTCCGCGCCACATGAGGGCGATGCCCCCGTAGTTGAGATTCCATCCATACTCCTTCGCAGCAGAGCGCATGAGCATGTAGCCTTGCGCGTAACTGACGATCTTGGAAGCATAGAGAGCGCTCTTGATGTCCTCGATGAACTGCTTCTTTTTGGCGGGATTGGAGGCGATGCTAGAAAGGAAGGGCTTGGGTCCCTTGAGCTTGCGGGCGGCCTTGATGCGCTCGTCCTTGAGGGCGGAGACGCAACGGGAATAAACGGCCTCGGCCATCAGGGTGATGGGGATTCCGAGTTCCTGGGAATTGATGACCGTCCACTTGCCCGTGCCCTTCTGACCGGCGGTGTCTAGGATCTTGTCAACGAGCGGTTGGCCATCCTCATCATGCTTGCCGAGGATGTCCCGGGTGATCTCGATGAGATAGCTGTCGAGGTCTCCTTTGTTCCACTCGGCGAAGACGTCGTGCATCTCGGCGGCACTCATACCGAGGCCATTCTTCATGATGTTGTAGGCCTCGCAGATCAGCTGCATGTCTCCGTATTCGATGCCGTTGTGAACCATCTTCACGTAATGGCCGGCACCACCCTCGCCCACCCAGTCACAGCAGGGAGCACCGCCGTCAACCTTGGCCGATACGGACTGAAAGATCTCCTTCACATGGAGCCATGCCGCAGGACTGCCGCCGGGCATGATGCTGGGGCCGCGACGGGCACCCTCCTCGCCTCCGGAAACTCCGGTGCCGATATAGAGAAGGCCCTTGGACTCGACATACTTGACGCGACGGGCCGTGTCGTCGAAGAGGGAATTTCCCCCGTCGATAATGATGTCACCGGCCTCAAGGTGGGGAATGATCTGCTCGATGAAATCGTCCACGGGTTTGCCCGCCTTCACCAGCATCATCACGCGGCGGGGACGCTTCAGCTTGGAGACCATCTCGGCAATCGAGTGAGCGCCCTGAACATTCGTCCCCTTGGCCTCATTGGCGAGGAACTGGTCCACCTTGTCGGTGGTGCGGTTGTAAGCGACGACGGTGTAACCGTGGTCGTTCATGTTGAGGATTAGGTTCTGGCCCATGACGGCCAATCCGATGAGTGCGAGGTCTCCTGTAGGTTCCATGTTTATTAAGTTAGAGTCGGTTACTGTAGCGCTGCCCTTCCCGAGGAAAAGCAGAAAATACCCGTGTGATAGAACTTGGCTGGCAGACGAAGGTATCCTTTAGTAGATCCTATTAATTATGAAATCGCCGCAGATAGCCCTCCTTTTTCTAAGAAAATCATGAGCCTTTACGTTGTGATGGGTGTCTCGGGTTGCGGTAAAAGCAGCGTCGCAATGAACTTGGCAAAAGCATTGGGCGGTGAGTTTCTGGATGCCGACGACTTCCACACCGAGGAAAACAAGCGGAAGATGCACTCCTGCTCCCATCTTACGGATCAGGATCGCGAGGACTGGCTCAAGGAGCTTAATGCAGAGCTCAAAAAACGCGACGCCACGGCACGTCCCACCTTTCTGGCCTGCTCGGCACTCAGATCTAGCTATCGTGAACAACTGAAGTCGGGCCTCTCCCAGTTGGATTTTATCTATCTCAAAGGGTCTCAGGAGTCCATCCGGCGACGACTTGAGTCCCGCAAGGATCACTTCATGCCGGTGGAACTTCTCAAGAACCAATTCGAAACGTTGGAGGAACCGCTTCCCGGAGAAGCCATCGTCATTTCCGTGGAAGAGACCCTGCCGGATATCATTAAGGGCATCCTTTCAAAGATCCACACCGAGTAAAAAAGCGTTCCGCAAGTGAGCCCTGTAATGACTTGCCCCTGATCCCTCGACTTTTGACTGCCCATCCTCGTAAATTCAGAGTTTACTTTTCCACAAATTCTCCCAACAGAAACGAGAGCACCATGAAATCGAAAACTTTTATCACCGACAACTTCCTCCTCGAGGGGGAAACAGCAAGGGAACTCTATTTCGGGTATGCCTCCCCGCAACCCATCCACGACTATCACTGCCACCTTCCTCCCAAGCAGGTTGCCGACAACCATCGTTTCTCCGATTTGGCTGATATCTGGCTTGGAGGCGATCACTACAAGTGGCGTGCTATGCGAGCCAACGGTGTCGCCGAGAGATTTTGCAGCGGTGATGCCAAAGGGTATGACAAATTCCTAGCCTTCGCAAAAACCCTCCCTTATGCAGTCGGCAATCCGCTCTATCATTGGAGCCATCTTGAACTCCTCCGTGTCTTTGGAATCGACCTTCTCATCAACGAGGAGAACGCCCCCGTGATCTGGGAACAGGCCAATGCACGCCTTCAATCCAATGATCTGGCCGCACACGGGATTCTTGCCTCCAACAAGGTCGCCGTGATCGGAACAACCGATGACCCGGCCGATCCGCTGACCGAGCACGAACGCATCGCCTCCTCCGGGATCCCGACCAAGGTCTATCCCACGTTCCGTCCTGACAAGGCCCTGAATGTGCACCTGCCCGAACTATTCAACCCATGGTGCGACCGACTCGCCGCGATTAGCGGAATCGAGTGCGGCTTCCTTGGCGGACTCATGGATGCCCTCAAGAAACGACATGACGACTTCCATGCCGTCGGAGGAAGACTTTCCGACCATGGTCTGGAAAGTTGCTTTACAGCCGAGTGCACGGAGAGCGAGGCAAAGATCATTTTTGACAAAGCCCGTTCTGGGCAACCTGCAACCGCTGAGGAACAGCAAAAATTCGGATGGTTCATGATGCTCTACTTCGGCCATCTCGACGCCGCCCGCGGATGGACCAAACAACTGCACCTGGGTGCTATCAGGAACACGAATTCCCGGATGCACGCACTTCTCGGAGCGGACACCGGATACGACTCCATCAGCGACGCCCCTCAGGCACGATCCCTTGCACGGTATCTGGATGCCCTGGAGAGCACCAACCAACTTCCCAAAATGGTACTCTATAATCTCAACCCCGCCGACAACTACGTACTGGCAACCATGGCCGGAAATTTCCAAGACGGAAGCATCGCAGGCAAGATCCAGTTCGGCAGCGGATGGTGGCATCTCGACCAAAGGCAAGGTATGGAATGGCAACTGGAGGCACTCTCTCAGTTGGGTCTGATCCGCCGGTTTGTCGGCATGCTGACCGATTCCCGCAGTTTCCTCTCCTACACACGCCACGAATACTTCCGCAGGATTCTCTGCAACAAAATCGGGAATGAGGCCGATCGTGGACTTCTGCCCAAGGATCTTGGAATGCTCGGATCAATGATCCGGGAGATCTGCTTCACCAACGCCCGCGACTTCTTCGGCCAGCCCTGCGGTTACGACGCCGTCGTTTAGTTTCTGAAAAAGTTCCGAATCCCCCGGAAGGAAGAATTTCATGCACTGTTCACCTCGGGCTTCTTGGAGTCCGTAGCGGCCCTCTCTTTAATCTTCTCAGGCTGGTGGGATTGGAACCCCAAATATCTCTAACCCATTGAACCGCTAAGCTCCACTCCTAGTGAGTCCGGGGCTTTCGTTTCCTCTCACGGTTTCTTTCACATCTTTCCATAGTGATTGTTTAGGGAGTTGGATTCCAAAAACCACCCCCTGATCAAGGAGATGAATGGCTTGGAAGATTAAGTGGTGTTTAACGTAACTGTTTGGGCCTCGTAACTATTTGGTCCTTAAGGATGAAGAATGCTTCCCACTCGGAACCCGATGCTATTGGTCGAAGTGGCTGCGGGACGGTAACCGCGGGACGAGGACTGCATGAGGTAGCCGGCGAAGATCCAATCACCGCCGCGAGCTACACGAACCTCTGCCGGGTATGAAGAGCTCCCGCTGTAGGAACTCTCCATCCATTGGAAGACATTCCCACCCTGACCCATCGTGCCGTATGGGGAGCGCCCTCCGGCGAGAGTGACTGGAGCGGGAGCCGAGGCAACATGATTGAACACAGCGGTTCCGGACGCCGTTCCGCTGATGACTGCCATAGGGGCAGCACTGCTCCCCGTGGGATAGAGCCAGTAACCGCCAGAGTTGCTTTTGTTGGGGTCGTAGTAAGCCGCCTTGTACCACTCGTTCTCACTCGGCAGGAAATAGACGCAATTGGCGTTGCGATAGAAGTTCGTCCCGCCATTCGTCCACGCTTGATTTGTGGGCCAGAGGGTCATGCTGTAGGAGTTATTGGAATAGGTCAGGTTGTAGGCGGGAGTATAACCTTGGGAAGTATTGAGCCAATTCACAAAGGCCGCCGCTTGGTACCAAGTCATGCTACAAGCAGGTTGTTCCCCGCTCCAAGCACCTGCCGTGACTCCCTGCAAACCATTTGCCGTAGCGGCATTGATCTGGCTTTGTGAAATAGCGTAGGCGCCCATCTGATAGCTGTAAGAGACTTTCCCGAAGCCATTTGTATCGTTCGCGTTGCCGGGATTCCCAATCGTTACGAAGTCGATGGTGAAGGTGTTCGTCCCTGCTCCGAAGGTGTTGATTTCAGGTAGAGCCCCGAAGATTGTCCAAGAACCGGGGTTGGAGTTTGGGGAGGAATTCGCAGCAATAGCACCGAGTGCCAGATAGGTGCAGTTGCCATACTTAACGACATTACCCTGTGAGTAGCTCGAGGCCGTGTTGTAGATGCCCGCATAGCTGATGGTGAAGGACATCGCAGGCGTGGCGTGAAGAGGGACCGATGTCAGAACGCTCCTGACAACAATCAGCAGGAAGAGAGCGAAGAATTTGGAGAGGTGGGACTTCATCGGGGTGTTTATTGATTCACTGATCCAACAACACCCTCCTTACCCCCTAGGATTAAGCAAGAGGGATAAGATGAAAATGAGAATAAACCGTCAAAGACAAAGCATATAACATCTACAGAGTTAACATAGCGAAGGCCTTAGCATATATTGGAGAAGCAGTTCCCCTACCACCCCTCAAGAACAACTTCAGCGCGTGGCGAACGAAGTGAAACCAAGAGATCGCTCAAAAAGCAGCCGTCCAAAAAACAACCACCTCGTAAAGCAGCTGTCTCAAAAAACAGATTTATCAAAAGGTCACCACTCGATGACTGAGGAGGCCCAGGTCAAACCTCCTCCGAAGACGACGAGGTGGATCAGTTCACCCCGCTTGAAACGCCCTTGACGCGCCGCCTCATCCAGAGCAATGGCCACTGCGGCAGCAGAGGTATTCCCGTAAAGGTCAAGGTTGACCATGAAACGCTCCATGGGGATGTCAAGCCGTCCCGCAATCGCTTCGATGATGCGTAAATTCGCCTGATGCGGGATGAAACAAGTGATCTCATCAGCCGTTACTCCGGCATCCTCCAGGACCTGCTTCGAGGCGTCCACCATGGCGGTGACGGCGTGCTTGTAGGTCTCCCGTCCGTTCATCCTGATGGTGGCAGGCTTTTGCGATGCATTATCGGCCGTCACGGGACAGGCGCTTCCGCCTCCCGGGATATGAAGAATCTCCGCAAGATTTCCATTGCTTCCCATCCGGGTGGCAAGAATGCCCCGAGATCCTTCACGGTGCCGGAGGATCGCAGCGCCAGCACCATCCCCAAAGAGGACACAGGTGTTCCGGTCGTCCCAGTCGACAATACTGGAGAGTTTATCGGCTCCAATGACAAGAACTGTGTTGTACGTTCCCGTAGCGATAAATTGGCGGGCCGTCTCAACGCCGAAAAGGAAGCCGGAACAGGCTGCAGAAAGATCAAAGCAGGCTGCGTTCACCGCGCCGATCTTGGTCTGCACAAAACAGGCCGTACTCGGAAAGAACATGTCTGGCGTGACTGTGGCGCAGATGATCAGGTCGATTTCCTCCGGCTTGATCCCGGCGTTCTCCATCGCCGCCTTGGCTGCATTTGCAGCTAGGTCACTGGTGGGCTGCTCAAGGCCCGCGATGCGGCGCTCCCTGATTCCTGTTCTGGAATGAATCCACTCGTCGGTGGTATCGACAATTTTCTCCAGATCCGCGTTGGTCATCACCTTTTCAGGCACATAGCTGCCGGTTCCGATGATGGAAGCCGTCCGGTCAGATTTCATGGGAGGCGGGGGCGGAATCGGAGGGCTTCACGGAGGGCCCATCATTCCGGAGGGACTTGGTCAAGGCTGCGTTGTTCTCGTTGTAGGTTTTGACTGCCTCGACGATGCGAGGGTTGACCTGCTCCCTGATGAAGTCGGTGGCCACGCGGATGGCGTTCTTGATGGCCAGCGGAGAACTGGAACCGTGGGCGATGATGCAGATCCCGTTCACCCCGAGAAGGGGGCTCCCGCCGTAGTTCTCGTAATTGGTGCGACTCCGAATGGCACGGAAAGCATTGCGGGCAATCCACGCTCCAAGCATTCGGAACCTAGTCTTGAGTAATTCATGCTTGAGCCAACGGAAGACAGCGCTTGCCGTTGCCTCGGCCGTCTTGAGGACAACGTTTCCGGTGAATCCGTCGCATAGGATAACCTCGACAGGATGCTCGAATACGTCGTGCCCCTCGATGTTGCCGCGGAAATTCAGGGAGGAGGCTTTCAGTAGCTTGAATACATCCTTGGTAAATTCACTCCCCTTCACGTCCTCACCTCCGATCGACATCAGGCCGATCTCGGGGTTTTCATAACCGAGGACGTGCTTTGAGAGTACCGATCCCATGATGGCGTATTGAAGGAGATGAACAGGGCGGGCATCAACATTGGCCCCAGCATCAATGAGGACGCAGACATTCTTTTCCGTGGGAAGATAAGATGCGATTCCCGGACGTTCAATTCCCTCTAGGGTGCGGAGTTTGATGGTTGTCGCCGCTACGGCGGCCCCTGTATGGCCTGCGCTGACGATGGCGTCGGCATCACCCTTCTTCACAAGATCGACTGCCCGGGAGACGGAGGAGTCCTTTTTGCGGCGGACTGCTTCGACGGCTGCATCGCTCATCTCCACAACCTGAGTCGTGTGGACGATCTCGACGCGCTGATCGGTGCACCCTATCCTCTCGAGTTCGGCCTTGATCGATGGCTCGTCACCCGTCAGGTAAAGGCGGGTAATCTGAGGATACTCCCGGAGGGCAAGAGCAGCCCCGGCAACCGTGTTCCGAGGAGCGAAATCCCCTCCCATGGCATCGAGGGCAATCCTCATCAACAGGTAATCTGAACGTCGTTTTCTTCCTTCCGTTTTGGAAAGAGGAGTCGTGAACTACGCCACCTCGACATCAAGGACTTGACGTCCCCGATAAGTACCGCAGGCCTTGCAGGCGGTGTGAGAATTTAACGGAGCCCCGCACTGGGTGCATTTGCCGAGCTTTGGCGCATGCCAGCGGTTTGCTGCCTTGCGGGTGCGAAGGCGCATCTTTGAAGTTTTACGTTTAGGGACTCCCATCGGATGGCGGTGTTTTGAGTTGGTCGAGTGCCGCCCAAATGACCCTGGGCGCCGCTTTCTCCACTGATGAAAAGGAGTGATCGGAGCCCGCGGAAAAATGAGCGGGGCAGGTCTTGTCTCCACCCGAATCGCATCGGGGATGCGCGGGTAGAAGGAGATGAATATCCTCCCTGACCTCCTCGGTCAAGTCAACTGATTCATTTCCTTCAAGTTCCTTCTGCAGGGAAAACGGATCGGAAACGATTTCTTTCTCAAAAGATTCCAGGCAAGAGACGCATGTCATGCGGACGCGTTGCATCAACCACCCGGTTGCAAAAAGGCCCCCGTCGGACAATCCCACGTCCAAGGAATACCTCAAGGGGCTCACTGGCTCGACTCCCGCAGAAGCAAGTTCCAAGGCCGCAGGATCATCCTCTCCCTCAATGTGAAGGGTCTCTCCCTGGGGAATCTGTTTCAGGTGGAGTTTCATCGGATGCTATCCAGAGACTACTGCAGACTCGGTGGGTTTGCCTTGGGAAATCTTTCACGCAGGGCGGCAAGCACCGGCAACGAGACGAACGGGGAAACATCCCCTCCCAGACGAGCCACCTCCTTGACAATCCGGGAACTCAAAAAAATACAATCCTCTCGGGGTGTCAAAAAAATCGTCTCGATCTTGGGTTCCAAACGGCGATTGGTCAGCGCCATCTGGAATTCAAATTCAAAATCCGATACCGCCCGTAAACCCCTTATAACGACAAAGGCCTCCCGGCGTCGGCAAAAATCCACCAGTAATCCGTTGAGCGGTTCGACGGTCACTCCTTTGCGCTCCCCAATGCTCTTTTCGATCAGCCCTATTCTCTGAGTGGTGGAAAAAAGGGGTTCCTTGGCCTCATTGTCCGCCACGCCGATGATCACCTCTTCAAACAAACCGATCGAACGGTTGATCAGATCGAGATGACCATTCGTAACCGGATCAAAGCTTCCCGGATAAATCGCGCGGCGGTGGCTCATGAAGAAATCACTCCCACTCGATGGTTGCCGGAGGCTTGCTGGAGACGTCGAGGACGCAGCGGTTCACTCCCTTGACCTCGTTGATGATGCGGCTGGAAATTTTCCCCAGCAATTCATAAGGAAGTCGGACCCAGTCGGCCGTCATGCCATCCTGACTCTCCACGACACGCAAGGCGATTGTGTAGTCATAGGTGCGCTCATCCCCCATCACTCCCACCGACTGCACGGGAAGGAGGACGGCGAAGGACTGCCAGACCTTGAAATACCATCCGGAGGCTTTCATTTCCTCAAGAACGATCCTGTCGGCATCCCGCACGATGCGAAGGCGGGCCGGTGTGATCGCTCCAACAATGCGGACCGCCAGACCGGGACCCGGAAAAGGCTGACGATCCACCACCTCGCGGGGAAGACCCAGCTCGCGTCCCACTTCGCGAACCTCATCCTTGAAGAGTTGGCGCAACGGTTCCACCAATTCGAACTTCATATCCTTCGGAAGACCCCCGACATTGTGGTGACTCTTGATCAGCGAGGCCGGATTACCAGCGATCGGAACACTCTCGATGACATCGGGATAGAGTGTTCCCTGCGCTAGGAACTTGAATGGTTGAGATGAGCCCTTGGCTGATTTCTGGAGTTCGATCGCCGACTGCTCAAAGATACGGATGAATTCTGTTCCGATGACCTTGCGTTTTTTCTCGGGATCTGTGACCCCCTTGAGCTTACCCAGAAAGCGACTTGTCCCGTCGACGATCTTGAGGCGGATCTTGAAGTTGCGCCCGAACAACTTGTCCACCGCATCGCGCTCACCGGAACGCAGGAGTCCGTTGTCAACGAAGATGCAGGTGAGTTGATCTCCAATGGCCTTGTGGAGGAGTGCTGCGGCAACGGAGGAGTCAACGCCCCCACTCAGGCCAAGGATCACCCGTCCGTCTCCAACTTGGCTGCGGATCTGGGCACAAATGCGTTCTATAAAAGAGCCCATGGTCCAGTCGCTCGGGCATCCGCAGATTCCGTGAAGGAAGTTCTGGATGATTGATTTCCCCTTCGGTGTGTGATGCACCTCGGGGTGGAACTGCATTCCGTAAATGCGGCGCTTCGCATCAGCGATCACGGCATGCGGTGCATTCTCCGTGGTGCCGATGGCAACAAATCCCTTCGGCAACTTCTCGACGCGGTCGCCGTGGCTGTTCCAGACATCAATCTTCTTGGGCAATCCCTTGAAGAGTGGTGATGTGCTGTTGGTCGATAGAACCCCTTTGCCGTATTCACGGTGGGTGGAGCGAGCCACGACCCCTCCGAGGTCCCTCGAGAGAAGTTGCATGCCATAGCAGATACCGAGGATCGGCACCCCGAGTTCGTAGATTGCTGGATCGACTTGAGGAGCCTTCGGAGCATAGACGCTGGCAGGGCCTCCGGAAAGAATAATGCCCTTTATGGAACCGTCGGCGACGATCTCACTGGCCTTGGTGATATGAGGGACGATCTCCGAGAAGACGCTGCACTCCCGCACGCGGCGCGCAATGACCTGAGTATACTGCGATCCGAAATCAAGGATGACGATCTTCGAGGAAGACTTGGAATCGGGAGATATTCTTTTGGTTGGTACGGTTGATTTTTTGGAAACCTTTTTCACAGGGGTTTTGATACGGGAAGCCATGACGGTGAAGAATTAGTGGCCTTGATTACTGGAAGTCGTTTCCAAAGGATTGGCCCGACCCCATGTCGCCCTTCATCACCTTTTCGTTGTAAAGTTGACCTTGCCCGCTCAGGCCTTTGACAGCCGTATCGGCAATCGTATCCGCATCCTCCTCGGCCGTCGCGCAACCGGTCATGCCTACCAGAGGAATCATCAAAATCAGGAGTAGAAGAAATTGGGTTGGTTTCACCCGCCAAACGTAAAAGATCTTTAGGATAAGGCAATGCGAGAAGGTAACGTGAACACCCCCCCCTCTTTCACTGAACTCCTGCTTGAGGCTTATTCCTCAGGAATTTTCCCCATGGGCTCTTCCGATGGAAGCATTGAATGGTATTCTCCCGATCCCAGGGGAATCCTCCCTTTGGAGGAATTTCATGTGCCTCACGGACTTCGGCGGGCCCTTAAAAAGGGGGGCTGGGAAATCAGGATTGATCACGACTTTGAATCGGTGATCCAAGCTTGCGCCTCCAGGCAGGAAACTTGGATCACGCCGGAGATCCAGCGAAGCTATTTGGAACTTTTCGAATGGGGACATGCGCATTCGGTTGAGGTTTGGCTCGAGGGTCGCCTTGCAGGAGGACTCTACGGAGTCTCCCTTGGGGCCGCTTTCTTCGGCGAATCGATGTTTCACAGGGTCACCGATGCCTCTAAAGTTGCCTTATGGCATCTCGTTAGAATCCTGAAAGAATCCGGTTTCCTCCTCCTTGACACCCAGTGGAACACTCCTCATCTGGCAACATTCGGTGCACGCGAAATCTCACGCGGGGAGTATCTCGAAAGATTGGCCGATGCAATCGGCAAAAGCACCCTCTTCCAGGACACAGAGTCGACCGCTTTGTTTGAACGATCCGATACCGATGGTGTCGAATCTACATGACTCAACAACTCATCAATGTGGTGATTTCAGTATCGGGAGGTGCCGCCACGTACGCACTCCTAAAGTGGATCACCGTCCGTCACGGTGCCAAAACACGTAAAGCACAAACACCGGTTAAACTTCCGGAATCTTTGGCTAGGAATTCGCGGAGGCGCGTTCCAGCACGCTCGTCGTTGAGCGACCCGGCACCAAAGCCAGCAGGCTGATCGTTGCGCCGACCTCCTCAAGCGCTGCCCGTTCGCCGGGATCCAAGGTCTCGAGCGTGTAGTCCCCACCCTTGGCATAGATTGCGGGGCGAAGGGTTCGAATGACATCCGTCACCCTCATTCCATGAAAAATCGTGACGTGATCAACACACCGAAGGGCAGCTAGAACCTCCGCGCGGTCGGTTTCACTATTAATGGGTCTGGTCGGCCCCTTGAGTTCCTTCACGGAAGTGTCGCTATTGACTGCCACGATCAAGGCATCTCCGAGTTCCCTAGCCTGCTGGAGATACCTGACGTGACCCGTGTGAAGCAGATCGAAGCAACCATTCGTGAGAACAAGGCGACGGTTTTTCACACAATAAGACTTTCCAAGCGCCTGCAATTCATGATCGGTGACGAATCTTTTCATAAACCTTTATCGGAGACTGAAGGAAAGAGACTTAAAAGAAGATTTTCTGGGTGTAGGATTGAGTTTGCAAAAAAAATGAAAGCTGAAAATTTCACGTTGTGACTTTAAGACCCCTCCCCAACATTAAAAAAATTCCCTCCCTTTCTTTTTTTGTCGCCCTGTTCGTTCTTGGGGCATCTGAATTCACTGCCTCGGCGGAGACAAACAATCTCAGTCCGGAAAAAACATCCAATTCTGCCCAACCTCCAGAGACCGTTGCATCTCACATCGGTTCTTCCTCGGCGATCCCAGACTCCTCCGTTCCGGAGTTAAAGATTACGCCGGTAACGATCAATCCGGCATCGACCCTTGAAATCATGCAGAAAGTGGCGGACTGGCAACTGGCCAATCCGGCAACCAATAAACCGACTGTTTGGATCCAAGGGGCTGGATACATCGGTTTCATGGCACTGGCGGGAATCTCCCCGGATTCCAAATACCGCAACGCCATGATGGCGATGGGAGAGACCAACCAATGGCAACTCGGCGCCAGGCCCTATCATGCCGATGACCACTGCGTGGGCCAAACCTATGCGGAACTTTACATGCTCAACAGCGAATCCAACATGATCGCCCCCCTGAGGGAAAGGTTCGACTTCATCCTTTCCCACCCGCCCGCATCGGACAATCTCGATTTCAAGCAACCGGGACACGGTCAACAGAACTGGTCATGGTGTGACTCGCTTTTCATGGGGCCTCCCGCATGGTTGTGTCTCTACACGATCACAGGCGACCAAAGGTATCTCGACTTTGCCGTTACAAATTGGTGGCGCACCTCGGATTACCTCTACGACAAGGAAGATCATCTCTTTTACCGCGACAGCACCTTTTTTGATAAACGCGAGGCAAACGGTAAAAAGGTCTTCTGGGGACGTGGCAACGGTTGGGTGATTGCTGGCATTGTCAGAATGCTTCAACTCCTTCCGGAGAATCATTCCGCCTATCCCCGCTTCGTTACCCTTTTTAGGGAGATGTCCGCCAAGATTCTCACCTGTCAGCAATCCGACGGACTCTGGAGGGCAAGCCTTCTGGATCCAGACAGTTACCCTCTTCAGGAGGCGAGCGGTTCGGGATTCTACACCTACGCATTGGCTTGGGGAGTGAACCAAGGAATCCTCGATCAGGCAACCTATGGGCCTGCGATTCTCAAAGCGTGGTCGGCACTGGTTGCCTGCGTACAACCCGACGGCAAGCTGACCCATATCCAACCGGTAGGGTTCGACCCGAAGAATTTCCCAGCGGACTCCACCGAGGCCTATGGGGTGGGTGCATTCCTTCTGGCCGGAAGCGAGATCTTCCGCATGGGCGTCCTAAAAAAGGCCCATCCAATCGCCGTCAAGGTCAGCAATCCGGCGGGCTTCTGGCGTGAAAACGAAACGGTGGATCTCCCACTCGCTGGCAAGCACGTCGTGATGGATGGTCTCTCCTCCCGAATCCTCACCTCACAGAGTTATGATCCCCAACCCGGCGACAGCAGGCTGCTTTTCCAAGTGAATCTTGCCCCCTTCGAAACCCGAGCCTATGCCGTTCTGGATGCGGCGGATGTTCCGTCCGTCCCGACGCCGATCCAAAAGACCTCCGCACGCTATGTGCCGGAACGCTTCGATGATTTTGCCTGGGAGAGTGACCGAATCGCCCACCGCATCTACGGACAGGCTTTGATGAGCAGCAAGGAGCACACGATCAGCAGTGGGGTCGATGTCTGGATTAAAAAGCACCGGATGCTGACTGTTGACACCATGTATAAGACGGGTCACTACCATGAGGATAACGGCGAGTTCATGGATGATTACCGCGTGGGAAAAAGCCGTGGGTGCGGAGGAATCGGAATCTGGGATGGCAAACAACTGCTCGTCTCCCAAAACTGGCGCAACTGGAAACTGATCACCAGCGGACCGATCCGCTCCGAATTCGAGGTCACCTACGATCCATGGGATGCAGGCAAGGGAAGAATGGTCTCGGAGACCAAGAGACTCAGCATTGATGCCGGTTCCTGGTTCACGAGAGCAACATCCACCTTCTCCAGTCAGGATGACTCCCCGCTGACCATAGCCGTAGGTCTTGCCGAACGTTCAAGCGGTCCCAGTGGCAGCCCAATCATCGCCAAGGATCAGTCCGAAGGCTGGATGACCTACTGGCAACCCGAAGACAAACCCAAAGGAATTCAGGCGACGGCAATTGTACTTCCGAAGGGGAGCGTGAAGGGATTCACCACCGATCTTCAGGATCTGACGGAAACTAAACTGCACGAAGTCGTTCCTCAACCGACCCATGAAGGCGCCCCCGCTATCCGCAATTTCCTAGCGATCTCCGAAGCGGAGGTTGGCAAACCTTACAGTTACTATCTCGGCGCCTGCTGGGATCAGAGCGGTGACTTCACAAACAATGTGCTGTGGGACAACCAGACCCAGCGTGTCGCGGAGCGACGCGACCATCCGCTACAGATCGACATCACGAAGCCCTAGTACCCTTGGGGATGCTAGAGCCTATAACAATCTCGCAAACCAAGTTGATCGAGGGGTAATCTCAATCCTTAAATTGGTTGGAAATCAGTTAACCGGAGCGAAGCTTCCGTTAGGAAGCTGGCGATAGAGAGTCTTGCCCCTGGGATAGGAGGGGGCATAGCTGCCGTCCGGTTGTTGGAGATAGCTGATCTTGGCGGGCACAAAACCATCACCCGAGCGGACGTAAAGTTGTTGGTTTGTCTGCTGTTGGGCGCCACCGCCAGAGCCGCTTGCCTTGGGAATGAAGGCATTGATGGCCTGGGATCCCACGCTTCCCGCTCCTGCGGAGATGGCACCAGCGGCAACAGGGTTGACACCTTTCATGAGAGCCCCCGTGCCGGCACCGATCGCGGCGGCGGAGAGTCCCTGCACAACAGCCGCCCCCATCGGAGTCATAACCTGACGCGGTTGACCATTTGATCCGACTTCCGTTGTGCATCCCGATGCGAGAAGTGTGATGAGCATAGCGACCGGAAGAGTTCGAAGCGCAGTTGGAGAGTTGACCGTGAGAGTTTTCATGCGGTTTTATGCTTCCTTAAGTATCAGAGAGGTTTCACGAAAATCAACCAACTTTATGACGACGGCATGAAGTCCTGTTCTCTTACGATTTTCACAAAAAACTCATTCAAGCCGGTGTAATGATGGGATCGTTTCCTTTGCAAAAGGAAGAAGGGAGTCAGGCCACTTCTTAGACTCCAGTTCTCCCCAATAGATATAGTAAGCTCCAAGCTTGCGGGCCGTGCCCCGCCAATCTCCCTCACCATTCATAAGTTTATTGAGAAGTTCCAGTCGCTCCTTGTAATCAAGTCCGTGGCTCCAGAGATGCCCCTCATATCCGCAGACCACAGGGTGTCCAAGCATCAGGACGGGTTGGTTATATTCAGGTGCACAGGCGATGACTGCATTCGGGGGAATCGTTCTCAATTCCCAGCTTGCAGTGTTCAAGGAACTGCGCTTGACGAGAAAATAACCATGCCTTCCATCAAGTCCCACCAATAGGGTTGCAGCACCGGATCCGAAAAGAAGCAGGAGTGCGAGCACTCGCAACGCCTGCGGGCGGGGAACCAACAACTCGCTCCAAAGGTAAGGTGCAATCACAAGCCACGACCAGATCATCAACTTCGTATTGTCCCATGGCCAGGGGGCAAAGCGGATCAGCATGCAGGCCAGAAAGACGAAAGCGGCAGGCCAAACAAAAGCCCGGGCAACAAGCTCCCCCTTTTTACCCCCTAAGTAAAAGCAAAGGATCACTGCAAACGGCAACGCTATCCCGAAATTCCAAAACCAGAATTGATAGGAACCATCCGAAAGCCAGCCAATCTGCCAACCCAAAGCATGAATCGCGGAGGGTCCCCCTGCTCCACTGGTGATCATCCATCCCAGGAGGGCCATGAGTGGCCAGGAAAAAAGAGCCAGCTTCAACATTTGACAACGGGAAAAGGGAACGAGAATTGCCATCCCGGCCATGGCGACCCCAAGATACAGCGCGCCATGAATGCTGAACAAAGGCATTGTTCCCAGGAGAAGGATCTGAACCGGCAGCTGCAGAACTCTTTTTTTCCCCTCACCGAATGCCTCTTCTCGCCACGCGGCAAGAAGCAAAAACCCGGCGGGAAGAGCATAGAGAAAACCTCGTTGCGTCACAAAAACAGTCAGGAAAAGATTTTTCCACTCACTCACTTCCTGGGGGTTTCCACCCCAACCTGTCTTCAGAAGGACAATCGCCGCAAAACCTCCGTTAAAGAGAAGGGCTGCCAGCGCAACACCTCCTCCCCAACGCCAGAGTGCATATCCGGTCAGGGCTGAACCGATCAATCCGCACCAGATCAGAGAAATCGCGGGGGGTATGCCCCCGACCATCAGCAGGGCATTGAATAGGTCCGAACCGAGGGGATAGCGAAGCGGATCACCAGCAAGGATTGGACTGGCAGGCCACCAATGGGTGGTGGAGGCAAGCCAGTTTATAAACGAAAGATGAAGGGAGAGATCCCCCAGATTATTGGGGGAAAGAACCTTCCAATCATCGTCGCAAGCATAAAAAATCCAAAGAAAAGCACGCGCCGAAGAGGCTGCAAAAATGGCGATCATGATCCACCCCCATCCGGTCGGTCGCCGGAAGTTCCCCTGAGGGCAGGTCAATCCAGCAAGAATCGCACAGCTTAATCCAATAGAGAGAGAGATCCAAGTGACGACCCCGTGACCTCCTCTCAAACCATGGCCAAGCCATGCGAGGGGAAGGGATACGAGAACTGCGGCGGCAACACAGGAAAGAATGGCAACGGGTAATCTCACGATCTAATGTTTTTATTTTTCCTTTGGTGTGCTGGGAAATACCCGTTCCACCTTCCCATGACCAGGTTCACGGAACCATTGATCAAAGAGCGACTCGCGGAACCAAACAGTGCATTCGTCCATGGAGTCGCGAAGGTGAAAACGTCTTCGGAGATAAGGTTCCTTGATCCGGCTTTCGACCATTTTTTGCTGTGAGGTCAATGCCACAATAAAATCTCCCTTGAGGGGATTGGGGGGTGGCTCCTTTTCGTAATAACCGATCCGGGTGAAATCTCCAAAGATCCAGGGCAAGGGGTAATAACTCTCTAGGATGATTTGAGCATTCATGGCATAATTTCTAGGATCACGTTCAGCCACTCCCAGAACCGGCGCGGTCAACACGGTTATTCCCGGCAAGGTCTGCACATAGACATAACGCTCCAAAGGGTCGGAAAAGTGTTGAAAATTCAGGCTGATTGTTTTCACCAGCGATGCGACAAGCAGTCCCGAACACAGGATCAGGAACAAAGGTCTTAACCCTTGATACTTATGCCAGATCTCCTGAACGGCGCACCCGAAGAAAATGGAAAAAGGCCAGATGATGGAAATAATGCACCAAGGAGTCTTGTAGGGGACAATCGAGTAGGCAATCAGGACCCCCAGACCGTAAATGGCCAGATAGCGTTGCAGTGGTGGGGCCGGGAATGCAAGCCGCACCGCATAGACGAGACCAAGCAAGGCTAGCCACTCGTAGTGCCACATCAGGGACAACCAATAATAGTTGAGGGGGCCGATCTGATAATCAGACTTCACATGACCTCCCGCACTTGTTCCTGTATGAAACCACTTGATATAGGCCTTCGCAAAATCAGGAACTCCTCCCCAGTTGAGGAAAGTTCCGGAATAGAAGAAAAGGAGCGTTAGAAGGGAGAGTCCCAAATACCAGTAGAGTTCACGCCGTGACCAAGATGGTTTGGCCATGGGAAGGAGCGGACGAGACGGAACCACTTTTTGCCAAAGAAAGAGGCTTAATGCGGCCAATACCAGGCACCCCAGATGGATTGCCGCAGTCTCCTTAAGAAGGAGGAGAAGGGTGACTCCGGTGACGGTAGCAGCGAGTTCGCGTTTCCCGCCACTCTGCCAAAGTCCCATGACACCCCATGCCGTGATCATCATGGAAAGGACAACCAAGGATTCATGGATGGCATAGCGGCCGTAAAAAACTGCGGCCGGTGAAACAGCTAGGGCCAAGGCTCCAAGTCTTGCGGCGTTGCCTCCAAAAAAACGTTGAAATTTCAAGGACATCCAGACCGAGGCGATGCTTGATAAGATGGAGGGAAGACGAAGTGCCCAGAGATTACGGCCCAGAAGGGTAAGAAAAAGAAAGAGAAGGTAGAAGTAGAGCGGCCCGTGATAGTTCTCGGGGTCGTAGCGGTAGAAGCCTGCATCTCTCATCTGGTCGACAAACCATCCGTTGATTCCCTCATCGAAGTGAGCTGGCTTCAGATCAAGTGCCCAGAGCCTCAAAAGGGCAGCAAGAATAAGGATCAGTATCTCGACAATCATCGGGAAGAGAATCCACCCCATCCGGTGATTTTTTGAAATTGGAGTCGTCTGGTTGTCCACCGGTAATAAAGAAATTTATTTTACACCAGTTGCGGTGAGCACCTCTGAAGCGGTTTTGAAATGCATTTTAGCCACCTTAGTGAGCATGCCGGGCCCGTAGATCTTGATTAACTCGACAGCCGCGTCCTTGACCTTCGTGGAAACGCCTTTGGGAAGCGTGATGCCGAGTTCCTTGCCATGCTTTTCAAGCCAATCAATGAATCCCTCACGGGCAAGGATCGAGGCGGCAGCCACAGCATAATCGCTCTCGGCCTTCGTCCTCTGGTCGAGTTGGATCTTTCGCCCGTTTTCGAGCAGGGCCTTCTGAAGAATTCTCGAGTCGGCAAACTTGTCGGAAAGGGCACGAGGGCAGGCAGGCACACGGATGCAGAGATTCTCAATGATCCGGGCGTGTCCCCATGCAAGAAGACGGTTGAGATTTCCAATCGAACTATAAAGTTGGTTGTATTTTTCAGGGCTGAGGACAATGACTTCGGATGGGGCACCGGATCTACGGATCACCTCCGCAAGTTCACGGATTTTTTTGTCGGTTCCAATTCCCTTGCTGTCCCTGACCCCAGCATCGCGGAGTTGGCGGGCCAGATCCCCGTCAACAAAAACACCCGCGATCACCAATGGCCCCAAAAGATCCCCCTTCCCGCTCTCATCAACACCAAAATGGGGGTCAAACTGCTCTGGCGAATGGATCTCCTCGTAGCCAAGGCGGGCTTCACCCAGGATCTCCGGTTCCATCACATAGGTGATGAAATCTTCAAGCCCGCGTCCCTGTAAAAGGGCTTTCGGACCTTTTTCATAAACGGCAACATTCAGCTTGTCCTTGCTCGCCGAAAAGAGGGTGAAAGGTTTCGTGGTGAAGCTGAAGCCGCGCTCACGGAGGAGATGTCCTAGCTTTTCCGCCTGGGTCATGGTAAGCGGATAAGTCTGGGAATGAAGCGGAGGCATCTCGGCTAATCGTTGTGGCGGCTTGCGGTTTTTATCAGAGTGCCTTACGTGGCAATGATGAACAAGCAGAAGCGTCTTTCCACCTGTTACGGTTTTTTCTGCTCCGGTGAAATCATGAATGCTCGTGAAGAACTCCTTTTGTGGCACTCAAACTACGGAAGACACTGTCTTCCATGGCGCTTGAATGCTTCACCGTATGCCGTGCTCGTCTCCGAGTTCATGCTTCAACAGACCACGGTTGCCACCGTCATACCTCGCTTCCATGCGTGGATGAATCGCTTCCCTACGATTCACGATATGGCCATGTCGAATGAATCTGAGATTTTGTCCGCATGGGAAGGCCTCGGTTATTATTCACGGGCCAGAAGGCTTCTGGGGTCGGCCAAGGCAATCGTCACACTCCATAACGGCATCATTCCGAGAGATCTAAAGTCCTTGGAGAAACTGCCGGGAATCGGCCCCTACACAGCGGCTGCAATCGCGGCTTTTGCTTACGACGAACCGGCTGTTGTCCTTGATACCAATATCATCAGGGTCCTGTGCCGTGTGGGCAACATAAAGATTCCAATCGACAACGCCATTGGAAAAAAAAACCTGCAAACTTTTGCTGCAAACTTTTTTCCCTCCTCGGGGTGCCGATCCGTTGCTTCGGCCCTGATGGATTTAGGGGCGATGATCTGTACCCCAACCTTGCCTCAATGCAGCACATGCCCTCTTCAAAAAACCTGCAAGGCGACAAAACCTGAAACACTTCCAAAAAAATCACCGCGACCCGTCATCAAAAAGCTTTTTGAGAATCGGGGTGTATTCCGCCGAGAGGGATTGCTTTATCTTGAACAATCCCTCGGTCCACGTTGGCAGGGTCTCTGGATCCTTCCAGAACTTGGGAACACGATGCCAAAAGGGAGGGCTATCGCCCGTATCACCTATCCGATCACGCGCTACCGTATCACGATGAAGGTCTTTGAAGGGAAAGGGAGAGTTCCCACCAAACTCATGGGATTTAACCATGCAGAGCTTTCATCTCTTCCGATGCCCTCGCCCATGAGAAAAATCATTGAAAAGTTCCTATTGAAGGGCGATTGCTCAGACGTGTCTTTACGGTCATAATGCTTCCAATGGTCACCCCAACGTCCGAAAAAACGCAATCGCAACGCAACTCCAAGGACAGCCTCACAAATTTTCCTGACCAATACGGTCACTTCGGCGAGTATGGGGGGCGCTTTGTCCCCGAAACATTGATGTCGGCCCTGCTGGAACTGGAGCATGAATATGAAGCGGCTAGAAAAGATCCATCATTCCGGAACGAACTGGCATCGCTTCTTCAGGAGTTTGCCGGGCGTCCAACGCCTCTTTATTTTGCGGAGCGTCTGACCAAGGAACTCGGAGGTGCCAAGATCTATCTCAAACGGGAGGATCTTCTCCATACGGGTGCCCATAAGATCAATAACGCTCTCGGACAGATCCTTCTGGCACGGCGCATGGGAAAGACGAGGATCATCGCGGAAACGGGGGCCGGCCAACATGGCGTTGCCACCGCAACAGCAGCAGCCCGATTCGGCTTTCAATGCAGGATCTATATGGGTGCCGTTGACATGGAGAGGCAGTCCCTCAATGTGGCTCGAATGCGTTTTTTGGGGGCTGAAGTGGTCGGAGTGACAGCCGGTCAAGCCACTCTTAAAGAGGCCATCAATGAGGCCATGAGGGACTGGGTAACCAATGTGAGGGATACCCATTACATCCTGGGTTCGGCGCTGGGAGCACATCCTTATCCGATGATTGTCAGGGACTTTCACCGCATCATCGGTGACGAGACCCGACGGCAGATTCTCCAAAAGGAGGAACGCCTTCCGGATTTACTGGTTGCCTGCGTCGGTGGCGGTAGCAATGCCATAGGGCTTTTCTATGCTTTCCTCAACGACGAGAGGGTGCGCATGACCGGAGTCGAAGCGGGTGGGGATGGAATAATTCGGGGCAGGCATGCCGCAAGATTCCAGGGAGGTAGACTCGGAGTGCTGCAAGGCACAAAGACCTGGCTTCTATCGGATGAAGACGGCCAGATCGAGCTCACTCACTCCGTCTCGGCCGGCCTAGACTATGCCGCGGTAGGACCCGAACACAGCTTCCTTAGAGAGATTGGACGCGTTGACTATTCCTATGCAACAGATGTGGAGGCCTTAGCTGCATTCCATAAGCTCTCCTCGCTGGAAGGCATTATTCCTGCTCTTGAAACGGCTCACGCGATCGCCGAGGTCATCAAGGTGGCTCCTACTATGACTCGTGAACAACTTATCGTTGTGAATCTATCCGGTCGAGGCGACAAGGATGTCCAGCAGGTGGCGGAACTTGAATCCGGAAAAGAGTGATCGAATCCGGAGGCCTCCCATCCAGAACCTTTAACATACTGGTCAACTGTTGAAATCTTGGTGACTTAAATTAATAACTGTTGTCAGACAACAGATCGCCGGATTTTTCCGATTTTTTTTGTTTTTTTGAGGAATCATCTTTCTTCGGTTCCGTGGCCGCTTTCGAGTTGTAGGAACTGTAGTAATTAGATGAGTAATATTCATAGTGTTCCATATGTTGGAGGTCAGCCTGATTCAGAATGCTCCCGATGACATTAGCGTTCATATTCTGAAGTTTTTGTTTCATTCTCGCAAACATCTTCAATGGAAAGCGCCTGTATTGAACAACAACAATCGTCATGTCAATCATGCTGACTATAGTGGAGGAATCACCCACCATTAGGATCGGAGGAACATCCACGAGCACAATATCATAAGAGCGTTTTGCCTCACGTATGAGTTCTAGCATTCGCTGACTATTTAAGACATCCACTTCCTCATCCCGAAGGACACCACTCGGTAGAAACGAAAGGTTTTTAAACTTTGTTGTCTGAACCAGACTCTGGAAAGGAGTTCCTTGGACTAAATAATTGGTAAGACCCTGCATGTTATCCACACCAAAAAAACGATGCTGTGAAGGACGTCTCAAATCAGCATCAATAATCAGGGTTTTGAATCTACCCTTGGCGAATGTGAAGGCCAGATTGTTGAGTGAGGTCGATTTTCCCTCTCCTTCGCCGCCACTCACAACCGTTATTGAGTTCACTGACTCTGATTTCCGACTCTGTAGGATATTGCTTCTGATAATTCTATATGCTTCGGCCTCCGAAACATCGGAAGGCATATCGATCAAGGATTCGGCATTTCTGGAAACTACAGCCAGAACGGGCACGCCAAGTGCCTCCTCCAAGATTTGAATATTCTTCACGCTGGTGTCCAGATACTCAATGAGGAAGGCGAGGCCGACACCCAGCAACAATCCAACGGCAACCGCAACCGCCATATTTCTTAGAACTCTAGGCCTTGCCGGAAAATCCGAAACTTCGGCTTTTTCCCAGATCGTGGCGGGGCTTTGGGGCATTGTCCGTTGCATCGCTTCCGTGGAGTATCTGGTTTCGGCTGACTCCAGGATCCGCTTTGCC
>CAIKFI010000135.1 GCA_903826635.1 uncultured Spartobacteria bacterium | reverse complement strand
AGTGGGTAGGGATTTCAAATTCGACTCCTCCTCCTCTGATTAGGAAAGGAAAAAAAAGCAACGGGCAAAATAGCTCCAACGACATCCCGATAGCGATTCCGTCGCTCTTAGGAGAAACCAGGATTCCAACAACCTGACGGAACCTCTTCGGAGGGAACAACCTCTCCGCAATATCGAGAAATCGGGCTGGCGGGATTCGAACCCACGACCTCTTGAACCCCATTCAAGCGCACTACCAAGCTGTGCTACAGCCCGTTCTCGAGCGGGGAAGCATCGTTCCAGCGTCGCTTCCGTGCAAGATAAATGAGAGGGGATTGTCGCCACAAGATGCACAAAAAGCACATGGGCCTTGAGCAAGAAAGGCTCGGCCTCTTAAGGATCAGGGCTTGAGCAGTTTGATCGCGGGGAAGTAGGCCCGGAGATAGCCCCGGTCCTCGGTGGCGAGCGCATCAGCCTGTCTGGAAGCGTGAGCAGCGATCAAGAAGTCGGGGAGGATTGTTGTTCGGGGAACACCCTGGTTGCGGTAGGAGCGGAAGATCTTCCCCGCAAGAAGTGCTGACTCTTCATCCAGAACGCTGTGACGGAGTTCTAGAGCGCGCAGCGCTTTCAGGCATTGGGCATCGTTGGGAAAAAAAGATCTCACCTCCGCAACCACGATCGATGAGACGATGAGGCTTTTGGTCTCGGCTAGGCCCTGAAGAAAATCAAGCCATTCGGAGCCTACAGCTTCTCCCTTGAAGATCGAGAGCAGCACGGAGGTATCTACGGAGATCGTGGTCATGACTTTCGTTTCTTGGGTAACACGACCTCACCCCGAAGGTCATCGAGTAGCGTGGAGATGTTGTGTCCGGAAAGTTCATTTTTCAGACATCCCAGGACTCCATTTCCACCCTTTTTCACGACCTTGCGAAGCTGGATGCCATCGATTCCTGGAACGAAGTCGATCAAGGCACCGGGCCGGATGCCATAGTGATCTCTTAACTTTTTTGGGATGGTGACCTGGCCTTTCGTCGTGACGAGCGTGCTCATAATAAACAAAGTATTACCAAAAGGTAAGAAAAACAAGTATCACTCATTGGGATATTTCACTTGGTTTCTTTTTTCATTCTGCAGGTTTATGAGTTCTCTATTAATGACACTTCTCAGTTCCTCTGCGTCTTTTAGGTCATTAACAGGTGATCTCCCTTTTCCTACTTTGCGCCCGTCGTCCGATTCTCTAGTATGTTCAAATCATGAATTCCCATTCTGCCAAGACTGATCACGCCGTGCTCAAGGTCGCGATCGTGGGTGCCAGCGGCTATTCTGGGGAGGAACTCTGTGCCTTGCTTGCTCGGCATCCTTCGGTGGAGGTCGCGGCAGTCTTTTCAAGACAGCATGAGGGCAAAACGTTGGGTGAGGTCATGCCTAGATTTTCCGGGCTTCCAATTTCCAGTCTCGTTTTCGTTGAGGCTGATCCTGCCAAGGTTGCTGCCTCGGATGCCGGGATTGTTTTTCTGGCTCTACCACATGGGGTGGCCGCGGAATATGCCATTGCATTGTTAAAAGCTCACAAGGTGGTCATCGATCTGAGTGCCGACTTTCGTTTGAACGACGCGGAGGTCTATGCCGATTACTACGGAGGGTCTCATCCTGCACCCGAACTTCTTAAAGAAGCGATCTATGCCATTCCCGAGCTCTCCCGGGAGGCGATCAAATCATCCCCGATTATCGCTTGTGCCGGGTGCTATCCGACAAGCATTCAGCTTCCACTGATCCCTCTTTTCAGGTCAGGGCTGATCGATCACGATGGAATCGTTGTCTCCAGCGTAAGCGGAGTGAGCGGTGCAGGGAGGAAGGCCTCCGTCGATTATCTCTATTCGGAGTGTAACGAGAACATGAGGGCTTACGGTCTGCCCAGACACCGGCATCTCTCGGAGGTCGAGCAACAGTTGTCAATTGCTGCGGGAGCCAAGGTGAAGCTTACCTTCATCCCTCATTTGGCACCGATGAACCGGGGGATTCATACCACGATCGTGGCGACACCCGTTGCCGGTAAAAGTTTGGTTGATCTGAAAATTGCTCTTCGCGCAACTTACGCGGACGAGCCTTTTGTAAGGATCCGGGAGCAACCGCCTGAGACCAAGCACGTGACCGGAACAAACTTCTGCGACATCGCACTCTACGACGAGCCAAGGACCGGGCGGGTGGTGATCCTCTCGGTCATCGATAACCTCGTGAAGGGGGCTGCTGGACAGGCTGTTCAGTGCTTTAACGTCAAGATGGGCCTTCCGGAAACTGCTGGGCTGATTTAAGCGGAAAAGGATGAAGGGTGAATCATGAAGCATGAAATCTGAGTTTTACCATCCTCGAAACTCCTCTGCGTAAGATTTTCCCAACATTGTTTTTTTCATTTTTCTGCTTCTTGTTACCACTCCTTTCATCTCGTTCATCCCTGTGAGTTCATCAAAATCCATAACACCAAAAAATCTCCAGCGCATACCTGGTGGCGTCAACGCCGCACGGGGTTTCCTTTCAGCCGCTGCTTCTTGTGGCATCAAACGAACGGGACCCCTTCGTCCGGATCTCTGTCTGGTTGTTTCAGAAGAACCCGCCACCGCAGCGGGTGTTTTCACAACGAATCTGGTCAAGGCTGCTCCCGTTCTCCTTTCCCGATCTCATTTGGAGAAAGGGAGTGCACGCGCAGTCTTACTCAACAGTGGTAATGCCAATGCCTGCACGGGTGTTCCCGGTCTCCGGGCGGCGGAACAGACTGCCAACGCAACGGCAATAGCACTCGGGCTGCATGCCGATGAGGTTCTGCTCTGCTCGACAGGCAGGATCGGTGTCCAGTTGCCGGTCGCCAAAATGTTGCCGGGGATTTCATCAGCTGCTTTGGCTCTTAAAAAGACTCCTGCTGCTGCCACGGCTTCCGCAAGATCAATCATGACGAGCGACAGCGTGCCGAAGCAATCTGCCTACGAGGTGAAGGTTGGCAGGAAAACGTTCCGGATCGGCGGCATGTCGAAAGGGGCCGGAATGATCTCCCCGAATATGGCGACCATGCTCTGCGTCATTACAACAGATGCAACCGTTCCCACATCGTTCCTCCGGAAGGTTCTTGGAGATGTCACTTCCAGGACGTTCAACTGCATTACTGTTGACGGAGACTGCAGCACCAACGACACGGTTCTCACTCTGGCTAATGGGGCCTCCTCGGTTGAGATCCGTACCATCCCGGAGAAGAAAGTCTTCGCTGAGGCGCTGCATGCTGTCTGTGCGGATCTTGCCCGTGCCATTGTTGCTGACGGGGAGGGGACATCCCGAGTGATCGAACTCATCGTGAAGGGGGCCAAGACCGAGGCCGATGCCACCCGGGTTGGTCGTGCCATCGCCAACTCTCAGTTGGTCAAATGCGCCTGGGCGGGTGCTGATCCGAACTGGGGCCGGATTTTGGATGCGGCAGGGTATGCGGGCGCGTCACTTGATCCTGATAAGGTGGACATCGCTTACAATGGAACCCTGGCGGCCAAAAACGGGATGGGTTGTCAGGATCTCAAGGGAGAGGCTCTTCTTCGAAAAATTGCAGCCAAGAAAGAGTTTTCCATAGTGGTTGACCTCCATCTCGGCAAGGGGGAGGCTAGATTGCTGACAACGGATTTAACGGAGGACTATGTCCGCCTGAATCTCTCGGAGTTTTCGCTATAATCCCTTCACCTTCTTGCCATCTCAGATCACATCACGCCAGCGTGCGGAAATCCTTATCGAGGCGTTGCCATACCTTCAGAAGTTCCGCGGAGGGATTTTTCTGATCAAGTATGGCGGCAGCACCATGGAATCTGGAGATCAGGTGGATCTCTTCCTGGATGACGTGGCCTTCCTGGATGCAGTCGGTATCCGGGTTGTCCTCGTTCACGGAGGAGGCAAGGCCATCAATGCGCGGATGAAAAAGCAGGGTCTGTCCCCCCAGTTTTTCGGAGGTCTTCGGATAACCGATTCGGTCACGGTCGAGATTGTCCGATCTGTCCTCGACGACGAGGTCAATCCGGGCATCGTTGCCCAACTTTCCCAGCGTGGCGTTAAGGCGGTCGGCATTTCAGGTCGGGATGTCTTCACGGCCAGCAAACTCCCCCCCATCACGACATCCGATGGCAGGGAGGTCGATCTCGGTTTTGTCGGAGAGGCTGATGAGGCGAAAGCCAATTCCGTGCACGAGGCTCTCTCCTCCGGATCCGTGCCTGTCATTTCTCCTCTTGGCGCCCTCCCCACCGGGGAATCCATGAATATCAATGCGGATGTTTCCGCCGCCGCGCTTGCGGCCTCATTGCCCGCGACCAAGCTCATTTTTCTCAGTGACGTGCCCGGGCTTATGCATGATCCGCAGGACGCTTCCTCACTGATTCATAGTCTCACCGCAATTCAAACCGAGGAGCTCATCGATCGTGGTGTCATCGCCGGAGGGATGATTCCCAAAGTACGGTCCGCAACAAAGGCTCTTGCCCAAGGACTTGGCAAAGTCCACATCTTGGGTGCCGGAGTGCCACATGCAGTGCTGCTGGAAGCTTTTTCCGAAGAGGGAGTAGGGACAGAAATTACTCCCTAATTGAGAGGGGCTTTCGAGATTAGCGGATAGCGTCTTTACTACTCGTTCGGCGTAGGCTTACTACGCCGTAACTCGCGACGAGCTTTCGATCGGATGCTGCTAGAATATCATTCATCATTCATCCTTATGACTTCACCCTTTCCCCCCCTATCCCGGGGGCCAGTTCATGGGACGTCCCCCCAAGACATGCAGATGGAGATGAGGGACGGTTTCCCCGCCATCGGGGCCATTATTGATCACGACGCGGTAACCGCTTGCTGAAAGACCTTCCTGCCGGGCTGTTGAGGCAGCGGCTTCAAGGAGGGTTCCTAGCAGTATGGAATCGGACTCCTTGGCCTCATTGATCCTGGGAATGCATTGCTTTGGGACAACCAGGAAATGAACCGGAGCCTGGGGAGCGATATCACGAAAAGCGATCCAGTCCGACCCCTCGGCCAAAATTTCGGAGGGTATTTCCCGTGCCGCAATTTTTTCAAAGAGAGTCATTCTGAAGAACTGTCAGCTTAACTGGATCTGAAGCGGAGCGCCGTGGCGCGAGGAGCCCGAGTGCTCCCCATGCTTCCGGATGAAGGTGACGATTTCTTCCCTAAGGCCTTGGGGTTTTTTTCTACGGCCCTCGAGCAGACGGAGGCATTCTGAGAGATCCCGGATCTCGATAAATTCCGAGTGAGAACCGGCCAGGCAGCTCAGCCGCTCGCCGAGAAGTCCAAAAAAAGCCAACTCGTAATTATCCCCCGCCTCATGAACCAGTTCCCTCAGCGAAATGCTAACGGGAGGGTCCGGTAACCGAAAATGCACCGCGACATCCTCAAAACCAAGTGACTGGAGGACTTCGAGAACGGCCTCCTGAAGCTTCTTGATTCCGACACTGTTCTCCTCGAAGTCACGGTGCAGGTAAACGGAGACGCTCTCCGCGATGTGTTCTGCAAGCCACCAGCGGTGATAGCCCGCATTTTCCGCGGCATTCCTGATCGAGACGATGATCCAACGCTTATCAAAACTGGTGATCCTTCCATCAGGTAGGGCTACCAGTGGCATGCCATCGAGAAGAGCAATCATGGTTTGAAATTGGTCAGGGCGTCTTGTGGAAGAGTTCTTTCTGGTCCTCGGAGAGAGGTGCTCTTCTCTCAAGGGACTGGATCTCCTCGATGAACTCCCCGATCTCCTCGAATCGACGGTATACGGAGGCGAACCTCACATAGGCCACAGGATCAATGGCATGAAGCCTGACCATGACCTTGGCTCCGATGGTCTTCGTGGAAATTTCCCGATCCTGGCCCGACTCAAGATCATTGAGGATGGCATTGACAGACTCTTCCATGAGATCGATGGAGATGGGGCGTTTCTCGCAGGCTTTGATGAAACTAGAGAGGAGCTTTTGGCGATCGAATGGCTCTCTCCTTCCATCACGCTTTACGGCAAGAAGTTCTATGCGTTCAATCTGCTCATACGTTGTGAAACGGGTATCACATCCGAGGCATTCCCTCCGACGTCGGATGCTTGTGCCATCCTTGGAAAGTCGTGAGTCGATCACCTTGTCATCGACTGTGGAGCACTTGGGGCAAAGCATTGTGTTCTTCCGAGTTCTTTCAACAAATTAACCACAACATCTTGTGGTCGGAAATAAAAAAAGACCACAACTTCCATGGAATCGTGTGGAGCAATGCAACGCATCCTCCTGCACTCAAAGATTCCAATGCTGGAGGAGGGAATGCACTTCGTCCCTTCCTTTAAAAAAGAGGGGATGCTCCCTCTGCCTAGAGTTTTTCTAACCTTGTGCTCCTTATGCTCCCTCTGCCAAGTGGTTCCAAATACCCCCCTTCGAAGCATCTCCCCTCTGACTCCCTATGAAAGAGAAAAAGAGGCCAAGGCAACTTTAGGAGTTTGCGAGATAGGAAATGGAAGCAACGCGAGCCTTCACATCGTCAAGGCCATCCACCAAATCTGCAATGGAGTCCCACCGTCCGTTCATCAGCGGTTCACGCGCATGACCGGGAATAATGATCTCTGCGCTGAAATCGATATCATCTGTGGACACCTTGCTCTCGGTAAGGTCAACCGTAACCTGGATGGAAGGAGTTTTTTCAATGAGCGCCGCAAGATCCGCGATGTCCTCCTTGGACATCTTCACGCAGGGAATGCCGAGCGTGGTGGAGTTGCCGAAAAAAATCTCGGCAAAGCTCTCCGCGATGATGGCCCGGAAGCCATAGCGGTAGAGTGCCTGAGGTGCGTGTTCCCGGGAACTTCCACAACCGAAATTGGATCCAGAGATCAGGATGCTCGCCCCTTGAAATCTCGCATCATCAAGGGGATGAAGACGTCCGGCTGCAGACTCGGCAGCCTTTGCATCAGCAAACGCAAACTCGCCAAGCCCGTCGAAAGTGACGCATTTCATGAAGCGTGCGGGAATGATGCGGTCGGTATCGATGTCATCCCCGGGGATGAAGACTCCGCGTCCTGTTACTTGGGTGATTTTTTCAAGGGCCATGGGTAGGAGAAAGAATGAAGGATGAAGGATGAAAAGGGATGAGTGAAGAGGGATGATTGAAGAGGGATGAGTGAAGAGGGATGAGTGAAGAGGGATGAGTGAAGAGGGATGAGTGAAGAGGGGGTTTAGCAGATCTTTGGTCGATTTTTTAAGATTTATAGGAATGTGCGGACTTAGGGTGTACAGCGTGTTTTGCTCAAAGTTTAAAGGTTAGGAAATCAGGTTTTTCTTACTTCATACCTCATCATTCATCCTTTGCCTTTAAATGATTCCAAAGACCTTGCGGGCGTCGCTGACCTCCCCGGTCAATGCGGCGGCGGCTACCATGAGCGGACTCATCAACATGGTGCGTCCGGTCGGACTTCCCTGGCGGCCCTTGAAATTCCTATTGCTGGAGCTTGCGCAGAGCTGATCGCCCACGAGTTTATCGGGATTCATCCCAAGGCACATGGAGCATCCGGCCCCGCGCCACTCGAAGCCCGCTTCGCGGAAAATCTCAGCCAGTCCCATTTTCTCGGCAATGGTGGACACCACTTGGGAACCGGGCACAACGATCGCCTTCACATGATCGGAAACTTTGCGTCCTCGGATGTGCTTGGCAACTTCCTGGAGATCAGAGAGACGTCCGTTGGTGCAACTTCCCAGGAAGGCAACATCGATCTTGATGCCGACTGCAGGAGTGCCCGCAGGCAGTTTCATATGCTCAATGGCTTCCGCTGCCGTGTCGCGGTCCTTGAGGGGAAGATCCTTCGGGTCAGGAATCTTCTCGTCGATGAAGATCGCCTGTGCCGGGGTGATTCCCCAGGTGACGGTGGGAAGAATCTCCTCGGCCTTGAAATGAACGATATCGTCGTATTCTGCATCCTTGTCCGAGGAGACTGCCTTCCAACGCGTGACAGCTGCCTCCCACTCGGCTCCCTTCGGGGAATAAGGGCGACCGCGCAGATACTCGAAGGTAGTCTCGTCAGGATTCACATAGCCGACGCGCGCTCCCCCCTCGATCGACATGTTGCAGACCGTCATGCGCTCTTCCTGGGTAAAGGAGTCAAAGGTGGAGCCCCCGTATTCATAGGCATAACCGATGCCTCCATTCACCCCGAGGTGGCGGATGATGTGCAGGATGACATCCTTAGAATAGACCCCGGGGGAGAGTTTTCCATCGACATTGATACGACGGACCTTGGGTTTTCCGATGGCCATGGTTTGAGTAGCCAGAACGTCACGGACCTGGCTTGTGCCGATGCCAAAGGCGATGGCGCCGAATGCACCATGCGTGGAGGTGTGGGAGTCCCCGCAGGCGATCGTGGTGCCGGGCTGGGTGATGCCTTGCTCTGGGCCGACGATATGGACAATGCCCTGATTTCCGGAGGAGAGGTCAAAAAAGGTGACTCCGGTCTCGGCGCAGTTTTTACGCAGTTCCTTGACCATCGCATCGGCAAGGGGATCGGAGAAGGGTTCGGCCCGCTGGTCGGTCGGCACAATGTGGTCCACGGTCGCAAAGGTACGCTTCGGGTAGAGAACCTTGAGGCCAAGGTCGCGGACCATACCGAAAGCCTGGGGGCTCGTGACTTCATGAATGAGGTGCGTGCCGATCAAAAGTTGTGTCCTGCCGTCGGGAAGAGTGCGGACGGTGTGTTCCTCCCAGACCTTATCAAGAAGCGTTTTACCCATAGTGCTGTTAATTTAGCGGAATAGAATCCTTAGGCAATCCTCTCTTTGATTGAACAGTCATATCGGAATCCCTAATTTGACGGGATGTCAAAGCCCACCATCCTTTATACCAAAACCGACGAGGCGCCGGCACTTGCAACCTACTCCTTTCTGCCGATCGTTCAGGCCTTTGTGAAACATGCAGGAGTCGCCGTTGACCTCCGTGATATCTCCCTTGCCGGCCGTCTACTCGCCAACTTTCCGGATTTCCTGACTGCAGAACAGAGGGTGGGGGATGCCCTCGCAGAACTTGGAGCACTGACGCTCCAACCCGAGGCAAATATCATCAAGCTTCCGAATATCAGCGCATCCATACCTCAACTCAAAGACGCGATCCGTGAATTACAGTCGAAAGGGTATCCATTACCCGACTATCCGGATCAACCGCAGACCGAGGCCGAGAAGGAGATCCGAGCCCGCTATGACAAGATCAAAGGGAGTGCTGTTAATCCGGTCCTCCGGGAGGGGAACTCCGATCGCCGTGCCCCGAAGGCGGTGAAGGAATACGCCCGAAAACACCCCCACTCCATGGGGACCTGGAGCGCCGATAGCAAGACCAGCGTGGGCACGATGGGGAAGAACGACTTTTTCTCCAATGAGAAGTCGGTCACTGTTACAGCCACCACCGATGTGAAGATCGAGTTTTTCGGCGCTGATGGGACATCGAGGGTTCTCAAGGAAAAGACCCCCCTGAAGGCCGGTGAGATTCTCGACAGTACGGTGATGAGCAAGAAGGCGCTTGTCGCTTTCCTCGCAGAGCAGATTTCCAAAGCAAAAGCGGATGGAGTCCTCTTCTCCCTACATATGAAGGCAACGATGATGAAGGTCTCTGATCCGATCATCTTCGGCCATGCGGTCGAGGTCTTCTTCAAGGAGTTGATTACGAAGCATGCCGCAGTGATCAAGGAACTTGGTATTGATTTCAAGAATGGCTTCGGGGATCTCGTTGCGAAGATCCAGGTGCTACCCGCCGATCAGAAATCCGCCATCGAGTCCGATATCAAGCAGGCTTTTGAGAGTGGTCCAGCCCTCGCGATGGTCAACTCCGAAAAAGGGATCACCAACCTTCATGTGCCAAGCGATATCATCGTGGATGCCTCGATGCCCGCCATGATCCGGGCCGGGGGGAAGATGTGGGATGCCGCCGGAAAGACCCAGGATACGCTTGCCGTTATTCCCGATAGTTCCTACGCGGGTATCTACCAGGCGGTCATCGATTTCTGCAAAATGCATGGAGCCCTTGATCCAAAGACCATGGGCTCCGTTCCCAATGTCGGCCTCATGGCTCAAGCCGCTGAAGAATATGGCTCCCACAACAAGACCTTCGAGATCCCAGGTCATGGAGTCGTCCGCGTGACCGACGCCTCCGGAAAAGTTCTTCTCGAGAATACCGTGGAGGAGGGGGACATCTGGCGTGCCTGCCAGACAAAAGATGCCCCGATTCAGGACTGGGTGAAGCTTGCCGTGAACCGTGCCCGTGCAACCGGTGATCCAGCTGTGTTCTGGCTGGACGAAAAGCGAGCGCATGACGCAGCCATCATCGCTAAGGTGAAGACCTATCTCGCCGATCATGATACTGCCGGCCTCGAGATTCGGATCCTTCCGCCTGCCGACGCCTGCACCTTTACCCTCGAGAGGATCATCCGGGGGGAGGACACGATTTCGGTCACGGGCAATGTTCTCCGCGATTACCTGACGGATCTCTTTCCGATCCTTGAGGTCGGCACCAGTGCCAAGATGCTTTCCATTGTTCCGCTGATGAACGGTGGTGGACTCTTTGAGACGGGGGCTGGAGGATCGGCGCCGAAGCATGTGCAGCAATTCCTGGAGGAGAACTATCTCCGTTGGGATTCCCTAGGCGAGTTCTTTGCACTGGCTCCATCCCTTGAGCATGTCGCCGAAACCTTCGGCGTCTCAAAAGCCAAAGTCCTTGCCGAGACTCTTGATGAAGCAACGGGCAAGTTCCTTGAGAATGACAAGTCTCCCGGGCGTAAACTCGGAATGATCGATAATCGTGGGAGCCATTTCTATCTCACTCTTTACTGGGCTCAGGCACTTGCAACCCAGGCACAGGATGCAGAGTTGAAGGTTCTCTTCACTCCGATTGCCTGCGAGCTTACCGCTAACGAAGAGAAGATCGTCTCCGAACTTAATGCCGTCCAAGGAAAGCCCGTCGATGTCGGTGGTTATTATCTCCCGGACGAAGTCAAGGCCACCGCTGCTCTTCGTCCTAGCGAGACGTTCAATGCCATCATTAAAACTCTCTGAACCAGATGCAAAACACACAAAAAAGAGCCTGCCCTGAATGCACGATGGAGGAGGTGATTTCACATTCCGACAAATGGGAGTGCGTCACCTGTGGATTGGAATGGGCGAAAGAAGCTGAAGTTGAAGCGTCAGATGGCCCTCGGATCGTCAAGGATGCCCATGGCACCGTCCTTTCAGACGGAGACTGCGTGGTCCTCATCAAGGATCTGAAACTAGGAGGCACGCAGGTGCTTAAGGGAGGCTCCAAGTCGAAGCCGATCAAACTCGGTGACGGGGACCATGAGATCTCCTGCAAAGTGGATGGGATCGCCGTTGGTCTGAAGGCCTGCTTCGTCAAGAAAGCCTGACGAAGCTTGGAGCATGGAGCAAAGGGGGATCGAACCCCTGACCTCGTCATTGCGAACGACGCGCTCTACCAACTGAGCTATTGCCCCGAAAGAAATCCCAATTTAAGGAGGCCAAAATCTTCCCGCAAGAAAATCCCTGCGGATTTGATCTGAATGGATGAGAAGCGTTTGATGACTTCCCCTCCGAGAGCAAAGTTCACCTCCCGCCGAGGGCTTGGGCGAGTGCCTCTTGCTGCTTGGCCAGAAGGTTTGGGTGTTGCTTCTTCTCGAGCTGGATCTGGCGGACTAAGGCATGGACGCTTTCCTTCTGCCTAAGGACTGCAGGGAAGCGCAGGAAACCTGCTAATTCTCCCTTTGGGATCACGGAATTTTTTGAGATCAGAAGTGTTTTGCCATCATGCGGCTCGATCAACACGCTTCCCCTGCATGTTTTCGCGTAGATCAATTGACTCACATTCCAGGAGATCTCATAGCCCCCGGTAGAGCTCCTAGTTACCTCCACTCGGGAGACGTAGACCTCCTCGGGAAGAAAGAAAGGCATCTTCAGGTGAAACTCTACCTCCTGCACGTGTGGTGAGGGACTAGACAGGATATGGGCCGAGAGGCAGTCGGGCAGATACTCGGGATCCAGTTCGCTGTTCCAGAAAACAGATGCCGCTTCCGAAGGAGTGCAATTAAGCAGGTAGGCGATCGTTACCCGTGGCCATGAACTTTCGGGAACGTCCTCTTCCGAAACGACTGGCTTGCCTGCCTCAAGAGATGCCCACTGATGGGCTGAGAACTCATTCCAAAGCTGCGGACTCCGCCCCCACGCACCTTGAGTCAAGATCGGAAGAGCGTCGTGTAGGGAAAGAGTGTGTCAGTACGTGTAGTTCTCGGT
>CAIKFI010000134.1 GCA_903826635.1 uncultured Spartobacteria bacterium | reverse complement strand
GTCCGCCGGGCACTAGCCTTCGAGATCGAGCGACAGATCGCCTTCGTGAAGGCCGGTGGAAAGCTTGATCAGGAGACACGCCGCTGGGATGACGACCGTGGTGAGACCACCCTCATGCGCATCAAGGAGTCGGCCCACGATTACCGCTACTTCCCCGATCCCGACCTCCTGCCGGTTCGCACGTCCAAGATTGTGGAGGCAGCGAAGGTTGGCATGCCAGAGCTACCGCAGGCCAAGCGTGACCGTTTCGTGAGGGACTTCGGCATCAGCGAATACGACGCATCGGTATTAGCCGATGATGCGGCACTCGCCGATTACTTTGAAGCCGCAAGCAAGGATTCCCCGAAGCCTAAGAGCATCGCTAACTGGATCATCAACGATCTCCTGAGCGCCCTCTCCGCCGCATCGCTTGATCTCTCCCGGTGCCCGATCCAGGCAATCCACATCGGCGAGCTCACCGCACTGATCGAGGGTGGAACGATTAGCGGACGCCAAGGAAAAGAGGTCTTTGCCGAGATGATGGTCAGTGGCAAGACGCCGGCAGTGATCGTCGAGGAGAAGGGGCTCAAGCAGGTCAGCGACACCGGTGCGCTGGAAGCCTTCTGCGAGGAAGTGATCAACGCCAATCCGGCTTCCGTTGCCGATTTCAAGTCGGGCAAGGAGGCTGCGCTTAACTTCCTGAAGGGTCAGGTCATGAAGCTCTCCAAGGGTAAGGCCAACCCAGCCGTTGTGGGTGAGATCTTGGCCAAAAAGCTAGCTTGATTAGAGAGCTCAATCCATGAACCTCAGCGAGATGGAGGCAGACCTCCAGAAGCAGATCCGACAATCCACTACGCTCCGGATGAGGGTGATCGCAGGCATCGTCCTCCTGCTCGTTTTAGGGGGATTGCTCTGGGTGCAGCTCACCTCACCCCAGATTCCGAGAAAGAAGCATCAAGATTCCCTGCAGTTTGGTAAGGCCTTGGAGAGAGCGGGCAACCCGAACCAGCCGAGTCCGTCCAAGTAGGAATTCACGACACGGGTTGACCGGAATTTGGGACTGTGTTATCTCTAAATCAGTTCATGCGGGTATAGCTTAGTGGTAAAGTTCCTGCCTTCCAAGCAGGCCATGAGGGTTCGATTCCCTCTACCCGCTCCACTTCAACCTATGGCTTTGGGTTGGTGATCGGTTTTCAATATCGTGTTGGTTCGATTGACTTGGTTGCTCCCGCAACCCTCGCCCTAACCGGTTGACCTTCGGTCAATCTACACAGTCCCTTTTGGTATCCGGGGCACTCGGTGTTTCCTCTACCCGCTCCCAAGGGTAGAGCATGGCCGTGCAAGCGCCCATCCCGGAAATTCTTCTTTTGAGAAAATAGAGCGCTCATTTTTTTTGAATAATTCCGTTGCGGATGCGCAGAATCTATAAGGCAAAAATTCTTCCCTATGACTGACCCGAACAACCCAAATAGCACCCAAGAGCAACAAAGCATACAGCCAGCGGCAAAAAAAATGATCGTCGATTCATTTTATGTTGAAGGCTGGCGACCAACCGCAGGATGGCTTTGTGTTGCAGGTTTGGCCTGGTCGACAGTTCTTCAGCCGATGCTTGAATGGGTTGCCGTCCTGTGCGGTAGCCAAGTGCATTTTCCCGCAGTCAGTTCGGCAGTTTTGATGAATCTGCTCCTTGCTTTGCTTGGAATGTCAGGGTGGAGATCTCTTGATAAGTTCAATAGGGTAGACACCAACGGAATAGTCACCCAGAAATGAGGAAATTCCTTGCGATGATTCAAGGAGAGTCGATCACGCAATTGGACGACGATTCTTTTTCCTTTAAAACAGGCTTAACCGTTGATGGAGATGGATGCCCTCGCTGTTATGGGCCAAATGATACCGGTTTGGATTATACGATCGATGCCGGGCATCCAGGGAATTGGTTTGGAGTTTTGACAGACGCCACAGGCAACCCTGTTGTCCAAGGCGGAGATGACCCGGCGCCTGGCTTTTATATTTCCACCACGAGTCTTCAATTCAAACAATATGCGGTAACAGATCCGAGACGTTACCTGAATGCGGAATTCGTTCCCTATGCTGTTTGCCCTGGGATTCTTGCACAAAAGTCGGTGGGCGCTGTTCTAGGATGCAAGGTGATCGTTGTTAATACGGCGACAAATATCACCGTTGAGGCAGTTTGCGGAGACATCGGTCCTTCAAACCACATTGGTGAAGGCTCGATTAAACTGGCCGAAATGTTGGGTTTCTCGGGATCTCCCCGCGATGGAGGTACCTCTGAAGCGATCATTTCTTATACGTTTTATCCTGGAACAGCAGCTTCAGGATACTCTCTTCAACCACTTTAGTGGGGGTTTTTTCATAAAAGTAGGGTTCGGACTCGGTTGTTCCCACAACCATCGCCCTAAAGGGTTGAGCTGTGGTCCATCGACACGGGCCTTATGGTGCCTGGGGCGCTCGGTGTTCCCTCTACCCAATCTCCATGCCTTCTCGTGAAAGGCATGATCTATGGGGCTGAGACAATATCATAAAACTTGCTGGAGGATAGTGGTTGGTTAACGTAATCAGTGGTGTCCCCTCCCCTTGCAGAGTTCATTGGAACAGCGCTCCTGATCATTTTAGGAAACGGCGTTGTTGCGACCGTCCTGCTGAACCGCAGTAAGGGACAGAACAGCGGATGGATTGTCATCACTGCTGGTTGGGCGTTGGCCGTCTTCGTGGCGGTTTTTTCCGTGGCCCGCGTCAGCGGTGCACATTTGAATCCCGCTGTCTCTGTTGCCATGGCAATTGCAGGAGATTTTCCGTGGGCTTCGGTTCCGGGATATATTGAGGCCCAGATCCTGGGGGCGATTTTTGGGTCTTTCATCGTGTGGATTGCCTTCCTTCCCCATTGGAAGATCACGGAGGATGCCTCTCTCAAGAGGGCGGCATTCTGCACCTCCCCAGCGATCCGCTGCATGCCTGCAAACTTGGCCTGCGAAATCATCGGCACGTTCGTTCTGATTTTTTGTATCTTCTGCATGAAGGGTGCTGTGGGCGCGCCGAAAAGCGATGCGGTCTTCCCGATTGATCTCGGAGCCCTCGGGGCACTGCCTGTGGGACTGTTGGTCTGGGCGATCGGCCTCTCGTTGGGAGGCCCCACGGGGTATGCGATCAACCCCGCCCGCGATCTCGGGCCCCGTATTGCCCATGCGATTCTTCCTGTTGCGGGCAAAGGTGGATCTGATTGGAGCTATGCCTGGATCCCCGTTGCCGGTCCCCTGATCGGGGCTTCCCTGGCCGCTGTCGTCTACATGGCGCTGGGCCGCTTTTAATTTCTACCCCCATGAACTACATCCTCGCACTGGATCAGGGCACGACCAGCTCCCGCTCGATCATTTACACGGAAGGCCTTCGGGTGATCGCTTCAGCACAAAAAGAATTTCCCCAGCACTTTCCCCAGCCGGGGTGGGTGGAACATGACGCGATGGAGATCTGGGAGACCATTCTCTCAACCGCCCGGAAAGCGATCGCAAAAGCCGGAGTCTCTGCCGCTGAGATCTCGGCAGTGGGTATCACGAACCAGCGCGAGACGGTCGTTGTATGGGACCGCAAGACGGGGGAACCCGTCCATCATGCCATCGTTTGGCAGGACCGGAGGACGGGTGAGGCAATGAATGCCTTGCGGGAGTCGGGTAAGGAGCCTCTGATCCAGCAGCGGACCGGACTCCTATTGGACCCCTATTTCTCAGCCAGCAAGATTCGATGGATCCTTCAGGAGATTCCAGACGGACAGGCGAGGGCCGAGGCGGGCGAGCTTGCCGCCGGCACGATCGACAGCTGGCTGATTTATAAACTGACTGGGGGGGCTTCCCATGTCACCGATGTCAGCAACGCTTCCCGAACCATGCTGATGAATATCCGCAAAGGAGATTGGGACCCGGAGTTGCTGGCCCTCTTTAATATCCCGGCTGCCATCCTGCCCCGAATCACCCCCAGCAGTGGAAGCTTGGGAGTGACGGTGGCCGCTCATTTCGGTGCCTCCATTCCCGTCACCAGCGCAATCGGGGATCAGCAGTCGGCACTCTTCGGACAGCTTTGCACCAAGCCGGGAATGGTCAAATGCACCTATGGGACGGGTTGTTTTCTCCTTGAGTTCACGGGACAGGATGCAATCTCCAGCGCGAACCGCCTGCTGACGACTATTGCGTGGAAAATTGGGGAGGGTGCCATGCAGTATGCAATGGAGGGGAGTGTCTTCATGGGAGGGGCATCGATCCAGTGGTTGAGGGATGGCCTCGGCATCATCAAGTCCGCCCCCGAGGTTGAGGAGCTTGCCAACCGGGTCAACGATTGCGGGGGAGTCTATCTGGTGCCTGCTTTCACCGGACTCGGGGCTCCATACTGGGATCCCGAGGCGCGGGGTACCATCCTGGGCCTGACACGAGGGAGCACTTCGGCACATATTGCGAGGGCCACACTGGAAGGGATTGCCTTTCAGGTCAGCGATTTGGTTGCGGCGATGGAGAAGGACTCCGGAAAAAAAATCACAACCCTTCGGGTGGATGGAGGAGCCTCCGCCAGCAATCTCCTGATGCAGACGCAGTCGGATCTGCTCGGATGCACGGTCGAGAGGCCGGCGAATCTGGAGAGCACGGCTCTAGGTGCAGCGATGCTGGCGGGCTTGGGGGCTGGGATCTGGCCCAGCATCGAGGAGCTGTCCAAGATCCGCTCCGTGGAGCACCGCTTCGAGCCTGAAATTACGGGACAAAGTCGCAGATCCCGCCTCAAGATCTGGAAGAGGGCCGTCAAGCGTGCCCAAAAATGGGCAACACAACAATGAACCGCAAGCAACAGCTAAAAAATATCGGAGAAACCCCGCGCTGGGACGTGATCGTGATCGGTGGTGGCGCAACGGGTCTGGGTGTGGCCGTTGACGCAGCCACGCGGGGATACAGGACCCTCCTGCTGGAAGGATCCGACTTTGCCAAGGGAACCTCCAGCCGCAGTACCAAACTCGTCCATGGCGGCGTCCGCTATCTGGAGCAGGGTGATATCCCGCTCGTCCTCGAGGCGCTGCGCGAGCGTGGACTCCTCCACCAGAATGCGCCCCAGCTTGTTCATCACCTGTCGTTCCTGATTCCCCGCTATCAGTGGTGGGAGGGGCCTTTCTTCGGCATCGGCCTGAAGGTGTATGATGCCTTGGCCGGAAAACTGAACCTCTCTCCCTCGCACCTCGTTTCACGCAAGGAAACGATGGAAAGGATTCCCAACATCGAGCAGGAGCATCTCCTCGGGGGAGTCGAATACTTTGACGGTCAGTTTGACGACGCCCGTCTCGCAGTGACTCTTGCCCGCACAGCCGTCCATCACGGGGCCTGCGTCCTGAACTATGCAAGGGTCACGGCTCTTACCAAGAGGGAGGGTCTCGTGAATGGCGTCACCTTTACGGATCTTGAGACGGGTGTGAGCCACACCGTGGAGAGCGCCGTGGTCATCAATGCGACCGGAATCTTTAGCGATGAGATCCGCCATATGGATGACCCGAAGGCGACAAAAGCCGTGCAACCTAGCCAGGGCGTCCATCTCGTCCTGGACCGCTCTTTTCTGCAGGGCGATTCGGCGATCATGGTGCCTCACACGGATGACGGACGAGTCCTCTTTGTGATTCCGTGGCACGGCAAGGTCCTGGTCGGGACGACGGACACGCCGATGCAGGATCCGGAGATCGAGCCCCGGGCCCTTGCCGAGGAAGTGGGCTTCATCCTTCGCAACGCCTCGCGGTATCTTGCGCGAGACCCTCAGGAAAAGGATATCCTCAGCATTTTTGCCGGTCAGAGGCCGCTTGTGCGCAAGCCGGGTAAGGACGGGTCGGCCACCAAGGCCATCTCACGCAATCACGAAGTCTTGGTCTCCGAGGGTGGCCTCCTCACGATCGTGGGTGGCAAGTGGACCACCTACCGGAAGATGGCTGAGGACACCGTTGATCATGCGATCGTCCTGGGGGGACTTGAAGAGAGAAAATGCGTGACCGATCATCTCCAACTGCACGGTTGGAGAAGTCCTAATGCGTCAGCCCTGCCTGATTGGCTCTCGGTTTACGGGAGCGAATCCGATGAACTCATGGCCCTGATGACTGCCGAACCGGCCCTTGAGGAGGTCCTGCACCCCCGTCTTCCTTATCCCCTCGCCACAGTGGTATGGGGAGTTCGACATGAGCAGGCCCGGACCCTTGAGGACATTCTTTCCCGCCGCACCAGATCCCTTTTACTCGATGCGCAGGCGACGATCGAGGCTGCTCCAACCGTCGCCAAGCTTCTCGCCAGGGAACTTGGCCGAGATCTTCTCTGGGAGGAGAATCAGGTGAGGGAGTTTACGGAATTGGCCAAGGGCTATCTGCATCAGAGATAGCCCTAGATTACCGGCCTGAGCGGGAGGCGGCTACTGGGCCAAGACTGGCTTGGCTTTCCTGCGGCGTTGGGCCTCGGCGACGAATTCCTCCTGGGCATTGAAACGTTCCCCGATGATTTCCTGGGCTTGGTAGTGTCCGTCGTGTCCCATCACCTTGGACTTCACGTTGTCCTTCCAGAACCAGGAGATGATCTCCTCGATATGCTCGTGAACCCGGGGATTGCGGATGGGGAAGCCCGTCTCCACCCTGCGGAAAAGGTTGCGCGGCATCCAGTCGGCACTGCCCAGATAGATCTCCGGACTCCCCCCGTTCTCTAAGCGGATGATACGGCTGTGCTCGAGGAAGCGTCCGACGATGCTTCGAACCTCGATGTTGTCACTGACGCCGGGAATGTTCGGACGCAGGCAGCAGATACCGCGTATGAGCAGGTTGACTTTGATGCCGGCTTGAGAGGCCCGATAGAGGGCCTCGATCATACTCTCCTCCACAAGGGCATTCATTTTTACAAAAATTGCGGCAGGTCGCCCCGCCTGGGCGTGCTCGATTTCGCGATCGATGAGGTGGAGCATCCCTTCCCTCAGGTCATAGGGAGCCATCAGGAGCTCCCTCATGCCCGGGAACTTGGAGACGCCGGTCAGGATGTTAAACATGGTCGCCACATCCGAAGTGAGTTCCTCGCGCGCCGTCAGGAAACCAAGATCCGTGTAGAGCCGAGCGGTGGAGGGATGATAGTTGCCCGTTCCGAGGTGAGCGTAACGACGGATGACATCCCCCTCCTGACGCACGACCAGCATGGCCTTGGCATGGGTTTTGAGCCCCGCAATGCCGTAGATGACATTCACTCCGGCCTCGCGCATGAGTCGTGCCCACTTGATGTTGGCCGCCTCGTCAAAGCGGGCTTTCAACTCAATGATCACGGTGACCTGCTTTCCGTTTTCCGCGGCATGGATCAGGGAAGCGACTAGAGGAGAGTCAGAGCTGGTGCGGTAAAGAGTCTGTTTGATGGCGAGGACGTTCGGGTCTTCCGCCGCCTGCCCGAGGAAATCCAGCACCGTTTGGAAGCTGTCGTAGGGATGCTGCATCAGGATGTCTCCCTTGCGAATGTGCCAGAAGATATCGGCCTCCTCGTTGAGTGAGACGACCATGGCCGGAGTGAATCTCTTGTCACGGAGATCGGGACGATCGATCGACAGGGCAAGCGGCATCAATCTGGTCAGGTTGATGGGGCCGTGATGACGGTAGAGATCCCCGGGCTCGAGATTGAAAATCTCAAGCAACCGATGGGCCACCTCATCCGGGCAGTCATCCTGCACCTCAAGACGCACTGCGGCTCCGCGGTTCACGTGGCGGAGTTCCTCCTCGATGGCATGGAGCAGGTTATCCGCCTCCTCCTCGTCGATGTAGAGATTGCTGTTGCGGGTGACACGGAAGAGATGGGCCCCATGGACCTTGACTCCGTGGAAGAGCGATCCCACATAGTGTTTGATGATGCTGCCGAGGAAGACAAAATCGTGCCCCTGCTCATCGGTCTGATTTGAGAAGGGAACGACGCGAGGAAGGATTCTCGGGACCTGCACGACGGCCAGATCGGTATTGAGGCCCTCTCCCTCGAGGTGAACGATGATGTTGAGGCTCTTGTTCAGGAGTTGAGGAAAGGGGTGCGAGGGATCGATGGCAAGGGGTGTGAGCACCGGAAAGATCCGCTCATGGAAAAACTTTTCAAAGTGAGCCCTCTCCGCCTCAGGGACTTCGGGGAAGTTGTGAAACTTGATATTCTCTGCGGCGAGGCCCGGCTCGACCTCTTCGTTCCAGCACTTGTATTGGTCATCGACCTGCTTGCGGGCACGCTTGGCGATCGCGGCCAACTCGGACTTGGGGGACATTCCATCGGGTGCCAGCGCCACCGTGTTGGTCTGCACTTGCTGCTTGAGTCCGGCGACGCGAACCTCGAAAAATTCGTCCAGATTGGAACTGACGATACAAAGGAACTTCAACCGTTCCAGCAATGGATTCTCTTTGTCGAGGGCTTGGTCGAGCACGCGATGGTTAAACTCCAGCCAGCTAAGACCCCGGTTGATAAAGTGGGAGTGGTGCCCTTTTTCCATAAACTACTATGGTGCGACGTCTTCCGGATGTGTTCAAGGGGGCTTTTGTAACAATTTTGCAACCGAAAGGGGGCGAGATTGAATCTGGAAGTAGCAAAGAAGGAAAAGAGAGCAGATGAATGCCAGGCAGATTGCGATTACAGAAGCGCCCCAATCTTAGCTCCCAGCATCCCAGTACCCTTGGCTTTTAGATTTTTGCTTCCTGTTTAGTTTATCCGGCCATTGATTCGCATCCGTTAAGGCCATATTAATTCCCTTCGAATGGAACCCCACAACCCCGGCTTCTGGCAGAACTGGCAACCAACGATGAGGGCGTCGCTTTGTTTTGTGATACAAGAGGGTAAGATCCTGATGATCCGGAAGAAGCGTGGCCTCGGTGCGGGTAAGATCAACGGACCCGGTGGACGGCTGGAACCCGGGGAGACCCCGCTGCAGGCCGCGATCCGCGAGACTCAGGAGGAGCTCTGTGTGACACCGCTGAATCTTTCCGAGCGGGGAGAGCTACACTTCCAGTTTGTGGATGGGTTGGCGCTTCACTGCGTTGTCTTCACCGCCGAGGGATGCATCGGAGATCCAATCGAGACCGAAGAGGCGATCCCCCACTGGATGGAGACTTCAGCGATTCCCTATCACGACATGTGGCAAGATGATCAGTATTGGTTGCCGGGGATGCTGGAGGGGAGGATCTTTAAGGGATATTTTCAATTTGACCAGGATCTCATGCTATCCCATCACATCGACTGGTTTTAGGCGGGCTTGCGCTTTTCGCGCAGGAGTTCGTTGCTGCTCGTTCGCAGTATAATTTATACAGCTTCACTCACGCGCCTGCTCCTGCATCGAAAATCCCTACGCCGTGGCTAATTCACAGCTGCGCTATCGAGGCTGATCAACTTAGCTACCTGGGATCCGAATCATGCGATATCCTCCATACAGAATCTCCTTATTATTAATGGATTGAATTGTATAATACGTTTCAGGTTCTGTAGAAAGCTGACCCGTATAAGAACTAAAGAGTGTTCCGTTCAAAATATGCCATTTGCCATGGGTAACACTGGGATCAGGTTTTCCCATCCACCAAGTTCCATCTGCAAAATAGAGATAGTCATGCCGTGGCGATCTCCATGCTCCAACCATCAACTTGGAGCATTCTTGGTCGCTAGGAAGTGAGAATGCAGATGTGCCACGAAAACCACAGAGACCTATCAACAACGCGACGATCTTAAGACGCTTCATTGGGATTCTTTCTAAAGACATCCAAACCCGCAGAGACTTTTCACTTTGCTGCTTCAGCCCCCATCTTCTTTACCTCGGCATCGTCCTTGAAGACTAGGGAGACGGAGTTGAGGCAGTAGCGTAGGTGCGTCGGGGCGGGGCCGTCGTCGAAGACATGGCCGAGGTGGCCGCCACAGCGAGCGCAGAGGATCTCGGTGCGAACCATGCCTAGGGAGGCATCACGGATCTCGGTGATGTTTTCGGGGGCGAAGGGGCGGTAGAAGCTGGGCCAGCCGGTGCCGGAGTTGAACTTGGAACTGGAGGCGAAGAGCGGCAGACCGCATCCGGCACAGAAGTAGACGCCATCCTTGTGGTTATCGAGCAGGTTTCCGCAGAAGGGGGCCTCGGTTCCCTTCGCACGCAGGACACGATAGGCGGCGGGACCCAGCTGTTTCTCCCACTCGGCATCGGTCTTCACAACGCGCGAACTCTGCACGACCGGCCCCGGCTGACCATCGGGCCCGATCAGACGGACGGCCAGGGTGTTTGTGTTATTTGTAGAGCTCGAGGGGGTCTGTGCGGACATGATGGAAACCATAGAAAGCAGGAGGAGAACCGGCAAGAGATGACGTGAAAAGGGGAACTGCATAGGGTCAAACTAGTCTAAGTTTCCGCCTGCGCAGAAGAATTTTTCCTTTGTTCCTCATCGCCACACTGATGAGATCGTTTGGTGATTTTCCAATCTTGGATCCCTTGGCTTCTGATCGCTCTTGGTTCCTATCTGCTGGGATCGATTCCCTTCGGTTTTCTTGCGGGCAAACTTTGCGGCATCGATATCCGCACCAAGGGTAGCGGGAACATCGGGGCGACCAATGTGCTTCGCGTCTTGGGCAAGAAATGGGGCTACGCGGTCTTCCTCTTGGATTTCCTGAAAGGGCTGCTCCCTGTTCTGATTGCCCTTGATTGGGGACACGCCCATGGAGTCAAGCCTGCCTCCGCACCCGGAGCGCTGGCGGCCCTCTGTACCCTTTTAGGGCATAGCTTTCCTGTCTGGCTGGGTTTCAAGGGAGGCAAGGGGATCGCTTCTTCCGCCGGTGTGATCGTCGGTCTCTTCGGCATCGGCGCCTTCCTCTTTTGCCTTGGCACGTGGCTGCTCCTTTTTACCACGACACGGTTTGTCTCCGTGGCCTCGATTGCCGCGGCGCTTGCCGTGCCGACATCCGTTTCGGTGCTCTTTATCATGCACCGGAAAGATTGGCTGACCCTGCTCATCGCCGTCCTCATGTGCGTGCTCGCGATTTGGCGCCATCGCTCGAACATCGCCCGCCTCCGTGCGGGGACAGAACCCCGGTTCGAAAAGAAGGCCAAGAAATCCAAGACGACAAACGAGAAACGATGAGCACACCCAAGGTCAGCGTGATCGGAGCGGGAGGTTGGGGAACAGCTCTTGCTCTCCTGATGGCCAAGAGGGGATTGGAGGTTGCCATTTGGGGGCATGATCCAGCCCATGTCCAGTCCATGCGAACCGAGGGGGAAAACAGCAAATATCTTCCCAGTGTTCCCCTCTCCCCTTTGATCCGCCCGACCACTTCACTCGAGGAGTGCGTCGTAGGGGAGATCCTTTTTCTGGCGGTTCCCTCCAGCCATTTGAGGTCCGTCTCCGCATTACTAGCTGAGGCGGGTTTGGGGAAAAAAACGATCCTCCTCTCCTGCACGAAAGGGATCGAGCGGGAGCGGGGGCTTCTGATGAGCGAGGTGCTTGGAGAGACACTGCCGGGTGTCCCCGTGGCCGTGCTTTCGGGACCGAATCTTGCCGGGGAGATCGGTCGAGGGATCCCTGCCGCAGGTGTCATCGGATGTGCGGATCCGGAGTTGCTTCCGCAATTGCAGGCCCTCTTTGAAGGGACAAGTTTTCGTGCTTACACGAGTTCCGACGTGCGGGGGATCCAGCTAGGCGGGGCGCTTAAGAATGTCTTTGCCGTCGCCGCCGGCGTCTCTGACGGGATGGGCCTCGGGGAGAATGCCCGTGCAGGGCTTGTGACCAGATCGCTTGCCGAGATGACGCGACTGGGTGTGGCCATGGGAGGGCATCCCGGAACTTTCGGGGGTCTCAGCGGCGTCGGTGACCTGATGGTGACCTGCTTTAGCACCCAAAGCCGCAACCATCAGGTGGGATTCCGACTTGGCTCTGGAGAATCGCTGTCAGAAGTCACCGGCTCCATGACGATGGTGGCGGAGGGAATCCCCACAACGATCAGTGCCCATGCCTGCGCCCGCAGGTTGAATCTGGAGACTCCGATCATCGACGAGGTGTATGCCCTGATCCATGGCGAGAAGACAGCAAATCAAGCCATGAAGGCGCTGATGGCCCGACAATTACGATCCGAAGAGGTGCTCTGAACGGGAGTTTCCTTCTTTATTGGATGGTGCTGATCATGGCGTTGCTGACAGTGACGTGTCCGTCGGCCCACAACACATTGAAGCTCTTGGCTGGATGAGGGAAACCCCCGATTCCCTGGTAGCTTCCATCGGTTGCCAACTGGAGTTTGCTCAGCTTGGTAATGACCGTGATCCGACCACTTCGTCCGACACGCTTAATGGCGGCAGAATCCTCGGAATCAGGGACGGCATTGAACGGGTAACTGTAGACGGGGGCTTTGGGGCTGGGATCAGCGGGGCAGGACAACGTGGCCGCAGTCACTCCATAATTGGAGAGGTAGGTGAGGGGTTCCAACTCGCTTTCTGCCACATCAAAAAAAGGTGGAAACTGATTATTATTCACCGGATCAGCGATGTAGGATTGAACAGCCGTTCCGATTTGATGGAGATTCCCAAGACATTTTGCCGCCTTGGCATGATCGAGGGAGGATTGAATGGTCGGTGTCAGCAGGGAGGCCAGGATCCCGATGATCGTGATGACGATGAGCAGCTCGATCATCGAAAAACCATGGAGCCGCCTGAATGGTTTCATTGATTTCAAAACTGACGAGGTATGGATGAGCAACGGATTCATTGTCCACGACCTCCTCCCTGACGACCACCGCCCCCCCCATTGCCACCATTCCCGCCTCCGCCGCTTGTGCCGCCTTGGCCGGACATAACTGCTTGCTTGCGTTCGAGGTAGGAGATGGACCTTTCGACACGCTGTTCCGTGGATTGTGACTGCTGTCGGAGGGTTCGGCGTTGTTCCATCCGATCGGCGAAGTCGGGATTGTTCATCAACTCTTCCCATTTAGCCCTCCTCTCTTCCTGCGAGAGACCCTGCATTTGCTTGAAAACGGCCTTCATTTCATCAATGTCCTTTTTGGCCTCAACCTGAGCCTCGGGGGGAAGTTGCTTGATCTGTGCCAGGGCCCTCGCCTCACGCCACTCGGGGTTCATGCGAGATCGCTGACCATTCATCCCAGCAAAGGGATCGCCACCCTGTGGTTGCCCTCCTCCTTCACCCTGCGGGGCGCCTTCGGCCTGGGGTCTCCGATTCCGCCATTCCTGCTTCGTAAGGAAAAAGAAAGAGGCGAGTTCACCGTGCACCGATCCGACAAGGTTTTTGATGACCTTGCCTGCAGAAGAAGCCGGCGGAAGATTCGAGACGGAGGGCGACCAACCCTG
>CAIKFI010000133.1 GCA_903826635.1 uncultured Spartobacteria bacterium | reverse complement strand
CCTTCAGACGGGCCCCCTCTTGCTCGACCTTTTCTTGGAGAAAGGCTTTCAGCTCGGGGATGCCCTCTCCCAACTCCGCACAAACAGGCAAAATCGAGACCCCTTTATATTTCTTTTTGAAGGCCTTGATGTTCCCTTCAGCCTCCGGCATATCGGTCTTATTGGCAACAATGCACCAAGGTCGGGCGGCGAGTTCAGGATTGTAAAGTTCCAATTCCTTGCGGAGTGCCTTGAGGTCATCCATCGGAAGACGTCCCTCGGATCCGCCCATATCGACAACCATCAGGAGGTAACTGCAGCGCATCACATGACGCAAAAACTGATGTCCGAGGCCACGATTTTCATGGGCCCCTTCAATCAGACCAGGAATATCGGCGACGGTTGTTTTCTTATAATCCTCAAGATCCACGACCCCAACCTGGGGATTTCGGGTTGTGAATGCATAGGAGCCAACTTTGGGCGTGGCACGTGACAGGGCCCGAAGAAGAGTGGACTTCCCAGCGTTGGGATATCCCACAAGGCCGGCAAAAGCAATGGAGCGCATTTCCAGAAGAAACCAACCTTCGTCACCCTCTGTTCCTTCGGTAAAACGACGTGGTGCCTGGTTCCGTGAGCTTTTGAAATGAATGTTTCCCCTCCCACCCTTGCCTCCATGGCAGATAATAAACTCCTTTCCAATCTCATCCAAATCGGCAACCAGATCCTCAGCCTGCGGATCGGGAAGGCCTTTTTTGACCCGTGGACCTTCGGAAGGTTGTTCTTCACCCGGAATTTCCTGCGATTCGGCGTAAGGATCGAAAGGTGCGGGCGTTGGAAAACGGTAAACAAGCGTTCCGACAGGAACCGGAACAACGAGGTCGGGAGCCGACTTCCCATGACGCTGGCGGTAGGATCCCTTACCACCCGGCTTTGCCTTCAGGATCGGTTCAAAAAAGAGATTGGCCAACTGATCGACATGGGTGTCGGCGCGAAGGATGACGTCACCTCCATCCCCGCCGTCGCCTCCATCAGGTCCGCCTTTGGGGATGAATTTTTCACGTCGGAAACTGGCTGATCCGTGGCCACCATCACCTGCCTTTGCATGAACCCTGACTCGATCAATAAACATCCGGTTAGTTTTGCAGAAGCTTGGAGTAAAGTCGCTCTGTTTTACGAGCGATCGCATCCCAGCTAAAAAGCTCTTCGGCTCGCCGACGTCCCGCCTCGCCCATTTTAGACGCCAACTCCCGGTCTGCCATTAACAGATTCACTTTGGCCGCAAGATCCTTGGCAAAAATCTCGGGCTCCGTTGACTCGAAGGGACTCTCCGACAGCTGCTTCAAAGGCACCAGAAAACCGGTTTCCCCATCCACCACAACCTCCTTGATGCCACCCACGGCACTGGCAACAACCGGCGTCCCGCAGGCCATCGCCTCAAGGTTAATGATACCGAAGGGCTCGTAGATTGATGGACAGACAAAAACTCCGGCCCCGGAATACAGAGCGATCGCCTCAGGTCGGGTGACCATCTTCTCAATCCAGACGATGTCTTCTCGAATCCCCCTCGCCGCCCCGATCGCCTCCTGCATTTCCATCGCGATCTCGGCGGTATCAGGAGCTCCGGCACATAGCACGATCTGAAAACCGGGATTCATGTGCCGGATGGCATGAACCAAATGAATGATTCCTTTCTGACGCGTGATGCGTCCCACGAAGAGCACGTAGGGCAGTGAGGGATCAACTCCAAGAGTTTTGAGGAGTTCCGGATTTTTTGTGGCTTTGTATTCCCCGAGGTCAATACCGTTGTGGATCACGGTCATTCTTTCCTCGGGAATGTTAAAGAGTGACCGAAGATCACCACGCGTCTCCTCGGAAACAGCAATCACGGCATCCGCCATCTCTAGGGCGGTCTTCTCAACCCAAAGGCTGAAATCATAACCTCCCCCGAGTTGCTCGCGTTTCCAGGGACGTAATGGCTCCAGTGAATGAACGGTAATCACGAGAGGAATTCCATAGTTCAATTTGGCCAAGATCCCTCCGAGATGCGTATACCAGGTATGGCAATGAACCAGATCCGCAGTGATCCCCGCCCCGTTAAAATCGACACATCTGCGCGACGCCCCCAACGGACTCTGCAGCGAGTTTACGCAGGTCATCTCTGGCAAACCGGGCGCGAACCCCCTGACCTCAAGATTTCCGGCATGCGACGTCTGCTCGCCGAAACAACGGACTTCCACCTCCATGAAACGCGCCAACTCACGACTTAGGTAATCGACGTGGACACCGGCTCCTCCGTAAATATGGGGCGGGTATTCATTGGTAAGAAGCAGGGCCTTCATGGTTGGGTAAGTTAAAGGAATTTGACCGGCAAGAGAAACTGAAGAATGCCCGAGGCGGGTGTTAAACGCGGCACCTCGATGGCCGTAAGGGAGGCCTTGGGTAGACTCAAGGAAAGACTTTTTCCTATTCCCAGAAGGGTTGCGATCAAGGAACTTAAATCGGGCTCGTGACCGACAAGCATCAGGGTCTTGAAGCGATTGTAGGAGGCAAGCTCGCCCAATGCGGCGATCGGTTCCATCCCACAGGATGCCCAAGGCACTTGCAGGGGATCCTGCACGCCTAAGATTTTTCCCGCAATCTCGGCAGTGTCGCGCGCTCGGACTGCTGGACTCGTCAGGATTATGTCGGGACGGAGTCCCTGTTCCTTCAGAAAACATCCGACACGCTTGGCTTGTTTATAACCCCTCTCGGTAAGGCGGCGGGCGGCGTCATCGGCACAGTGGGGTTCTGCGTCTGCATGTCTGAGGATGATGATAAGCATGGGAAGTGTTTGAGGAAGGAGCGTGAAGAGGATCGTATCAGAGCCTATTCACGAGATAGAGTCGCAATTTAATACAAGGCTTCCGTAAATCCACATATTAACTTTTATTAACTTTTTCACCTGGCTCTGCAGACTCAAAAAAAACAAGTCACCATGGGCGTTTTGACTTTTCACCTAAACTCATTTATCGTTTGAAAATGAGTATCGACCGCCTGTTCAGACTCCTTCTTCCAAGTGTTTTTTTGGCGTTTCAAGCTGTTAGTTTTTTGCGCGCCGAAGACGAGCAAACGGAGCAATCCCAGCAAGCTGAAAACACGTTCTCTCCCTCGGAATCAACGGATCCAATTACTCCTAAAGTGGAGGCGACAAGTGGGAGTGCAGGGAGGGTGGAAGGAACCCTCGCCGACAAGGAAGATGACCTCACACCAACGGAGCGTCAGCAATACCGGGCTGACAAAGCAAAAATTCACAACGCTCCCGAGTTAGTCGAGGCCCGCAAGGTGGTTCATCAGACAACGGGTGACAAGTCGGCAGCAATCGAGGCTAAGTGGGAGACCAAGGAGTCTCTCATCCTTAATATTGATCCATCAGCAGGCCCTATTTTGGAGAAAAAGGAAGCGGAACATCAGGAGAAAAAGGGTAAAAAATAAGGGCCTTCATCCCTATCGCGAGGAAAGGTCCGTGTTTCCCTAGCCGTGAGATGGGCGGTAGACTCGGAAATTACTGATTCTCACGTGACTCCTCACCGTTCGGAAGCCGAACCATCCTTCACGATACGGAGCTGGGTCGGTAAACTCAAAAATGAGTTCCCCGTCGCTATAATACCGGACTTTTTCACCATCGGCCAGAATCCGCACTTTCACGGTCTTGTTGGGTAGATTCATGAACTTTGCCTCAGAAAGGTCATACTCGGGGCGCAGTCCCTTGTCGTCTCGGGATCGTGGATATCTTCGAAACCGGGTAGTGGCATTGCCATTGGCTCCAAATCCGACGTAATAAAGCTGGAGGTCGTCATATTTTTTGAAGTTCCCGCCCCTCTCCCTGCTACCTGCAAAGAAATCTCCTGGATGAGCGGGATCCGTTGCCATCCAGAAGCAGTTTAGGTCGCTGACACGATCATTGGTGCCTCCCTCCTGAACCATGGACGCATCATACTCGATCAGGATCGGACTCGAGAGTTTTTTGCGGAACCATACAGTGCATCCACCCTTGCCGTGTGCTCCGGAGCCATCATTCATATCGAGTTTTGCATCAATGATCGAAGTGGTTCCGTCCTGAGTCTGCTCCACAACCCAGTTGGAGAGATCTTTTGTAAAGTCATCCTGATACAGCAGGACTTCTTTCCCAAACTCACTTGAAAACGAAATGGGCTGGGAGACAGCACTTGAAACCTCGGCAATCGCGGCGGGTTGAATAATCGGGGAGAACGCAAACAAAACCATACTGATGATTGAGATTTCCACCTTCATAAGAAAAAGTCCCCTCTTCCTGTTCAACTTGGGTGCTGTCTGCCGTTTGGCTCTTGAAATTTTGGCGCGCTCCGCACGTTGGGCTACATTGACATGCCCCCGTCAACCGCAAGCACCTGTCCGGTGATATATCCGGCAGCGGGAGAGCAGAGGAAAGCAACTGTTGCCGCAATATCTTCAGGCTGGCCGAAACGAGAAAGCGGGATCTGTGTGAGGGCTCCCTTTCGGATCTCCTCGTTCAGGACAGATGTCATGTCGGTCTCGATGAATCCCGGCGCCACCACGTTGACCGTGATTCCCCGGCTTGCGACCTCCTTGGCCAGCGCCTTGGTGAGGCCGATCATTCCCGCCTTGCTGGCCGCATAATTGGTCTGACCGGCCAATCCCATCAGTCCGCTGACCGAGCTGATGTTGATAATGCGCCCTGAGCGCTGCTTGATCATCGTTCGAAGGACTGCGCGGGCAAAGTTGAAGGCTCCCTTGAGATTGGTATCAAGGACGGAATCCCACTCCTCGGAGGACATGCGCATGAGAAGATTGTCACGGGTGATCCCCGCATTATTTACCAGAATGTCGGCACGTCCAAAATCAGCAACGATCTGCTCGCCAACCTTCTGAACTGCATCAAAGTCCGCGACGTCCGCGGCATATGCCCGTGCGGATCCGGAACGGATCGAGTCAAGGGAAGCTGCCACTTTGGAGGAATTCTCCTCACTACGGCTGACAACGGCAACCTTGGCACCGGCCTCCACAAAGTATCGAGCGATAGACTCACCGATGCCTCGTCCGGATCCTGTGACAATGGCGACCTGATCCTGCAATGTTTGGATGGTGTTACTCATAAGTAAGAAAAAGAAAAGGTGTTGGT
>CAIKFI010000132.1 GCA_903826635.1 uncultured Spartobacteria bacterium | reverse complement strand
TAAGATCAGGGTCTTCTTTGAAAAACTAAAGCTGTTTAAACCGTCTTCTTCCTCCGAAGAACCATCAGCATTCCGATGGCTCCCAAGCCACAATATCAGCCTCCGCATTTCCAGCGAATGAGGCGAGTCCTGCAGCAATGGCAAGAGCGAGGATAGGTTTTTTCATGGAGTTTGGCTTTGGAGATTTGAAGAAACTTCCGACAAGATTGTCTGCCTCCCGAGCTTAGGAAAGGGGAAAAAATGAAAAGGCGGAATCGTCACAATCCCCCCTCTGTAGCGATTCCTTCGCTCTTTTAAAAACCTAGCTACCCCAACCCACCTCTGGAACCGCTTCAGACCGGAGGAGTCCTCAAAGAAAACCGAGACTCGGGCTGGTAGTTTCTGTTTCAGAAACAGTGTGACTATGAATCACTACCTGACTGCTCGTAACTGGTACCCCCTGTAAACCATAATAGAATCGGGATCTCTCCCAATAAGGTCGAAGTCTTTCCGCATTCGATCCACTAGTTCCTTACTGACACGCCCCTTCTTAAGCAGACTCCCTGAACCGCTCAAAAAGATAGCACAGAAGTAACTAGCCATCTCTGCACGCTCCGCTTGCGTCAGTTGCTTGTTCAGGTGTGGGGTAATCTCCGTCAGTTCCACGTCTTTCAGACCGGACTCAACAGCAAGATTGGCAAGGCGCATCCCAATATCGGGATGTCCTCCGAACTCCCTCTGGAGAGTATTAAATGCTCCCCAATACTCCAGGAGAGCAGCACGAGGCGGATCACAGTAGACGCCTGAGTTGAAGACCTCGGTGTCAAAGAGGATTCCCCCCGGTTTCATGACGCGTGCCGCCTCGCGTATGGCGGCGGCGGGATTTTCTAGATGTTCGAGCACCCAGCAGATAAATACCCCGTCGAATGTCCGATCCGAGAATGGGATCTCGTAGGCGGAACCCTCGATGAGGGTGACCTGCCCCGCTGCGATCTCGGCAGCGAGTAGGATCGTTGCCGCTGCGATCTGTTCGGGTGCAAAATCGACCCCGGTAAAATATGTATCAGGAAACCTTTTTGCCAGTATCTTGAGTTGGGCGCCGACTCCGCATCCGATCTCAAGTACGCTTTTGCAGTCGCTGAAATCAATCCCTCCATGGATCCATGGGACGAGGTAATCGGCTTGGTGTATCAGTCGCTCGTGCTCGCGCTGGGTGAAGGTGTGAATGTAGCTTTTCGTGATGGTAGTGATGCTAGAGCCTTCGGGATTAGGATGGCCAGAGTGCTTTGCACACATGGGACAGGTTGTTACCTTCTTACAGATTCTCCTTATGGCAGATTAACCGAAGTAAAAGCAATTTCGACACGAATCTGACCTGACCCCCATAAACGGGACAATTGAAAAATGAAGTTTTGCTGGTCATTAAGGAGAGCAGAACAACATGGAAAAAAGCTGATACAGCGAAGAGCAGGTGATCGGGATCCTGCGAGAAGGAGAAAGCGGCACGCCTGTGAAGACGGTGTGCGCAAAACACAGCATCTCTGATGCCACCCGGCATGCATTCCGTGCTCTTGGACTGACCCGCTCGGGGCTACTACCGCTCCTCACGGGAGAGCGTGCAGAGTCGCCGTATCCGCAAAGAGTTGATCGTGAGCTTGAGGCATCCTCGGTATGGCTACCGGAGGATCACGAAGTTCCTTCGGAGGGATGGCTTTGAGATCAACCCCAAGCGTGTGGCCCGGATAAGAAGGGAAGAGGGCCTCAAGGTCATCAAGCGTCAGAAGCGGATCACCACCCTGAATCGGGCCTCAGAAACGTGCGCACCTTTTGAATATCTGTTCTTCATTGCTGATCGGGGGGTTATACCCCATCAACTACATAAGACCTTCATCAATCATATCCGTTAGTAAGTCGATTGATAATCAGCAAGAATAAAAATCAGATCGATCCACGATGTGGATTTTATTCACTGGTTCAATCCACATATCCTACAGCATCTCAGACTGTAAGGGAGCAAAGATGTTCACTGCCATTAGCACTTAAATCATTAGGAGGAGTCCCGACCAGAATGCAAAAATCCGGCATTCCAAAACATACGATGCGAGTAGTGAATAATCGCATCAAGCTCTGCGGCGAAGCTTTCTTGAAATAACTCCCAGGAACTCACTGAACCCCTCGATTTTCAGCCACCAACTCAAGACTCCAAAGAGTAATCCTGCCCCTGCAATAACTAGCAGGAGAGAAGCAATCCTGATGATCACGGGGGCATGAACCATGGACGTGAGCCAAGGTTGGCTCAGAAAACCGATCACTCCAATGGGAAGAGCCGCCAAAAGGCAACGACCCAGAGTGCCAAGCATGGCCCGAGTCTCCAAAGCCCCCGAGATGCGAGTCATCAGGAGATAAAGCAGGGTGAAGTTCAGCGTGGCGGAGAGGGCTGTGGAAAGGGCCAGTCCCTTGTGTCCCATACCAAGCCGAAAGATGAAGACCCAGTTTAGTAGGAGATTCAGGCCGATTGAGAGGAAGCTAACCATCATAGGTGTCCACTTGTGATTGATGGCGTAGAAGGCCGGAGAGAGCACCTTGATGCAGGAGTAGCCGACCAGACCGATCGCATAGAACTGAAGCGCCTCGGCGGTGTGAAGGGAGTCCTCATCCAGGAATTTTCCCCGTTGGTAGATCAGGGCGATGATCGGTTGTGCCAAAACAATAAGCCCGACAGCCGATGGAAGCGTCAGAAAGACCGCCAGTCTCATGGCCTTCGCGAGAGTCGATCGGAATCGCCCCATTTCACCAAGGGCTGCGGCTTTTGAAATCACAGGAAGGGTTACCGTGGCAACGGCCACGCCAAACACCCCGAGAGGCAACTGCATCAACCGGAAGGCATAGGAGAGCCAACTGATCGGACCGTTTCCAAGGTAGGATGCGAAGATGCTGTTAATCATCACATTGATCTGAACGGCGCTGGCAGCAATGACCGCTGGAAGCATCAGAACGAGCACTCGCCGAACCCCTGGGTCGCTCCAATTAAAATCCAGCACGAAGCGGAATCCGGCCTTATAGAGGCCGGGGAGTTGAACTCCCAATTGGAGAAGGCCTCCAAGGAGCGTGCCCAAAGCCAGACCGATCAGGGAACGTTCCCCAAAGTGGGGATCGATCCACCAACCGAAAGCCACGCCACCGGCAATCGATCCGATATTGAAGAAACTGGAAGCAAGCGCCGGAACAGTGAAGCGATTGGTGGCGTTCAGCATTCCCATCACCAAGGCGGCCAAAGAGACCAACAGAATGAACGGATACATAATCCGGGTGAGTTCAATGGTAAGCACCGCCTTCTCGGGTGGGAATCCGGGGGCAAGAAATCTGATAAACTGCGCCGCAAAGATCACCCCGAGCAGCGAGAGCAAGCTCATGAAGATGGTTGTCAGAGTGGCCATTTTGGAGGCCAACTTCCAGGCCGAGCCCTCCCCATCGGTCGCAATTCTCTGGGAGAAAACTGTCACAAATGCTGTGGAAAGGGCCCCTTCAGCAAAGAGATCCCGAAGCAAGTTAGGAGCACGAAAAGCGGTTAAAAATGCATCCATCCCACGACCAGCTCCAAACAAGCCTGCAAAAATCAACTCCCGGGCTAATCCCAGAATTCGGCTGAGCATGACCGCTCCGGCAACGACTCCGGCAGCCCTGGTATTCAGTCCCTCTTTCTGGTGGTTTCCTCCGCTCATAGGTCAGATGCCTCTCCAGAGGACGGGATGTCCATTTTAATCCTTGAACCATAGGATGATCGCCTCAATCGATCCATGATGGCAACCCCGATTCCCTCTTCAGGAATCGGAAGAGCGTAGAGAATGTCCACTTTACTACTATCCAGATTTCTAAGCGCTCCATAAAAATTCGCAGCGGCTTCTTTCAAATCTCCCGAGGGACTCAAGACCTCCACAACATCAAACAAAGCCAATGTTTCCAAATCCGGTGCTGTGAAAGCGATAAGCCCTGATGACCTGGTTGGAGCAAAGCTTTTGATGTCCATATTTAAGATATGAAGTTCTTTTTTTGGTGCGTAATGCCCGGGCAAACTCCCAGGGGTATTCACATTCCGAACGGTCGGCAAGACATGTCCGATTTCATTCAGAAGATCCTCAGTTATTGGCCCAGGTCGGAGAATCTGGATCCTTCCCTCTTGGAGGGAAAGGATTGTTGACTCCATTCCATGGACACAAGGCCCTCCATCGAGAATCAGTTCAATCTTATGTCCTAGTTCAAATTGGACATGTTGGGCAGTTGTCGGGCTGATTTTTCCAAAACGATTTGCACTCGGCGCAGCCAGGGGAGCATTCAGGTGATAAAGAACTTGTTGGAACAAAGGATGGGAGGTAACGCGGACCGCGACCCAATCCGAACCGGATGTGACCAGATCCGGCAGATCTGGATGCTTCGGAAGAAGAAGAGTCAGCGGCCCCGGCCAGAATGCATGGGCAAGTTTTTCAACCATAATCCTCTGATCCTGAGATTCTAATCTCACCACCCGATCAAGCCACATCACTTCTGGTAAATGGACAATCAAGGGGTCGGTCAAAGGTCGGTTTTTGGCCTCGAAGATCCGGGCTATCGCAATCGGATTAAAGCAATCTGCAGCCAGACCATAGACTGTTTCCGAGGGAAGGCCGACCACCCCTCCGCCGCGGAGCACCTCCACGGATTCGGAGACCCCTTCTTCCCCATCGACAATCCGTGCACTCACTTTAAAAAAGAATTTAAAGAGATGTTAGCTTCAGCGACTAACTTTTTTAACTCTCTTTATTTTTGAAGGCGGATCAAGACGACTTCCGGTCGCAGCCTTGGTCATTGCAGCGCGGTATTTCTCGAGGCGAACGGCCAGTGACTTGTCATGAAGCGCCAACTGGGCCACTGCGAAGAGGGCTGCGTTCTTGGCACCCGCCTCCCCGATGGCAAACGTAGCCACGGGAATTCCGGCAGGCATCTGGACAATCGAAAGGAGGGAGTCGAACCCCTCCATGGCGCGACTCTTCACCGGAACCCCCAGTACAGGGACTGTTGTCTGCGCGGCAATCATTCCCGGCAGATGGGCAGCCCCACCCGCACCTGCAATGATGGCGCACAACCCCCGCCCGCATGCTTCTTTGGCGTAAATCCCCATGGCATCTGGCATCCGGTGGGCCGAGACCACGCGGTACTCGCAGGGAACTCCGAACTCCTCGAGTAGGGCCACGGCATGGCTCATCGTTTCCCAGTCGCTTTGACTCCCCATGACCACACCCACCAGAGGTGTGGCTCCCGATCCCTTTGTTTGTTTGGAACTCATCCCGGCATCGTAGGGAGGCTCACCCGTTCAATCAATGCGCTTCCATGCAAACAATCCTTTCATCTCTTCCCAATTCATCCCTCCAAGGCATATACTTTTGCGGCATGGAATCAAACATTGTCCTGATCGGCTTCATGGGATGCGGCAAGAGCTCCATCGGTCGTCGGTTGGCCACCTCTCTCGGTTACAAATTCTCCGATAGTGACGAATTAGTCACCCTGCACCAAGGCAGGAGTGTAGCGGAGATTTTTGCCGAGGAAGGCGAAGAGAATTTCAGGGAGATGGAGACCGGGCAACTCTCCGGACTAACGACGGAACGTCGACTGGTCCTTGCAACCGGAGGTGGGGCCGTCTTACGCGCAAGGAACCGGGAACTGCTCCATCAAATCGGCAAGGTGGTCTGGCTTCACGCTGATCCGGAGACACTTTTCGAACGTGCATCCCGCAACCGCAAACGCCCGCTTCTGGAAGTGGAAAATCCCCGCAGCACATTCGACTCCCTTCTGGAATCAAGATTGCCGGTGTACGAGGAGACAGCGGATCTCAAAATCGATGCGACAGGACTCTCCCACGAACAGACTCTCGAAGAGATCCTCGTCCTCCTTGGATTTCGTTCGGGTGATCGCAGTTCCCCTCATAGCAAAACCGATTAGGTTTGACGCGAAAGCCTCTGCCTCCTAACAATTTTTGTTTCCACGCGAACCCCCGGCGCACCATCCAACAACATCATCATGCCAAATATTGCAATCAATGGGTTCGGTCGCATCGGTCGTCTTGTCTTCCGTGCAATCGTCGAACAAGGCCTCCTCGAAAAAGGATATAAAGTTGTCGCGGTCAATGACCTCGTACCTGCCGACAATCTGGCATATCTCGTCAAATACGATTCCACCCAGGGAGTCTTCAGGGGCGAAGTGCACAGCGAGAAATCCTCACCTGAAGTTGCCGAGGATGACATGCTCGTGGTAAACGGTCACAAGATCAAGTGCCTTGCCGTGAAGGAGGGGCCTGCTGCTCTTCCTTGGAAAGATCTCAATGTCGATGTTGTCATCGAGTCCACGGGACTCTTTACCGAGGGCGAGAAGGCCAAGGGGCACATCACTGCCGGCGCCAAGAAGGTCATCATCTCCGCACCTGCCAAGAACGAGGACATCACCGTCGTGATGGGCGTGAACGACGATAAACTTGATATCTCCAAGCACAGCATCATTTCCAACGCCAGCTGCACCACCAACTGCCTTGCTCCCGTGGTTCATGTCCTCCTGAAGGAAGGATTCGGAATCGAGGAGGGTCTCATGACGACCGTGCACAGCTACACTGCCACCCAGAAAACGGTGGATGGACCCTCCAAGAAGGATTGGAAGGGTGGCCGCTCCGCAGCCATCAACATCATTCCCTCCACCACCGGAGCTGCAAAGGCCGTTGCCCTTGTCTGTCCTGAAGTGAAGGGCAAGATCACCGGCATGGCCTTCCGTGTGCCCACACCGACCGTTTCCGTGGTCGATCTTACTGTGAAGACCACTAAGGCCACCAGCTACAAGGAGATCTGCGCCGCCATGAAGAGGGCGAGCGAGACCTACCTCAAGGGTGTGCTGGGTTACACCGAGGACGAGGTTGTCTCCAGTGACTTCATCCATGACACCCGCTCCAGCATTTTTGATGCGGGATCCGGGATCGAACTCAATGATCATTTTTTCAAATTGGTCTCATGGTATGATAACGAGTGGGGTTATTCC
>CAIKFI010000131.1 GCA_903826635.1 uncultured Spartobacteria bacterium | reverse complement strand
TATTTCGTCTATGATGAAGCATGGCTGCGGCGCGGGCTGAATCTCTCGCCAATCAGCCTTCCATTCACCGATGTGGCATTTAATGGGAGCAAGGGGATTGATGGACTTCCTGGACTTATCGCTGATTGCTTGCCCGATGCCTGGGGAAAGAAAGTGGCACGCGCCGAATTCGCAGCCCGAAAATGGGGTGAACCAAGCATCATGTCGCTTCTCGCTTGGAGGGGGAGGCGAGGACTCGGAGCACTCGGATTCGAACCGGCAACGGAAACGGGTGATTCAAAACTGGAACAGGTCAGTGCTAAAGCTTTGGCCAAGGGAGCCGCTGAAATTGATCGAGGAAACCCCTCGGAGATCTTGCCCCAGTTGGTCCGAGGAGGAACTGCGGGAGGAGCCCTGCCAAAGTCCATTGTTCTCTCTTATCCCGATGGGACTCTCCGAGTGGGAGAACCTGATGGTGAAGGAACACCAAGCCTGCTGAAGTTTGATGCAAGCGAAGATGGTGTTTATGCCCGCTGCGAGCATGTCTTTGCGCGGATGGCCCGAGGGGCTGGCATTGATGGGGTGGAGACGAGGCTCATCGTTGAAGCAACTGATTCTTCAAGACGGCATCTCCTGGTGAAGCGCTTTGATATCCCCGATTCGCCTAGCTCCTTGCCTAAGGACCTGAGGATGCATTTTCATATGGTCAGTGGTTTGCTCCACAAAGAACCAACCGACCTCGACTATCGGGACTTATTCCGCCTAGCTCTGCGCCTCCACACTGCTCCCTCCCAGCTCCGAGAGATAGCACGTCGGATGATCTTCAATGTGATGGCCTCCAATATGGATGACCATGCCAAGAACCATGCATTCCAGTTGGATGAGGGATCAGGGCGGTGGAGTCTCACTCCCGCCTATGACATCACATTCTCTCCGGGGCTTCTTGTGCGAGGAATGACAGTGGCGGATGAAACCTGGCCGTTATCAACGACCATGGAGGCGCTCTGTCTTGATGCCGGTCTGAGTCGTGATGAATACCGCGAAATCTTAGAGGCGGTGGAGTCTTCGCTCCAAAAATGGCGGGAGTTGGCGAAGGAGCATGAAATACCCGAGGCAAAGGTCCGGGAGATCAGCGAGAGGTTCTCCAGAATCCGGGAGAAAGTACTGCAAACAGGTTAGTGAGATAGGACTTGGGATGCTCCCAAGCGGGAGCACAAGAAACAATAGGGAGGGTCAGAGTCCTTGGCATGTTCATTGCCAAAAAAAACAATGCCCCAGCGGATGCTGCAACTCTGCTCAACAGCCTTCGCGTACCAGCCCGTCTGCATTCCAGTGAAGTGGCTGGGATGCTTGGATTCCAAGACCACGATATACCGGTACTGGTTGTGGCCCGATTACTGATCCCGCTCGGAAAACCGGTAGCCAACGCTCCGAAGTATTTTGCCTTGGTGGATGTATTGGCTGCGGGACAGGACCGGGAGTGGCTTGCGCAAGCAACCCGGGTGCTCACCAAATACTGGAGGGACAAGAACTCCCGCAAACGCACCGCAGGAGCGGAGGGTGTCGATCCCGGGGAAACCTAATTCATCAACCTTTCTAGCCGGGCAATCGTCTTGGGAATGCCTTGTTTTTTGAGGGTTTCAAGAAATGAGGGAAGCGAAACAGGTGGATTTTTCAATGAAGCCCTGTGTTCCATTGCTGCATCACAGACCACTTGGGTATCGATATCCAACAGTCGAAGGATAAAAGTGTCAGGATGTTGGGCTTTGATCCCATTCGTTTTGAGAATTCGATCAGGGAAATCTTCCAGGTTAAAGGTCACGATGGTTTTGGCTCCTGAGTGGATGGCTGCTGCTAAAACATGACAATCGTCCTGGTCTGGAAGATTCAAAGCGGGGATGAGGCGCTCGAAGCCGGCAACCAAACTATCCCTGCTGTGCTCGTTCATGAGCTTGCGAGTACGCTCTAACTGCGATCTTTTGAGGTCTGGACGATTTAACAGAACATTTCTGATCCACTCTTCGTGGATCATATCAGTCCACTTCGCTTGAATTAAATCTTTGGTGGCAAGGCGCATTAGGAGATCCCGCAAAGGAGCGGGATACAGGACACAAGCGTCGTAGACTGCAACAGTCTTGCTCACCACTAGTACCCCATACCCATTTCTTGAGCCTGCTTAGTGAGTTCGTTCAGGGATCGGACTCGTGCGGCTTCAAGTGATTTTTTGTAGCGAAGAACATCCTTGGCATAAACTCGTCTGTGAGAGCCCACCTTCCGATGTGGAATTTTCCCGGTATCAAGCAGTTTAACGAAGTATGGACGCGAGACATTGAGAAGATCTGCACCTTGTTGGGAAGAAATCTCACGGTGCTGGGTCGTCACGGAGACCATTTCTCCTTCAGAAAGATGAACCAGGATCGTGTGAAAAAGGCGGGCGGCTGTTTTAGGGATTACCACTGCTTCGGAGCCTTTCCGTTCTTGGAAGACAAATTTCATTGTCCCTGAGCGATCAGTATGACGGGAAAAGACGTTTCGGGATTGAGTTGCCAAATCAATGTCCTCAGGAGTCAATCGGGAGGAGGGCGAGCGGAGGGATTTTGTATTTCTACTCATAGAAATATGAGTTTTCACACAAACGAAACAAACGCAATAAACAAAACAGACGAAACGAATGAGCTTCATATCGCTCACCAAATACTGGAGGGACAAGAACTCCCGCAAACGCATCGCAGGGGCGGAGGGTGATGAATCGGGGCAATAGCTCATCTTTATCCGGCTGCGGATTCGTTTTTGTGTGATTTGAAAGGGATGATCTTCGCCTCGTATTCCTCCAAGGGGGTAGTGTTACCTGAGCCCTGCGTGCGTAGGCACGGTGGACAGCCTTACTGTTATGGCCGAGTGCCTTCTGGGCGAAGCGCTCAGGGTATCCGGCAACCTGAGCGCGTTCCGCCCAGCCATAGCGGTAGGAGTGCATTGAGATCCTTTTGATGCCGAGTCCGTCGCAACGCTGCTTGAACTCGGTGGCCCGGTCTTCTGCCCTCAGGCTGGCTAGGTCGGACTGGGATGCCCCGAGATGCCAGGCCATTTTGTAAAAGGCTTTGCGTTCGGGATTGTGCTCCCGCTCGACGATGCGGGTGTGCTCCTCAAGGG
>CAIKFI010000130.1 GCA_903826635.1 uncultured Spartobacteria bacterium | reverse complement strand
TGGATCAATTCGGATGAGCAGTATCTGGAGGGAACACTCCAGAAGGTTGCAGGGTATTTTTCCCGGATCCGTGAACTGGATGTCCTGCTGGGTGATGCGGTCTTGACAGATGGTCGGCATGATCCCATCTGTTACAGAAAAATCATGGTTCCCTCACGATGGCACACACGTTTGGACCACCTGCATGCGCTGAGTTGTGCGATGTTTTTCCGCAAGTCATCACTCCCGTCACCTCCGCTGAATCCCAAGTGGAAGGTGATCAGTGATGCGATTCTGATGGACTGGTTTCAGTCCTCAAAAAAGAGAATCGTGGCGTCGGGGAAATTGTTTTCCATCTACTCGTTTACTGGGGCTAATCTAAGTGCTAATCCCAACAACAAAGAACATGAACAATGGCTGAGCCAACTTGGATTCCCTCCCAGATCTTTTAAATTACCAATGATCCTTTTTCACAGAATAAGAAAAATCCTCAACAGGTCCTACCGTAAGGTGCAGATTGAGTTGGGAATCTACACCTTTGACTCAAATAAAAACCGCGCCCGATTTTCCAGAGAGCTTGGCGGGAAGTGGCCTAAGCAAAAAACCCAATGAGATATAAAGTCCTACAGATTTTTCACCGGTATCTCCAATACGGTGGTGAAGAAGGAAGTGTTACCCGAATCGGGGATGCCCTGGATGGGATTGCCGATGTGGGATATTTTGTCTCCTCATCTGATCAGTATTTAAGCAATAACTACCTCAAAAAACTAAAGAGTGCATGCCTTTCGCTTCATAATCACACACTGATAAAAAAACTAATTAATCAACATAATATTGGAAAATATAATATATGGCAGATTCATAATGTCTTCCCTTTTATGTCTCCATCTGTATACGCGGAGGCCTTCCGAATGGGAACCCCGGTCATCCAATACCTGCATAATTACAGGATGTCGTGCGTGAACGGATACTTTCTGAATGATGGAAAGACCTGCAAGAGTTGTATTAATGGAAATTTCCTAAAAGCTGGTTTGACCGGATGCTGGAGGGATAATCATCTAGAAAGCGCTTTTGGTGGGGTGATCCTGAAAAGGATGCAGATGATGGATACTTTTCAAAAGGTTTCAGGATGGGTCGCGCTGAGCAAAAAACAGAAAGAAAACCATGTGTTAATGGGTATCCCGGCGGATAAAATCCATATCATCCCTCACTTCTACCAATATTCCCCTGAGAGAACAATCGAGACAGTAGGTAAAAATGTCCTTTTCGTTGGAAGACTTTCTAAGGAAAAGGGTGTTCACTTGCTTCTTGATGGCTGGAAATTAGTGAATCAAAGGGATGCCTCGCTAATTTTCATGGGTGACGGTCCCGAATTAAAAGCTCTTCAGGCCCGAGTCCACGACGAGGGGATTCCCAATGTAAAATTTCTCGGCTTTGTGACAAAAGAAGAACAGCAGGATGTCTGGAGAGAGTGTGCTTTTTCAGTGGTTCCCTCCATATGGGATGATCCCTTGCCGACAGTTGTCTTTGAATCCTGGGAGCGCGGCAGGGCCGTGATTGGAAGCTCCAAGGGAGGTAACATCGAGACTATCGATCATGGTGTGAACGGCCTCAAGTTTTCAGATGATAGCGCCGTTGAACTTGCCGAAGCAATCGGGCATCTCCTTGGCAAACCGCAATTATGTTCCGAAATGGCTTCCAATGGCATTCAGAAAATAAATTCCACATACAATATAAAAGATTGGGAGTTGAAAATGCATGCTCTTTATAAACTTGTTGTTTAAAAAAGAAATCAAGCCGATGAAAATGTCCCCTGCTTTAAAGATGCTCTTATTGCTCTGGCCGATCCTCTATTTGGGGGCGATCTTTCTAGTTTTCCCGTTGATTGCTATTGCCACTCCGATCCCCCTTATGGCTGTGATTGGATTGCTCCTCATCTCTCACACAACGAGCAAAACAAGGATCATCTTTTGGGCGATAATTTACACCTTTATAATTGGTTTAATGTTTTTTAACATTAGGATTTGGAATTATGTCCATTCAAGTTATCACGATCCCGTGAATCAATACAGTTTAAGCGAGAATATTTTTAGATTCGGGACCTTTTCCATCATTGCCTTTCTTGCCAGTATTTACGCCGTAACAAGGGATAAAATAATAACTTTAAAAAATTTCAACCAAATGATTCTT
>CAIKFI010000129.1 GCA_903826635.1 uncultured Spartobacteria bacterium | reverse complement strand
AGTCAATGTGCGAAGCACGAGGAAGAGGATCACCGTGGCGATCGTGTGGATCGCCAGATTCACGGCGTGGTGCCATCCGGCCTTCAACCCGAAGAACTGCACATCGGCCATCTGTGAGATAAGGCTCAGAGGCCTCCAGTAGTCGGTGCTGTGATCGCGAGCGTCAAGGCCGGCAGTCAACGCCCATTGGAGGTTGCTCCAGCTAACCCCTTGGAGAATCCGCGCATTCTTGGTGACAAAGAGATCATCGTCGAAATTAAGGAATCCGAACTGAACGGATCTGCCGAAGACAATCAAGACCATGAGGGCAAGGCCCGCACAACACAGCAGGAGGAAGGCCTTCCCATGAAGGAATGTCCTAGGAGGCGAGATTCTGGACTTCATGGGCAAGAAAAGACGAGGCAAGTTGCTGGGGATGACTAAGGCTTTCCGGTTCCGGGACCGGAAGCTTGATCCCTGGCGTTATGGAGATTGCGCTGGTAGTTTTCGTTGGCGGGATTGAGTTGCACTGCCAACTCAAATTCCTTCACCGCCTCGGGCATCCTTCCCGACCTGATCAGGGCGATGCCGAGATTGTTGTGGGCGTCGGCAAGTGAGGGATGGATAACGGTCGCCCGTTTCAGAGGATCCAAAGCCTCGTTGACTCGACCCAAGGCCAGCAGGGAAGATCCCAGACCCGCGAGAGATTCCGCGTCGCCGTGATCCAGGGAGACGGCCCTGCCATATTCGACCAAGGCATCCGACCAATCACCCTGACGGGAAAAGGCCTCACCCAGACGGTTGTGCGGCAACGGGGAGTGGGGATTCAAGAGGGCCGCCTTGCGGTAGGCTTCGACGCCCGCTTGAAATTCCCCTTTGCCGAGCAGGAGCTGACCCAAGCCGAGTTGGGTTTCGCCAAAGGATGGGGTGAGTTCCGCAGCCCTTTTTAGATGAAAATCCGCCTTTTCCAGATCGCCGGGATCCCCCCGTTCCATGAGTGCCAGGCCCAGATTGCAATGAACTTCGCCAAAGTCCGGATCGATTTCCAGGGCATGATTCAGAAGAACCACTGCTTCGGCTGAGCTCCCCCGGTTGGCAACCAGATTGCCGAGATTATTCAAGGCAAGCGAGGAGTCGGGATTTTTTCTAAGGGTGGCCCTCCAGAGGGTTTCTTCATCTTTGAACTCACCGCTGAGCCGGTGACTTTGAAGGGCAAGCAGGAAAAGAAGGCAGAATCCGAGCAAAGCGCGAAGATTAAAGGGCAGTTGGAGTCCCTTGCCTCGCGGATCTTCAGAGGATGAGGATGAGGATCGCGGGCGTTGGAAGGCCGACGCAAACAAAGCGATCGGGGCAATCCCTGCAAGGTATTGGAAGTGATTGGCAACAAAAGAATAACGGAAGGGATAGACATCCAGGAATCCCATCGCGGGAAAGAGGAGGGTCACATAGCATAGGAAGGCTGTGAGCGGAGCGGCGCCGGTTCTTTTCCCGAGCATTGCAGCCAAAAGGCACGCAAAGAGGCAAACAACCCCCATGGGATAGAGAGATTGCCACCAGACGGCAGGGTCGACTTTCCAGTGGGGATAGATGAAGGTCAGGTCTGTTGGCCAGCAGAGTTTCCCAAGATAAAACCAGAACGCCCGCCCGGCCACCAGCAGGCGATCCAGCAAGGAGAGGTGCCAGGAGAAGTCTGAAAACCCTTTTTCATGAACGACATACATCTGCTCCATATGCGCCGTGTAAAGCCCCGAGATCATCCCGATCCCCAGAAATGGAGACAAGGAAAGGAGATCCCACCTCGTTACCCGGCGATGCTTTTTCCAAAGGAGAACCAAGAAAAGAACGACAGGCAGGATTGCGATCACGCTTTTGGCAAGCAACCCGCAGAGGAAGAGTCCCAGGGCCGCCAGGTAGAGGAAAAGAGCCTTCTTCGGAGATTCTGGAGATTTTGGAGATTCTTGCAGCGATTCAACGTGGAGGTAGAGGAGTGCGGATCCCAGGAAGCATGCCCCGGAGAGGGTGTTTTTCAGTTCGCTGATCCAAGCCACGGATTCCACCTGTAGCGGGTGGAGGGCCCAGATCGCCGCCGCCAACCAGGCGCATCGGCAACTGAGTTTTAAGAGGATGGCTACAAGGAGGAGGGCAGAGAGAGCGTGCAGGGAAATCGAGACCAGATGATAACCGAGCATGGAGTCACCCCAAAGAAGATGTTCGAACCAAAAAAAAGTATGCGTCAGGGGATAATACTGCTGGGTGGCCCCTGGTTCCAGCCAGATCCTGAACAGGCCATGATACGACTGAAGAGGGGACTGCGTGAGATGGGCCTCATCATCCCAGACAGGGAGGCCGTGCCAACACGGTTGATAGACCAGGAAGATGGTGATGCAGAGGAGAACTCCCTTGATCCAAATGGCGATGCCGGATGGGATCCGTGTTGGAAGACGGCCGAAGTTTACGGGATGGTGGGGCGGAGCCATCGAAAACGATAGATCAATCTGAGAGGGATGAGATTGGCGAGGATCTTTTTTGCGATTTCCAAGCAACCATCAAATCAAAGGATGCAAGGGACACTTTACGGAGCGGGGAGGGTGACAAAAAAAGGGAATTGCGCCGACTGAGCGTGGGTGTGACTGGATCCTAAAAGATTTCTAAAAGAATCCTGAGATTCAGAAGCGCAAGAGTCCTCAGAAGCGCAAGCAAGACCGTGACAGCGAGAGGTTGCTCGGACGCGTTTAAGGCATCTTCAAAAGAATGCGGAATTTCAGAAAGATAAGGAGGATGCTTAGGAACACGGCGAGAATTCCCCGGAAAAGAAAAAAGAAAAAAAGGGGTTGCAACAAAGAGAGTTTTGTATCAAAAACCTTTTAGTCGATAAATAGTCGATAAAAATTCTCTCCCCACTTCCTTCTCT
>CAIKFI010000128.1 GCA_903826635.1 uncultured Spartobacteria bacterium | reverse complement strand
TACATGAAAGACGCTAACCAATCACTTGAGCGAACACCATTAGGTCTGCCGGTTTGCATAGGTGTACCGTGCATGGTGTCGCTCAGTTCCAGACGTTAGCTGCAAAGATCATTATCTTGCCATTTGCGCACACTTCAGCTACCATAATCTGTATGATTGCAGCCGCTGAAATCGAACGCATGAGTGTTGAGGAACGCCTGCAAACTATCGAGATTCTGTGGAGATCGATCTCTCATTCCGACGATTCACTAGAATCTCCCTCATGGCATCGTGAGATTCTTGAAGCCAGACGCGCCAAAGTTGATTCGGGAAAAGGAGTGTTTCTTTCTATTGCAGAGCTACGCAGCAGACTCAAACAGGCTTCTTGAAGCCTGTAGTTGTTTTATCCGAAGCTGCTGGAGATTTGGAATTGGGACGTGAGTTTTATGATTCTCAGACACTTGGGATAGGTGATTATTTTGTGGATTCTCTTTTATCGGATATTGAGAGTCTTAGATTATTTCACGGCATTCATCCTCTTCACTTCGAGTTTATGAGGATGCTCTCCAGCAGATTTCCTTTTGGCATCTACTATGATGAAACTGATGCTGAGATTCAGGTGTTTGCTGTCCTGGATTTACGACGAGATCCAGATTGGATTTACACCGAACTTTCTACTCGATAAGCAGCTAACCAAGCGATGCAGCGAACGCCCTTTGGTCGTCGCTGATCTTATACGTTAGGTGCTTTGTGTTCCCTCAACACTGTTGCCTTGATGCTTTCAACTGATACGATGTCTCCATGCCAGAAGTGCTTCGTATCCACGGATACCGTTTTTTCTTCTTTAGCCGTGAGGGAACAGAATCTCATCACATTCATGTGGAGCAGGCTGAGCGTTACGCTAAGTTTTGGCTCACGCCCATTTCACTCGTAGAATCTCGTGGCTTTCGCAGCACGGAACTGCGAGAGCTCCACAATTTAATTGAGCAGCATCGCGAATCGTTTATCATTGCTTGGGATGAGCACTTTAGCCAGTAGGCCTGTTGCAGATGCCGTGGATGTATCCTTCACGGACGACGAACTTGTCGTCACGCTCGCCGATGCTCGACGGGTTTCGGCCCCGCTCGAGTGGTTTCCTAGGCTACTACGCGCCTCACCAGAGCAACGCTCAAACTGGCGTCTCATAGGTCGGGGGGTCGGTATCCACTGGGATGATGTTGATGAAGACATCTCTGTGCGGAGCCTTTTGGCAATCTGACCGAACACCTAAGGAAGCGATGCAGCAAACGCCCCTCGGTCGTCGCTGAGCTTTTTCCGTTAGGTAGAAACTTTGCTGCAGCCAAGGCTTGGAAGTTCAAATGCCGTGTAAGGCGCACGAGGGAGAGCTTAGTTATCCAACGCCGACCGAGCAGCAACACCGCGCGGCGCTGAAATCCCGAGCCCTCCCAGAGGTTACTCCTCTCCTTTGGAGAGTTTTGTGAGAACCGACAAATCCTCAAGCGTCGAAGTATCTCCCGTCAGCGACTGACCTCCCGCCACCTGCTTAAGGAGGCGTCGCATGATCTTCCCTGAGCGGGTCTTCGGAAGCATCTCGGCAAAGCGGATCTCGTCGGGCTTGGCGATGGGACCGATGCAATTGCCGACATGATTGCGAAGCTCGTTCTTGAGGGCCTCGCTTGGCTTCTGACCAGCACGCAGGGTGATGAATGCAACAATCCCCTGCCCCTTGATCTCATCCGGGCGCCCGACCACGGCGGCCTCCGCGACTGCGGGATGGCTGACGAGAGCGCTCTCCAGTTCGGCTGTGCCGAGGCGGTGACCGGCGACGTTGAGAACGTCGTCGATGCGACCGACGATCCAGAAATTCCCCTGTTTGTCGCGACGTGCTCCGTCTCCGGTGAAGTAGGCCCCCTTGACCTCGCTCCAGTATTGCTGTCGGTAGCGGGCCTTGTCGCCCCAGATACCACGTAGCATCGAGGGCCACGGTTTGCGGATCACGAGTTTGCCACCTTGTCCGTGGGGAACTTCGTTGCCATGGTCATCAACGATGGCAGCGTCCACTCCGAAGAAGGGAAGCGTCGCGGTGCCGGGCTTGCAGGGAGTGGCTCCGGGCAGGGGCGCAATCATGTGGGCACCGGTCTCGGTCTGCCACCAGGTGTCGACGATCGGGCACTTCTCATGGCCGATGTGCTTGTAAAACCACATCCAGGCTTCGGGATTGATCGGCTCACCCACCGTGCCAAGCAGGCGAAGGGAGGAGAGGACGTGCTTGCGCGGATATTCATCACCCCACTTCATAAAGGCGCGGATGGCCGTCGGTGCGGTGTAGAAGATGGTGACGCCATAATCGGCGATGAGCTTCCAGAAGCGGTCGGGCTCGGGCCAGTTCGGCGCCCCCTCATACATGAAGCAGGTAGCACCATTCGAGAGAGGTCCGTAAACCAGGTAGCTGTGTCCGGTGATCCAGCCGATGTCGGCGGTGCACCAGTAAACATCCTCCTCCCTGAGATCGAAGATATACTTGGTGGTCGAGTAAGTGCCGACCAGATAACCACCCGTGGTGTGCAGGATCCCCTTGGGCTTCCCGGTCGATCCGCTGGTGTAGAGGATGAAGAGCGGGTGCTCACTGTCGAGTTGCTCGGCCGGGCAATCAGCGGAGACATACTCCATCTCACGATGCCACCAGACATCACGGCCCTCCTCGATGTGGATCTCTGCCTCGGAGCGCTTGAAGACGATGACTTTGCGGACCGAGTTGTCTCCCTTGAGCGCATGATCGACATTCTGCTTGAGCGTGACCATCTGTCCCCGGCGATAGCCTCCGTCGGCCGTGACAATGACTCGGGCTCCGCTGTCGGCAATACGGTCCTTGATGCTCTCGGCACTAAATCCGCCGAAGATGACGCAGTGGACGGCACCGATCCGTGCGCAGGCAAGCATGGCGATCGAGGCCTCGGGAATGAGGGGCATGTAAACAATAACGCGCTCCCCCTTCTTGACGCCGTTACGCTTGAGGACATTCGCAAACTTGCAGACCTCACGATGGAGTTGGCGGTAGGTCAGGACCTTTTTATCCCCGGGCTCCCCCTCCCAGATGATGGCTGCCTTGTTGGCCCTTGGAGTCTCCAGATGGCGGTCGAGACAGTTCTGCGATGCGTTGATCTTCCCCCCGACAAACCACTGGGCGTAGGGGATCTTCCAGTCGAGCACGCTGGTCCATTTTTTCAACCAATGGAGCTCCTTGGCTTCACGAGCCCAGAACTTGTTCGGATTCTTCACCGACTCGGCGTGGAGTTTCCGATACTCGGCCATGCTTCCGATGCGGGCTTTTTTGGAAAATCCGGCGGAGGGCTTGAAGATCCGGTTCTCGACGAGGTGGGATTCGATATTCTTGGAACTCTTGGTGTTCTTGGAGATCTTAGGGTTAGGCATGGGGGAAGGGATACTTTGGCAAACGATACAAACCTACTGATTAGAAAGGATTCCCGTGAAAATCCACTCCCTAATCCGAGGAGTTGGCTTTTTTGTTTCGGGAAGTCCGCGGTTCTGTTTAAGACTTTCCACTGAATCAGATGATCAAAGCATTAAGACTTTTAGTGTTCTGCCTCATTCTCCCGTTTGGCACAGCCTTGCCTGCAAAAGAGGCGGCACCAAGAGAACCATCGGAAAATCAGGAGACATCCCCCTCGCCCTCTCAGAAGATTTTGAACGTGGGGGTAGTCATCGACGAACCCTTCGACATGAAGAAAAATGATGTCTATCAGGGTTATTGCATCGACCTGTGGCAGGCTCTTGCGGGTGATCTGGGACTAAAATTCCATTTTGTCGAGTATCCGAGTTTTTCCGAATTGATCGAGGCGACCATGAAAGGAGAAGTGGATGTCAACGCCAACTCTCTCTACGTCACCAGCAAACGACTTCAGAAGATGGATTTTGCGATGCCTTTCCTTCAAGGGGGCATGCAGATCATGATCAATGAAAACCGGGGGGGATCGGCCCTGAAACTCTGGAACGGCCTTCGAGACAGCGGCCATCTCAAAGTGCTTGAAATCGGAATTGCAGTCATTTTGATCGGAACTTTATTGCTGACTGTGGTGGATCGCTACATGAACAAGGAATTCCCAAGCCCCTGGGTCGATGGACTGGCTGAGTCCTTCTACCATGTGATGTCGATCTGCATGACAGGCAAAAGCAGTCATAAGCCGCTCCCAGGTCCTTTCGGTAAGATCATGGCGGGCATTTGGACCGCATTCGGGGTCGCAGTTGTCGCCTATATCACCTCAACGATTACCAGCGTGATGACGGTCAATAAGCTCCACAGTATGATCAACGGACCTCAAGATCTTGCAGGACACAAAGTGGGGGTGCTAAAAGGCGGGGTGGGCGAGGCCTATTGCGAGGCAAACCATCTCAATAGCGAGAGTTTTTCAACTCTTCCTGAAGCGGTGCAGGCACTGATCAAAAATGACATCGATGCCATTGTCGGGAATGCGATGTCGCTTCAATGGTATGACAACTCCCACCCGGAGCTTCCGATTACGGAGGTCGGACCAATCTTCGAGAAGAAATACTGCGCCTTCGCGCTACCGCTTGGAAGCCCCCTGCGCCACAATCTCAACGAAGCTTTAACGAAACGCCATGAATCCGGATACATCGAACAACTCCGGCAACAATATTTCGGAAATATCCAGTAGAAGATTGGGGCCTCTTTACCTGACAAGGCTATCTGTCAAGGCAACCCGTCAAGGCACATCCAACGTGCTGACGATCAGAACAGTTGAATGAGAAACGACTGACCACCCCTTTACAAAAACAGCACCAAAAGCCCTTTAGTTTCCTGAGTTTTCAAGAACACGGAAGCGGAACCGTTCATCATACTTCCCCTCGTTATGTAACCGGCAGCAGGAGAGGCAGGCGATCCGCCTCCTGGGCGCCCGGACGCGTTCGTGAACTTCACCGCAAACCGGACAACTGAGTCGATAGCGGCGTCTTATGATGCGACGCCGGAAGGGGAGTTGATGGGTGCGGGTCTCGTCCGGAATTCCAAGATCACGGCAGGCCGCTCTCCACTCGGGACCGTGGGGCGTCAATCGTCGTCGGGCGATGCCCCCGTGACGGTGGTGGGCCAGAAGATGAGCCAACTCATGGAGCAAGGTTTTCTGAACCTCCCCTTCGGGGATCCCCTCCCCTTTCAGGGCCGGATTCAGCCAAACCTCCCACTTGGACGCAATGGCGATACCGGCCGTCGTCCTCATACGGGAGTTCCAACCCACAACAACAAGCGATGAAAGACCCGGAGCAAGTGGAAGGATCAGGGCGCGGGCGCATTGCTCAAGATCCGGATCCCTCTGCCGGTGACCTCCCTCCTTTTTGCCCTTGAAGTTTTTGACAGAGGAAATCCCTGGAGCTTTTGGAAGGTCGGATATCCCCCGGGGTGCCGATCCTCCTCCACTGCCGAAAAAAAGCTTCATCTGACCTAGCAGGGAGTTCATCGGCGTGTCTGACGGGAGAGAACCCGGGCGAGCGCTTGCACCGTTGAGTCGACCTCCTCCGCAGTGGTGAGATGTCCCAGGGAGAAACGCACGGTCGCGCGGGCATTCTCCTCGCTGACCCCCATGGCAAGCAGAACATGGGATGCCTGGATCGAGCCGACCATGCAGGCGGAACCGCTGGACGCGGAAACTCCCTCCAGATCCAAGCCCATCAGCAAGGTCTCTCCGTCACATCCCGGGAAGCTGACATTCAGGGTGTTGAAAAGAAGGGGAGCTCCTGCGGCATTCCGGATGGCCGTGCCATCAAGAGCCGAGATCCTCCGCCAAAGCTCGTCGCGCAATGCCTCCTGGCGCAGTTGCTCTCTTCCCTCAAGAATTTCCGCGCAGGCCGTCAGAGCGGCGGCGGCCATTCCGACAAGGGAGGCGACATTCTCGGTGCCCGGCCTGCGCTCGTTTTCATGGAATCCACCGTGCTGGATCGACTGGATCGAAACTCCGGAGCGCAACCATAGAAACCCGGCACCGTGAGGCCCGCGGAATTTATGGGAGGTGGCCGAGAAGGCATCCACCCCGAGAACATGCGGGTTGCATGGGATCTTGCCGAAAGCCTGAACGGCATCGGTGTGAAAGAGGATCCCCCGTCCACGGCAGATGGCGGCGAGTTCAGCGACCGGTTGGATGACTCCGGTCTCATTGTTTGCGATCATCACCGAGGCCAGGATCGTGTCGGGACGGAGTGAGGCCTCAAAGAGTGCTGGATCGACAAGGCCCTGGGGGTTCACCGATAGTTCGGTGAGTTCAAACCCCTCGCCGGTGGAGAGGGAGCGCATGGCATGAAGAACCGCATGATGCTCCGTGGACACCGTCACCAGATGTTGCTTTGCATTCTTCCGATGGCGTCTGGCAAGTCCGAGAACCGCAAGATTGCAGCTTTCGGTTCCCCCCGAGGTGAAAATGATCTCGTGCGGCTTGGCTCCCAGCAAGGAGGCGAGCAGATCCCTGGAATCGTCGACCGCCCCGCGGGCACGCCGGCCGGGACCATGGATGCTGGAGGGGTTGCCGACAAGATTCCCTAGCCAGGGAAGCATGGCCTCTCTTGCCGAGGGGCAGAGGGGGGCGGTGGCATTGTGATCGAGGTAAATCATCCGGACGAAGTTGCGGTTAAAAAGGATCTTCAGGAAATAAAACCATTCGCAATCAGCGCCCCGTCGGCAAGATCACATTCCATGACATGGGCCTCGTGGCCCGATCGGCGTTCATACTCCGAGGCGATGAAATTGCCGGCTTCATGCCGATCCTTCCGTGATACCAGAACCACAATCGCCCCACCGAAGCCTCCGCCGGTCAGACGTGCCCCCAACACACCGGGAGTCAATGTGGCAATCCCAACCAGAAGATCAAGTTCAGGCGTGCTGTTTTCGAAGTTCACCCTGGAACTTTCATGGGAGGCCGACATCAGCCTTCCGAAATCAGCCACATTTCCGGATCCAAGGAACTCCACTCCGCGCAACACCCGATCGTTCTCCCCGATAATATGGGCCGCGCGGCGACGCTCGAGATCCGGTAACTGCGATTCCTCCAGCAGAGCCATATCGGCTTCCCTCAGGAAGTTGACCCCTAGTTGCCTTGCGGCCTCGCTGCACTCAAGACGGCGGGCATTATACTCACCCCCGACGAGAGCATGAGGGACGCCGCACTGGACAATCAGAAGTGAAATATCATTCGGAAAAGAGACCAAACTTACCTCTTCCTTTAGACAATCAAGAAAGATGGCGTGATCACGTTTCCCAAAAAGACTGGAGACCTGATCCAGGATCCCGCATCGAACACCCACAAACTGATTTTCAGCACGCCTGCAGAGTCTTGCCAGATCCATCCCTGAGAGTGAGACGCCGAAGAGTTTCGAGAGGAGAAGGATGGTCGAGACCTCAAGTGCAGCCGAACTCGAAAGTCCGGCGCCGAAGGGAAGATCGGAGCGGTAGGCTGCATCAAAGGCGTCAAGAAAATGTCCCTCATCGCGGAGCGCCTGAAGCACAGCCAAGGGATAATCACTCCACTCCCCCGACTTCACGAAGGGGTAAGAAGCGTCGGCACTGCCTTCCCGTAGAAGTGTCTCCTCACCGAGGAGTGTTGAGAGTCGGATCAGGCCATCGTCCCGCTTGGAACCCGAGGCCCGAACCCCTTGGGGAATCGCGGCTGAAAGCACATAGCCGCCATTGTAATCGGTGTGATTCCCCAAAAGTTCGACCCGACCGGGAGCAAAACAGCACAGGGCATCCATTCAACTATCCTATTGTCATTAGGGAAGGCGCGCCAACCCGATTCCAAAACAGCCTCTCCTTGCCAAAGCAAAGGATTAGCACTAGCACCTAAAGCTCTGACCATGACATCACAAATGATCCTACCCGACTTGCAGGCCGCGATTCTCTGTGAGGATGTGCGGGCCGAAATGAGTGGCCAGCAAACTCTTGTGGGAGTCATCGGGGCGATCCCTGCCCCCAACCTCCCGATCGGATTTTTCAAACTCTGCCTCTGGACACGGTGGTGCGGAGGAAGCGGGGATTTCATACAAAAATGCCTGATCTACGATCCCGAGGAGGATCAGGCCATTGCCCAGGCGGAGGTCCCCTTCAGCTTGGGGGACCTAAGTGCCCACGCCACGAATGTTCATTTCTTCGGGGGGATGCAGTTCCAGAAATACGGCACCTACCATGTCGAGATTCTTCTCGACGACGAAATCAGGCTAAGAATTCCGCTTCCTGTCATCCAGGTGGAGCCACCGGGCTTACGACCTTAATCCCAACAATGGCAGGGAAGAGGAATCCGGGAACTTCCTCCAGCCATCCGGGTCGCAGAATGCGGGATTTGAAGGCTCTTCCTCTTTCTTAAGGCTCGCAAGGCTCGTTAAAAATCGATCACGGAGCCGTCTTCGGGGATCATCACGTCCTGGATCGCAGGCAAAATTTCTTCCATCTTGGATTGCAAGTCCTCCCGGTCACCGACCAGATCCTCCGACAAGTGGACGAGGCACAAGGTTTTCAGGTCGGCTTTTGCAAGTTCACCGGCTAACTCCTCCGGAGTTATGTGGGAGAGTTCGCACACAAGGACCGTAGCGGGCTTTGAGAGAAGCGGACTCAACTCGGATGAGTTGGCAAGATCACCGCTGAAAACCAACCTGAAATCCCCCTGCTCGATGGCAAGCGAGTAGGACTGGCAAGCTTTCGAGGAATCAGCATCGAGCAATCCCCGGTAGCAGAGCTCCAGATGCCCGTTCGCTTGCGGCGTGACGGTGACCCCCTCCCAGAGGAGAGGCGATGCGGGGTCCCAGGGCATCCAGTTGATGGAAAATCCCAATCCCGATTCGGGGAGATAAAGGGCGGATATCCAGGCGCGAAGGGGGCTGATCATCTCTTGGGGGAGATGGATGGAAAGAGGCTTTGTTCGTCCGTAAAGCATCGCCCCCTGCAGGAATGCAGGAACTCCTCCGATGTGATCGACATGTCCATGCGTGATCAGGATTGCGTCGATCTCCTGAATGATCGCACCCCGCTCCCTGAGCAGGTGGACGCACGGTTCTCCGGCATCGACGAGAAGTCGCAACCGATCCAGATGGACAAGCGTGCAGGGGAAATAACGTTCGGAGGAGGGAATACCGGAACCTGTCCCGAGAAAACTTAACGAGGGCATGCTCCGAGACTGATGAGGGGAGCCCTCAAGAGAAAGAAAAAGAAATCCCCGGTTGGCAGGAAAATGAACACCCTTTGAAAAAAACTCTTTTCTCCTTTGACATCACGTCGATGATTTCCTAGTTTCGACAACCTTTCCCTATTCCGAATGAAGACATTTTCCGCAAAAGCACCCGAAGTCAAACGCAGTTGGTGGGTCATTGACGCCAAGAACCAACATCTGGGTCACGTCGCCGTCCAAGCAGCGAACCTCCTGCGCGGCAAGCACAAGGCCATCTACACGGCTCATGTCGACACCGGTGATTTCGTCGTTGTCATCAACGCCGGCGATGTCCAGATCGGGGGAAAGAAGGAAACCCAAAAAACTTACATGAGCTTTTCCGGTTTCGTCGGAGGACATAAGTCCGAAACCTTCCGTCAACGTCGCGCACGACGCCCTGAGTTGCTCATCGAGAAGGCCGTCAAGGGAATGATCCCTCACAACCGCCTCGGCAGCACGATTTATGGTAAACTCAAGGTCTATCGCGGCCCGGAGCATCCCCATACAGCCCAGAATCCACAACCGGTCAAGTAAACCAGACGTCACTCAGCAACCCTTTTATTTTTTCAACCGTTTTATTTTTTTAATTCATGGCAACAGAAAAAACAGCCACCACAGGACGCCGCAAAACCGCAGTCGCGAGAATTCAGATCACGGCAGGAACCGGCAAGATCAATGTCAATGGAAAGAGCTTTGACGAGTATTTCACGACGGTCTCCATGCAGAACACTGTTCTGAAACCCCTTGAGGTTTTGAATGCGGTGAAGAACTACGACGTGGAGGCCAAGACCTCCGGTGGGGGCCTTCAGGGACAGGCGGGTGCTCTCAGCCTAGCAATAGCCCGAGCTCTTAATGAGTTCAACGAGGCGAACCGCCCTCTTCTCAAGGCAGATGGTCTTCTGACACGCGATCCCCGCATGCGTGAGAGAAAGAAACCAGGACGCCCCGGAGCACGCAAGCGCTTCCAGTTCTCCAAGCGCTGATTTTCAGCCTCCCCTTCCCGAGAATGGAGATTTTCTCTCTCTCAGTCAAAAGCCTCCTTCAACGGAGGCTTTTTTCTTTTCTCTTGGTTTCACTTTTTCCGGTGCTGGGGCTTTCCTCTTCCCTGGGTCAGCAGGCCGACGCTCCTCCTTCCCCCGTCGTCTTCTCGGTTGGCTCTTTTTCTTTTCCCCGACCGGAAGGATGGATCTGGGTTCCCCCGACCTCCTCGATTCGCAAGGCTGAATTGAACATTCCTTCATCTGTTCCGGGCATTGCTCCGGCAACGGTCACCTTCTTTTGCTTCGGTCGAGGAGAGGGAGGCAGTGTCCAGGCCAACGTGGACCGGTGGACAGCGCAGTTTTCCAATCCTGACGGTTCCCCAGTGAAAGCCATAACAGAATCAAGGCGCGACAACTTGACGGATGTGACGCTAGTCACGGCCTCGGGGCTTTTTTCCAGCGGCATGGACCGTAACAATTCGACTCCGCAAGCCCGAACGGGACTTCGGGGCGCTATTCTTCAAAGCGCCCAGGGTGATGTCTATGTCAAGATGACCGGTCCGGAAGCGCTTGTCAGTTCCTCAGCGCAGGCCTTTGAAGACATGATTCATTCGGCCTGCACCGAACCATCCCCACGGTGAACCGACGACACTCACCCGACCTGCTCCGTCGATCGTGGAAAAAGTCCCTCGGGGCTCTACGGGCCAATCTGATCCCCGGACTCCTTCTCCAATCGATCATGGCCGTCATGGCCTGTACCTACCTGTTCCTTCCATCGGCACGACATGCCTTTGAGAACCTCGCTCTTGTTCGCTCGCACTTTGGACTCCTCTTCTCCTTTACAGGAACGGCCGTTGCCTCCGCGATTTTTCCGGAATTCATCAGGCTGATTCTGCCTAAGAATCAACTCCACAAGAAGGATTCACCGGGACTGGCGGCACGTCTCCTTTTCGGCATTCCCTTTTGGGGCCTTATCGGAATGCAGGTGGATCTCTTCTATCGCCTACAGTTTTGTCTTTTCGGCCCCTCGAATTCACTGCCCGTCATCGGGAAAAAAGTGCTTGTTGATGCCTTTCTGTATTGCCCACTTCTTGCCATTCCCCAGGCCGTCTGCATCATCCTCTGGAAGGATCACGGATTCACTTTTTTAGGATTTCACGGGCACTCGCCTTTCAATTTTTACGCCATGAATATCTTCCCGGTTCTGATGGCCAACTGGATGGTCTGGATTCCCCTGGTCTGCATCATTTACTCACTCCCTCCGGCTCTTGGTGTCCCCTTCTTCATCGTGGCCCAGAGTTTCTGGGTCATGGTCTTCACCACACTCTCGGGACGCGCTTGAGATCACTGAGCGGGGATCGTGCATCACGTGATTTTCTTCAGGGGAGAACCTCCGGAGATTGCAATTACCTCGGTGAACCTATTCAATCCCCGAGAACCACATCCCAACTCTTGATCCCATGGAACCATCACTCCTTCAAATCCTTCTGCTGGGCCTGATCCAGGGAGCTGCGGAACTTCTTCCCGTTTCCAGTTCAGCCCATGTCATTGTCGCTGAAAAGCTGATGGGGTTCGACCCGACCAGCCCCTCCATGACCTTTCTTCTCGTCATGCTGCATGCCGGCACGATGATCGCCGTCATCGCCTATTTCTGGAAAGCCTGGAATCGAACATTCTTCTCGAGTGCCTCCAATTTCAAGAGCATGATCACGAATGTCGGAGCGGCGACCGTGGCCACGGTCCTTGTTGGTTTTGCATTGAAGGCTCTTCTGGAGAAATCATTGCTCCACGGCACTCATGAACGCGCAGAGATTGAACATCTTTTCGGCAATCTCCACCTCATAGCAGCAGCTCTTCTGGCCGCCGGGATCCTGATCCTCTTGGCCGGATATTTGGGTGGTAAGGGGTCGATCCCGTCGGTCGGCCTCCGTTCGGCGATTTGGATCGGTATTTCGCAGGGTATCTGCATGCCTTTCAGGGGACTCTCCCGCTCGGGTGCGACAATCTCCGTCGGGATGCTCCTAGGCGTTACCCGACTCAGGGTGGAGGAATTCAGCTTTGCACTTGCGGTCGTCATCACGCCAGGTGTTGTGGCGCTCGAACTTAAGCGTCTGCTGAAATCGCCTGATCATTCGGCAATCCATCATCAGATTCTGCATCAGGTGGGACCGGGTCTGATCGGCATGGTGGCCGCATTTTTCGCGGGACTCCTGGCCTTACGACTCCTTTCAAACTGGTTGGAAAAGGGTCATTGGTCCTGGTTTGGATACTACTGCCTGGTGTTCTCAGGAGTGGTTTTCCTGCTCGCCTCGATGGGGTTGTAAGGGCTACATACTAACCAGATGAATATCCGAAACGCTCTCCTCTTGATTCCGGTTTTGATTTTAACGGGATGCAGTTCAGGTCAAAACAAGGAGGTGCTGATGAGTGCGGCGGGGTTCCGCACGATCGTCCCCTCCACGCCGGCACAGGTTTCCCAACTTCAGACAATTCCCCAGGGCAAGATCATTCCGATTAGCAAAAAAGGGAAAACCTTCTTCCTGTATGCGGATGCAAGGAACAAGACGCTCCTGATAGGCAACCAGCAGCAATTCACGACCTATCAGCAGTATGTGCGTCAGTATAAACTCCAAGAGGACAAGGTGGAGGCCGCTGACATGAATGCCGATTATTGGGGTGGCTGGGGCGGAGGATTCTGGGGTCCGGGATTCTATTGAGACCTGATCGGATTTCCCCTGAAGACAGGACAGATTAAAAACAATCCTCGTGAAGGGAAGACTGAAACTTTTACTCCCCGCACTCCTTGCAGGCCTTGTTGTGTTGTTGACGGAAACCGGTTGTCAATCATCCCAACACAAGGAAGCCCTGCTGACACAGGCTGGCTTCAGAAGCCTCAAACCAACCTCAGCAAAGCAGACCGCCTTGATTGGCTCACTCCCCCGGGGACATCTGTCCTCTCTCGTCAAGAATGGAAAAACCGTTTTTCTCTTTCCCGATGCGGCACAACACCTCCTCTTTGTGGGAACTGAGCGGGAATATCAGGCCTACCAGCAACTTCGTCTGAAAAACGAGCTCTCCATGGATACAAAGGCCACAAAATCCCTGAATTCTGATGCAACCAATGTGTGGAGTGACTGGGGAGGTCTGGAGATCCCCTATTGGGGACCAGAATTCAATGATCCCTCACCACGATGAGAGCCGCTACATTTGGAACGTTTCTGGGGTTGCTGGTCTTGATGCATTCCCTTTCCTCCTGCTCCAACATACCTGAAAAACGCAACCTGCTGGCGGTTGCCGGATTTAAAACCATTCCCGCTTCCACGCCCTCACAATTGGCGGCGCTTCAACAGATGAAAGCGGGCAAGTTAACTCGGAATTCGGGAAAGAATGGTCCCGTCTATGTCTTTGCAGATCCGGCAAGGCGCTCCCTCATGGTGGGAGGTCCCGATCAATACAAGAAATATAAAGCCCTTGAATACAAGGAACAGCAGGCCGACGAAAACCTCCTCGACGCTCAAGTAAATATGGATAACGCCGATTACAGCGCCTGGGGACCGGATGCTAGTTTCGGTTTCTCCCCGGCTTCCGATCCCATGTAGGGAAGCTAGGGAAAGAACTCCGAGCCTACTCGCTCGGGGTGTATTCGGTGATTTTTGTCCCCTGAAGTCCGAGCCCGGCCATCAGGCCTTTTTGGCCGAAGAAGAAGGCATAGATTCCCTTCTGCAGGGTTGTGGTCGAAAGGGAGGAGGAGAATCCTTCATCCGCAATCACCAGGCTGGGAGCGCCTCCAACCTCAAAACCGCCACTCTTGTTTAGGTAATGAAGGGAATCCTCATCCATGAAGAAGAGCGCATAGGAGAACTTCTGAACTCCAGCTTGCAAACCGTAGGAAGCGGCGGTCGTGTTGTAATAACCCTCCACTTTTCCATGCTTGTATAAGACGCCGTTACCAGTCTGGACACCGACCATGAAACCAGCTTTATACACTGCCGGAAAAACGAGAACGGCCACGGCCTTGTCACCTATTATACGGGCCTTGTGGTTGTTGTTGTAGAGGCGATGCAGGGCCTTCTCCGCAGCAATCCGGGTCTCCCTGGCGGTTTCCGCATGAACTTGGAGCGGAAAGAGTAGGGTGGCAAAGGCTACGAGAAGCGCGCTTTGAAGGGATCTTATCATCAGTTTCATACAGGTTTTATCGATTGGAGTGTGGATACGGTGATTCCATTGGGTGCATTCAACGTCTTATCAATGACTGCATCGCGGCATTGTTCATTGCAAGATCCAGGATGCGCTGGCCGGGTAACGGCTTTGTGCTCAGACAGTCAAGGTTGCCGTCACGGCCGATCACGGCGATCGCAAATCCACCATGCACATCATAACTTGCGGATGTTGCTGAGGGATCGTTGACCAGGACAAATGGGATGTTGGAAGGGATGCGCCCACCCTCTGTCGTGAATGCGGCAAAACAGATGAAACCTTGGGCGGCCATTCGTTCGAAATTCCCCTTGAGTTGTGATATTTGGGATTTGAAAGTGCGATCCCTTGGAGAGGGTGCGATCACAAGCACAACCGGCTTGCCTCGGAGCGAGGAGAGCTTGATGGAGCGCCCCGCCTCCGCTCCTCCGGTAAATTCGGGAGCCGGATCGGCCAGTGTGGATGTCGTTTGGGCCCGCAGGACATCTTGAAACGAAGAAACACAGGCCAGGACAGTCACTGCGATCAGGAAGGCGGTCCTTCGAAGTCGATGAAAAACGCACATCAGAAAAAATGGGAGTAAAATCCGGCAGGAGTCGCTCGAAGACTACACCTTCATCAACTCCGCTTCCTTAGTGGCAACATGCTTGTCAATCGACTCGACCTGTTTGTCAGTAAGCTTCTGAATCTCCTTTTCCGCACGCTCAAGATCATCCTCCGTCATGATCCCTTCCTTCTGAAGCTTCTTCGCTCCCTCCATCGCTTCCCTGCGGCAGGCACGGACTCGCACCCGAGTCTCCTCCGAGATTTTATGGATCGTCTTCACAAGGTCTTTGCGTCTCTCCTCGGAGAGTTCGGGGATGCGCAGGCGTATCAATTTCCCATCGACGGCCGGATTAATGCCCACCTTGCTCTCCTGGATGGCCCGCTCGATGTCCTGCACCGTGCCTGCGTCGAATGGCTGGATGACGAGCAGTCGGGGTTCCGGTGAAGTGATCAGCGCAAGCTGCTTGAGCTTCATGCTGCTGCCATAAACGGAGACATCGATGTTCTCAACAAGTGCCGGGGAAGCCTTGCCAGTCCTGATCGCGTTGAATTCATGCATCATGAACTCCGCGGCTTTTTCCATTCCTTCTTCTGCTTCAAAAAATACTTCTTCGGCGCTCATTGTTGTATTGGGTTATTTGGCTGGTTGATCATCCGTGACAAGGGTCCCGACTTTCTCGCCTCTTACCGCACGGAGAATATTCTCGGGATTGGACATGTCAAAAACGATGATGGGCATGGCATTGTCCATGCAGAGTGAAAAAGCCGTTGAATCCATCACCTCGAGGCGGCGTGAAAGGGCATCAGAGTAAGTGAGACGGTCGAACCGTACGGCGCCTGGATTCTTCTTCGGATCGCTGTCGTAAATGCCGTCCACCTTGGTCGCCTTCATGATCACCTCGGCGCCGATTTCATTGGCCCGAAGGGCCGCCGTCGTGTCTGTGGAGAAGAACGGGTTGCCCGTGCCTGCCACAAAAATCACGATATGCCCGTTCTCAAGGTGACGGATGGCACGTCGCACGATGAAGGGTTCGGCCACGTTATTCATCTGGATCGCCGTCTGGACACGGGTGGAGTGACCGAGATCTTCGAGGGCACTCATGAGGGCCATGCCGTTGATCACCGTGGCAAGCATCCCCATGTAGTCCGCGGTCGCACGGTTCATACCGCGATGACTCGCGGCCAGTCCCCTCCAGATATTTCCCCCGCCCACGACAACGGCAACCTCGACCCCCATTCCGCGCACCTCTGCAATCGAGGCCGCAACACGTTGAACGATCTGCGGGGAAACGCTGTCCGAACTTCCGGGCTCCTTGAGAGCTTCTCCGCTGATCTTGAGAACGATGCGTCCGTATTTCGGTGGTTGTGATGAGTCTGCCATGGGTAAACATCAAACCCCAGGAAGCCATGCAGGCAAAGTCAAAACGCTCCGACCTGTTCCTCCCTTCCAATCCCTGCGGCAGGGAGAAGACCCAAGAAATTAGCCAAGAAGGGTTCCGATCTGCAGCCGGCGCCCGCGGAGAAATGCCGAGGAATGCATGATTCCCCTCCCCTCGGGCTGGATCCTTCCCAAAAGAAGACTTCCCTCACCGCATGCGACAAGCATGCCCCGATCGTCGGCCCGGAGAAGAGAACCGGGCTCTCCACAGGATCTCCTGGCAAGGATCGAAGAGTGGATCTTGAAAAAAAGAGTTTCTCCCGACTCAAGTTTCAGTGAAGTAAAAGCGGCCGGCCTGGGCTGGAGAGATCGGATTTTCCGCTCCAAGACAGAGGCGGGAAGACTCCAGTCGATCAAGCATTGATCCCGGGTGATCTTGCCGCACACAGTCGCCAGAGCATGGTCCTGAGGGATTCTTGGGGCCACGCCCAGGGCCAGCAAGTCGAGGGATCCGGCAAGCGAGAGAGCCGCAAGTTCGGCAAGACGCCCCGAGAGGGATCCGGCTGTCTCACGTCGATTAAGAAGCAAGCGTCTCTCCAGAAGCACATCCCCGGTATCAAGGCCTTCGGCCATATACATGATGGAGATTCCACTCTCCCTCTCACCGGAAGCGATCACGGACTGGATTGGGGAAGCACCACGGTGCCTGGGCAGAAGTGAGGCATGGATATTGAGGCACGCCAACGGCGGAAGCTCCAGAATTTCCAAGGGAAGGATTCGCCCGTAAGCCATCGTCACCATCACCTCGGGACGGCGCTCCTCCATCCACGGGAGCACCTCGGGAAGCCTTGGGGACTCGGGCTGAAGGAGGGGTATCCCCGGAGCAATCCTACAGGCCTCCTCTTTGATGGCGGGGGATTTCAAATCCCGATGCCGTCCCGCCGGCCTGTCCGGTTGGGTAAGGATCCCCACAAGTTCATGGTTGGCGAAAAGATAGCGGAGTGACGGGATCCCAATGTCTCCGGTTCCGGCAAAAAGGATGCGCATGCCGTGGGAGGATCCGCTAATCACATCCCAAGGGACGCCTTGGGGAAACCAGGAAGATCTTAAAATGGATCATTCTCAGATCTTAGCGGGGTGAAGGGGCCCCCGTCTCCTCGAGCAGTCCCTTGAGAATCTCAAACATCACCTCAAGAGGCGTCATGGAGGCATCGATGTCGTGTCTCTTGACGTTGTCATAGTGATGGAGCATCGGCTTTGACTCCGAGTCATAAGTGGCCAACCTGCTGCGGATGACTTCCTCGTTGGCATCATCAAGCCTGTTGTCACGCAGGGCCCGTTTTTTGAGCCTCTCCACCAGTTTGTCCCGGTCCGGGCAGGAGAGATGAAACACACGGCGAACCTCGATCAGTTCCTCCATCAGTTCACATTGGGCAACATTCCTGGGAATACCGTCGAGGATCAGGAAGTCGCGACCCGGTTTGAACTTGCCCGATTCCTCGGTCTTGCGAATGGACTCATGCCACAGGCGTACTGTCATTTCATCGGGCACAAGCAGGCCCTTGCTGGAGTATTCCAAGAAGGCACCGCCCAATTCACTTGCAGGATCAAGAGATCTGAAGACGTCGCCGCAGGCGCAATGATAGAAACCGGGAATTTTACCGAGGATTTTACCCTGGGTTCCCTTGCCGCTTCCGGGAGCCCCGAAGATGAGAATGGTGCGATATCGATCCATGTATCTTCGGAAGATATCTCAACCCGTGTCCTGAAATCAATTGCAGCCTTCATATGTACCTCCCGTTGACATTACACCCCAAGAGGCCGATAAATCTTATCTTCCAATCCATCCATCAACGTGCCCGCCAACGACGAATACACCCTGGAGATCCTCAAAGATGCCGGGCTGGTGACCGCGCAGCAGGTGGCGGATGCAACAGGGAGATGCGGAGGGATCGGCGTGGTCGATCTCCTTCTTAAGGATGGTGCTGTCTCGGCGGAGCAGGTGGCCCGAACGCTGGCCTTGCAAAACGGAATGGGATTCATCGATCTTTCGAAAGTCACTCAAACTCCGGAGCTGCTTGCCAAGCTGCCGGCTGAAACGGCACGGAGGTATAGGACCGTTCCCGTTTCCGAACACGATGGATCACTGGTTCTCGCCATCTCCGACCCTCTCGATTTTGAGGCGTTTGACAGTCTGGGATTCGTGCTCAATCGTCCGGTGGAATTTGTCTGCGCCGTCCCCTCCCTGATTGCCGAGCAGGTGGCCCTGCTCTACCCCCGGGAGCTTGAAGGTTTTGGAAACAACTTTTCCCTGGAAGCCGGAGAGGAAACGGAGGATGACGCACCGATCATTCAACTCGTATCGAGCCTTCTTTTTGAGGCCCAGAACAACCGGGCCAGTGATATCCACATCGAACCGCTAGAAAAATCCCTCCGCGTCCGTTTCAGGATCGACGGCAACCTTCAGGAGGTCCAAAGCCCCCCGAAAAAACTTCAGGGCGCAATTATCAGCCGCCTGAAGATCATGACGGGATCGATGAGCATCGCCGAGAAAAGGGTGCCTCAGGACGGTCGCATTCAAATTCGGCTCGGCGACAAGACGGTCGATCTTCGTGTCTCGACCGTCCCGACCGTTCACGGGGAGAGTGTCGTGATGCGTATCCTCGACAAATCATCCCTCGTGCTGGGCCTTCCCGAACTTGGCTTCCTTAGCGATGACCAGGCCATGTTCGAGCGACTTGTGAAACTGCCGGACGGGATCATCCTTGTCACGGGACCGACGGGATCCGGAAAGACAACCACTCTTTACGCCTGCCTCAACTACATGAACAGGCCCGACAGAAAAATCATCACCGTTGAGGAACCCGTGGAGTATCAGATGACGGGCATCAACCAGGTGCAGGTGAACGCCGAGGTGGGCATGACCTTTCCTGCCGCGCTCAGGTCGATGCTCCGCCAAGCACCCAATATCATCATGGTCGGCGAGATCCGGGACAAGGAGACGGCCCAGATCGCCATCAATGCCTCCCTCACGGGACACCTTGTGCTCTCTACCCTTCACACCAACGACGCCCCTTCGGCCGTGGCTCGTCTCGTCGATATTGGCGTCCAGCCATTCCTCGTCTCCAGCGCCTTGAGAGCAGTCATGGCCCAGCGACTCGTCCGCAAGCTCTGTCCTCATTGCAAAATACCCTACGAACTCACCGAATACGAGACCCGCTCTCTGAACCTTGATGCCTCGCAACTCTCCAAAGCCACCCCAATGACTTCGGTCGGATGTGAAAAATGCAGGGGTAAGGGATTCCGCGGACGCATGGGCATCTTCGAAATCTTCGTTGTGGATGATGAGATCCGTCAGATGATCAACAGGAGCGCCACGACCCTTCAAATCCGCCACCGAACCCGGGAACTTGGCATGAGAACGCTGAGGGAGGACGGGATCCGCAAAGTGCTTGCAGGCCTCACCACCGCGGAGGAGGTCATTTCCAGCACCATGGGGGATACTCATTGAGAACGACATGAATCCCGATCAAGTCATCGATATTTTCAAACGCTCGGGAACATTGAGCGAAGTCACGGCGGAGGAGTTGTTGACCGAGGCAAGAAATACGGGAAGAGCGATCGACGAGATCATGGAGGAACAGGGCATTGCGGATTCCCTTTCCTTTGCCCGGATCATGGCCTCCGAACTTGGGGTCGATGCCATGGATCTTTCCACATTCGAGCCCACACCCGGCCTGATCCATTTGATTCCTGCGGGAATGGCAAGACTTCACGAGGCCATCCCTCTGTGGGCCTCCGGAAACCAACTCACCATTGCGCTTGCCAACTCGCTCGATATTCAGGCGCTCGAGGATATTCGTTTCACCCTGAACAGGGAAATCGTTCAGGTGGTTGCCCCCAGGAAACAAGTCGAGGAGCTGATCAAGAGGCATTATGGATCCGAGGAGACCTCGATGGAGGACGTGCTCGGACAACTCAGGAACACGGGTATCACCACCCTGGAATCCGAGGAGGAATTCAATGCGGCCGCCGCCGCTGCGGAGGCCAATTCCACTCCGATCATCCGATATGTCGACCTGATCCTGGATCGGGCCGTGCAGGCTCAGGCGAGCGACATTCATTTCGAACCCTTTGAAAAGGAGTTCAAGATCCGTTACCGCGTGGATGGCGCGCTCTACGAAATGGAACCTCCCCCCCGTCATCTGGCTCTTCCCGTGATCTCCCGAGTCAAGGTGATGGCCAACCTCAACATCGCCGAACGGAGGGTCCCGCAGGATGGACGTATCCAGCGTCAGATCCAGGGTAAGACGGTCGATCTCCGTGTCTCCACCCTTCCAACCCAGTTCGGAGAGAGCGTCGTCCTCCGTGTTCTCGACCGGAGTGCCGTTCAACTTGACCTGGAAACGCTCCAGATGCCGCAGGACGTTTATGAATACATCCTGGAAGCGATCCAGAAGCCGAACGGGATCTTCATCGTCACGGGACCAACAGGATCGGGCAAGACCACGACCCTCTATGCGTGCCTGAACAAGATCAATACGATTGATTCCAAACTGCTGACGGCCGAGGATCCGGTGGAATACGAGATAGACGGCATCATGCAGGTTCCGATTAACGAGGGCATCGGACTGACCTTTTCGCGGGTTCTGAGGGCATTTCTACGACAAGATCCGGACCGCATCATGATCGGTGAGACTCGCGACCTTGAGACCGCCCAGATTGCCATCCAGGCCTCCCTCACAGGTCACCTTGTCTTCACGACACTACATACCAATGACTCAACCGGAGCCATCTCTCGACTGGTGGACATGGGGGTGGAACCTTTCATGATCTCGGCATCCCTGGAGGGGGTACTTGCCCAGCGATTGGTGAGAAGAATCTGTTCGAAGTGCAGGGTCTCCTACGAACCCGACGAGGCCCTGCTCTCGCAGTTGGGCCTCTCTCCCTATGACATCGGAGACAAGAATTTCTACTTTGGAAAGGGATGCACCGAGTGCAATCAAACGGGATACAAGGGTAGAAAGGGGCTTTACGAGCTTTTGAAAGTCTCGGACCCGATCCGCGCCCTGATCAATGACCGGGCCCCGAATGTGGTGATGAGACAGAAGGCCATGGAACTCGGCATGAGCACGCTGAGGGCGGACGGCATGCGCTGCATCTTCGAGGGAATCACCACCATCGATGAGGTGCTCAAGTATACCTGATTGCTTGTTTCAGCAGCAGATCCTCACTCCTCGATTCAAGAGGATGGCATGCATCCTTCAAGATCGTTTCAAGCAGAGCTCTCCGTCTTCGCTACCGCCTGATTTATTGATTTTTAACCACGGGACGCTGTCCTGAGACAGGAGGGATCCAAAGACTCCGCTCAATGAACTTTTTCTTGATTGGTGCAATCAAACTGTAACCAGCCCTGCCATCCATTGGAGGCGAGGTTGGCGGCATCGGGGTGCCCCATCGAGAGCGGCAGACGACCTGGGAGGCGGGAATCTCCATTCCGGGAAGTGTGTGGTTCATGACATCCACCTGGGATGGCTCTTGAAAAGCTCCTAAAAAAGCTCCGCCAGCCAAAAATATCTTGGGAAAAAAAAGTAAGGAACTCATGAACTTTAGGAATTATTATCTAAGGGGGTTACGAAAAATGTAGTAAATAATCGAAGCTTCCCATCATGACAAGACTTACAGAGCAGCGGGGAAACGATCGAGATAGAGTCCCGGATAGGAACCCTTTAGGAATTGCTGGAAGGATCGCTTTCACGATGAACAAGCTCCCGTTGCATTCTTTGAAAAACCATCCTCCCCTCGTTCAGCGTCACAGCACATTCAGGTTAACATGCGCCCCCGTGATTTTCTTTCTCTTCTTTCTTATGCAGACCGTGTCGCTTCGCGCCGAGGAAGTTTCAGCATCCTACCAAGAGAAAGACCTCAGACCATTCCCTCAAGCCGGAAGCTTCCACCGTGAGGGAGTTGTGCCGGATGCAATCCCTCGCGAGCAAGTGAACAAGTCGGTCCGGGATTTTTATTCCTATTGGAGAGCCAAATACATTCTTCCCTCGGTCAAAGTTCCCGGAGATTACAAAATCAAATACGACCGCAGAGGACGCACCGTCTCGGAAGCAATGGGATACGGCATGATGATCACCGCCTACATGGCTGGCTCGGATCCCAAAGCAAAGGGCTTCTTTGACGGCCTGAACAGCTTCCGAAAACGCTTCCCATCCAAGATCAATCCAGCATTCATGTGCTGGCAAATACCGATGGACGAAAGCCCCTGCAGGAATGATTCTGCCACTGATGGTGATTTGGATATCGCTTTCGCTCTCCTTCTTGCTCACGGGCAGTGGGGGGATCCCCGTTATCTTGAGGAGGCAAAGTCATTGATTCATGAAATCGGCACCTCTCTGGTCAGACCCGACGGTTCCCTGAAACTGGGAGACTGGAATGAAGAGGAGGGGCAAACACGCCCTTCCGACTTCATGCCCACACACTTCCGGGCATTTCTGGAGGCCACGGGGGATCAACGATGGAAGCTGGTGGAGACAAAATCCTACGCCATCCTGAACCAACTCCAGAATCAATTCTCGCCGGTTGCCGGACTGGCGCCGGATTTTTCAATTGAGGAAAAGGGCCAATGGATCCCTGCCAAACCGAAGTTTCTGGAGGGCCTCCATGACGGGGAATTCAACTACAACGCCTGCCGGGTCCCGTGGCGCATCGGTTGGGCCGCCTCAACCCTCGAAGACCCCCGGGCCAAAGCACTGCTGACCCCTTTCCTTGCGTGGGTGCTTTCGCATGCGAAAAATCCCGAATCCTTGCGATCCGGATTCCATCTTGATGGATCGGACATCAAGGGGAACGCTTTCGACTCAGCCTGCTTTATCGCTCCAACGGGTGTTGCCGCTGCAGCTCTCGGCAATCAGGCGTGGCTGAATGGTGTCTTCAACTACTGCCGTGAAAAAAAGGAGGAGTATTTCGAGGATACGGTCAGCATGCTCTGCCTTCTGGTCATGTC
>CAIKFI010000127.1 GCA_903826635.1 uncultured Spartobacteria bacterium | reverse complement strand
CTGCCACGAGTTGAGATGGGGCTTTTTTTAACGCTTCAACCCGCTCCCGCTCTGGGTATGATAATCATTCATGGCAAGCAGAGGGTGGTTCATCACGTTTGAAGGATCCGAGGGGTGCGGCAAATCGACACAGATCCGCCGCCTCTCCTCCATGATCCGCAATTCTGGTCGTGAGGTGATCTTGCTCAGGGAGCCGGGGGGGACTCCGATCGGTGAGAAACTACGACACCTTCTTCAACATGATGAATCCGCCGGCGCAATGACTTCGGAAACAGAGCTCCTGCTCTTTGCCGCGAGCCGGGCTCAACTTGTCAGGGAGGTGGTCCGACCTGCACTTCAGAGAGGGGCCGCCGTTCTGTGCGATCGTTTCCTGGACTCTACAACGGTCTATCAGGGGGTGGCACGAGCCCTGGATCCAATAAAGGTCTCCCTGATCAATGATTTCGCGGTTTGCGGGACACTGCCCGACCTGACTCTTCTTCTTGACCTGCCGGTGGAGGAGGGAAGCCGTCGCTCCTTCGAACGGGGTGGACCAGCAGACAGGATGGAACAGGAAAGTCTCTCTTTCTTTGAGGCGGTGCGCGCCGGGTATTTGGAGCTGGCTCAAAAATATCCCGGGCGAATTTCTCTCATCGATGCCGCTCCCGATGAGGCATCCGTGGCCAAATTCATCGAACAGGTGATCAAGGAGCGTTGCCATGGCCTTATCTAGGGAAGAGACCCTCTCCCTTCTGCAAAAGGCCCTTGATGAGGGAAGGCTTGGCCATGCTTACCTGATTTCCGGGATTCCGGGATCAGGGGTCAAACTTCTGGCCAAAGAATTGGCAGGCCTGTTTCTTGAGAGCGGATCCAATCATGTGGAGAGCCTTCCCGATTTTCATAGCATCGAACCGGGGTCGAAATCCCGCCGTCTTCTTACCGAGCAGATCCGTGAGCTTGAAGCCGCCCTTCACAGGACCCCTGAGAAAGGGAAACGCAAAGTGGCAGTGATTCACGAAGCCGACCGGTTGATGCCTCAGGCAGCCAATGCCTTTTTGAAGACACTCGAGGAACCGCCCGACGGTTCCCTTCTCCTCCTGACCACGGAATTGCCGGAGGCCCTGTTGGAGACGATCCGCTCGCGCTGCATCTCCCTGGTGCTTCGCCCCGGTAAGGGAATCCCCGAGGATGAGCGTTCAAAAAGACTTCGAGCCCTCATGGAAGAGTTTTTTTCTGAAGGCTCGCACACGGATCCGACAGCGGCATTCAGCCTGACTCGTGGCTTCAGGGATCTCCTTGAGGAGTCGAGGGTGGCTTCTTCCGAGAGACTCAAGGAGGAGCTCTCCGCGGAGAAGTCCCATTTTGGAAAGACCACGGAGATCGACATGTCCGAGAGGGAGGAACAGCTCAAAGCCGTGGCGGAGTCCGAGTCCTTGGAGGAACGTTCCCGGTTGCTCTCGCTTGTTGCGGATCATTTCGGAAGAAGGATCCGTCCGCTTCATGACGGCGATGCGCCGCCCGATAACGACGAGTCACGGAGACTGCTCCGGTGTCTTGAGGCCGTTGAGCGACTCCGCACCTCGCTGGAACGGGGTGTTCAGGAGGGACTTGCCCTCGAGGCCGGTTTTCTGGAAATCATGATTGCTGCAAACTCTGAACAAGGAACTCCATGAAACAACGCCCCGTCGTCCTGAAATTCGGTACCGGTATCCTAGCCAGGGAAGGGGGATGCTCCCTTGACAAGGCACAATTCCGCCGACTCTGCTCCGAGATCGCCTCCCTGATTGCCTCCGGCATCCCGTGCGTCATTGTTTCCAGCGGTGCGGTGGCTGCCGGTGTGGATGCGCTCGGTCTTCCCGATCGACCCTCTGACCTGGCCGGGAAGCAGGCCTGTGCCGCTGTGGGACAGCCTCTCCTGATGGAAGCTTATACGCGTCAATTTCAAAGACATGGTCTGAGGACGGCACAGCTCCTGCTGACCCATGACGACATCTTTGATGAGGGGCGGCGTCGCAATGCCAGCGTGACGCTCGGCAAGCTCCTCTCTTCACGGGGTATCGTCCCCGTGATCAATGAGAACGACACGGTTGCCGTCGAGGAGCTCCGTTTCGGTGACAACGACCGCCTCTCGGCGGAAGTGGCCCAGCTTGTCAGTGCCCGCCTGTTGCTCCTTCTCACAAGCGCCGACGGCTTGCTGGGCAAGGTGTCAGGTCCCGGTGGCAAAGCCGTCCGCATCCCGGTCATTACCGATGTGGAGTCGGCGTTCCGCCACGTGACCGCGGAGAAGGGGAGACTTTCGACTGGCGGCATGGGGGCTAAGCTTCAGGCTGTCCGCACCGCGGTCGAGGCGGGGGTGGAGACGGTCATTGCCCATGGCAGGAAAAAGGGACGGATCACGGGCGCGGTGGCCGGAGAGGATGTCGGCACCCGCTTCCCTGCAAAAAGAGTCCCCAAGCGCCGATGAGCGGAGGCTCCCCCTCACCCTCACGGATCCTTGCCATAGCGGGGAACACGTTCACCGATCTGGTCCGCCAGAAAGTTTTTTTGTTCCTGCTCATCTTTTCGCTGATGGTGATCGGATGCTCCTCCTTCCTGGCGAGGTTTTCGTTCCAGGAAGAGTTCCAGATGCTCAAGGACGTCTCGCTCGGCGCCATGTCCCTCTTCCTGAGTTTTCTCGCCATCCTTGCCTCCGCGATGCTCCTGCCCAGGGATCTCGAAGACCGGACGATCTTCACAATCCTCTCCAAGCCGGTTCCGCGGCACGAATATCTCCTGGGGAAATTGTTCGGCGTCCTCTACATGCTTTTGCTCTCAACGCTTCTCCTGGGAGGGCTTTTTCTTGCGGTCCTCCTGTTGCGGGAGCAATCGGTTCTCCTGGAGACACGAAACTCCCTCTCCTCCTCACCCCAGGAACTCGAGTCCGCGCTGGCAGAGATCCGTCAATCGGCCTTCAACTGGAACCTTATCCCCGCCATGGGGATCCTCTTCGTGAAATCTTCGCTGATTGCCTCCCTGACGCTCATGATCTCTACGTTCGCCACGAGCGGTCTCTTTGCCATCCTGATCTCATCCTCGGTGTATTTCATCGGGCACCTTCAGGAGACCGCCCGTGAATATTGGTTGGGAGGCATCGCGGTGCACTGGTGGTCACGCCTGTCGGCCGCTCTTCTGGCGTTGGTCTTTCCTGATTTACAGGCATTTAACCTGAGTGACGACATCGTGGCGGGGAAGGGGATTCCTATGGATGTTTTTTGGCAGACCGTTGCCCTCGGCGTCCTTTACACGGCGATCTATTACCTGGCCGCCTGTTTTGTTTTCCAAAAGAGGGAACTCTGATCATGACAGGACGCGTCAACCCTCTCCGGGTCCTTGTTACCATCCTCTTTCTGGTTCTAGCCGGAAGCCTGATCCTGCCTTGGCAGATCGAGTTGCAGCATCTCGACAGATCGGCCCGACTCCGGAGCGCAACCCTGGATCTCGGACTGCGCGAGCGGGTCGGTCAGGCCGGATTTCTTGCCGCATTGAGCGGATTCAGGGCACCGCTTGCGGCGTTTCTTTGGATTAGTGCCCATGCCGCCTGGGAAAGAACCGAATGGGGCAAGATGGTGACTCTCTTCGATTCGGTAACAGCCCTTCAACCCCGTGTTCTTCTCTACTGGGACATTGCGGCATGGCACATGGCTTGGAACGCGAGCGCGTCAGCCCTTCAGGATCTCACGCAACCGAGCGAAGCCCTGCGTGAGCGTTCAGCCAGACAGTATGTCGCACTCGGCAGGGATTTTCTGGAGCGGGGGATAAGGAATAACCCCGACGACTACCATCTCTACGAGAGTTTGGGGAGACTTGCCGCTGCCAAGGAACTCAATCACGCCGCCGCCTCCGATGCCTATGCCAAGGCGGCATCCTTCACAAATGCCCCGGCGTATTTGAGCCGGTTGGCCGCCTTTGAGTCCTCCGAGTCTCCGGGACGGCAGCGGGAGGCTTATCAACGACTCCTCTCGCTTTATCGATCCGGGAAACAACAGCGGGTTCCGACACTCTTCAAACTCCTTCACGAATTGGAACTCAAGCTGGATATTCCCGAGGATCAACGGATCCACGATACCATTCCCGAGGCTCCATCAAATGTGCCCCCAGCATCCCCATCCATCACACCGAGATGAGCTCCCGACGCCTGCGCATCCTTGTGATCAAACCGAGCTCCATGGGGGATGTGATCCATACGCTACCTGTTGTTTCGGCGCTCCGCCGGCATGACCCCGATGCCGAAATCCGTTGGCTTCTTCACCCCGCGTGGAGGACTCTGCTCGATGGGCACCCGGGAGTTTCGGGAATAGTACTCTTCCCCCGCGAGAAATTCCGGGGCCCGGCCGGTTGGGTGCGTTCCCTTGCCTGGCTCCGAACCTTGGGCGACTGGAAGCCCGACCTGGCCCTCGACCTCCAGGGACTCCTCCGTAGTGCCTTCTTTGCGAGAGCCTCCGGTGCCTCGAGAGTCATCGGTCTCTCCGATGCGAGGGAGGGAGCCTCCTTTCTCCATGGCGAGAGGGTCGCCGTGAATCAGCACAATCACGCGGTGAATCGCTACCTTGGCATCCTCGATCATCTCGGAGTCTCCCGACAGGAATCTCCCGAGTTCCTCCTGCCCAAGGGCCGACTGCCCTCGGGATTCGATGCAACGTCCCCCTATTTAGTGCTCCACCCGTATGCCCGCGGCAAGGGCAAGAGCCTTGATGAGGGAATGATCCGCTCATTCCTGCGAGGCGTGGCGGCACGAACGAATTTCAGAGTCATCATCATTGGGAGGGGGAACCCGATCAAAAATCTTCCGGTGATGACCGAGGACTGGAGCAATCGCACTGATCTATTGGGGCTCATCGGCATCCTTCGCGGATCGTCGTTCACAGTCAGTTCGGACAGCGGACCGATGCATTTGTCGGCCGCGCTCAAATCAAGCAGGACCCTCTCCATCCATCTCTGGAGCGATCCGTTGAAAGTCGGTCCCTTTTTTGGAGATTCCCATGTGTGGAAAAACGGAAAGATTACCCAGGTTTCCGGATTGAGTGATGCATGGCGAAGCCCCGGAAGGCCGCCAACCGCCTTGGAGATGGAGACTCTAGGGTTTTTTGCGGCCGACACCGGTTTCCAGCAGACGGTTTGAGGAATGTCACTCCATCCAGAGGGGACAATTTCTTCTTTCTTCATAGTTCGGCATTCCTGCTCCATAATTCCAATTCATGTCCTTTTCCACAGTCATCGACTCCCGATTGCTCTCTCCTTCCCAGGAGTTGACTGCCTTTTGCCGACTCCTGGAACCGATCAGTGATGAGGGTTTGGAGATCCTGGCAAGGAGGTCCGCCGCCATAACTCGTCGTCATTTCGGAAGGACGATGAGAATGTTTGCCCCGCTCTATCTCTCCAACGAGTGCATCAACTCCTGCGCTTATTGCGGATTCTCCAGGGACAATGCGATCCTCAGGGTCACTCTGGAGATCGAGCAGGTGGCCGCCGAGGCAAGGCACCTCGCAGCCGAGGGATTCCGCAATGTGCTCTTGGTTGCCGGTGAGCATCCCAAATTTGTCTCGGGTGGTTATCTTCAACGCTGCCTTGAGAGGCTTCGCATGGAAATTCCCAGCCTGTCTCTTGAAGTCGCCCCGATGGAGACCGAGGAATATCAGCCGCTTGTGGCGGCCGGTGCCGAGGGGGTCGTGGTCTATCAGGAGACTTATGACAGGGAGACTTATCGGGAACTCCACACGGCGGGACCCAAGAAGGATTATGACTGGAGGTTGGATGCCCCGGAGAGGGCCCATGCCGCTGGATTCAGGAGACTCGGTATCGGCGTGCTCTTCGGATTGTCTGACTGGAGAAAGGAAGCCGCCGCCCTCGCCGCCCATCTCTTTCATCTGCAACGCATCTGCTGGACATCGCAGCTGACTGTCAGCCTCCCAAGGCTCCGTCCCGCGGCGGGCTCCTTTGCCTCACGCTGCCCGTTTGATGACCGCGATCTGACCCAGCTTGTCTGCGCTCTGCGCACGGTCTTTCCACAAATTAGCATTATCCTGAGCACCAGGGAACCTGCCTCCCTGCGCGACTCGCTTGCTCCTCTCGGCATCACCATGATGAGTGCGGGCAGTCATACCGAACCGGGTGGTTACACTGGTCAGGGGGCCGATCAGCTTCATCAGACCATCGGGGGAAAGAGGATCGAGGCAACCTGCGGATCCACCTCCGCCACGGAACAGTTTTCCATCAGTGACGATCGCACCCCATCCGAGGTGGCCGCGATGCTACGCTCACTGGGACTGGAGCCCGTCTGGAAGGACTGGGACGCCGCAATCCTGGGAAAGGATGAGGTCGGAAGTCGGAATGCTGAAATCCCGAAGCCGATGGCTGAGGCATCCGTTTCATAATTCCTCCCGAAACCTTCATCCTCTCAGTCTATGCCTCACCTAACGATCAACGGGGAGTCGAAGGAAACCGGCGCGCGCTCCATCGCGGAACTTCTCACCGAACTCTCCCTTCCTGCACAACTCATGCTTGTCGAGTATAACGGAAAGGCACTCCATCGATCCGAGTGGGAGGAGGTCAGTCTTGTCGAAAGCGATACGCTCGAGTTGATGACCATCTCCGCCGGAGGATAGAGGCATGGCTACCGGCTCTTCCACGCTCGAACTCCTTGCCCCCGCCGGCGGTTGGGACTGCCTTAAAGCCGCCGTAGCCAACGGGGCTGACGCCGTGTTTTTCGGGCTTCCTCGATTCAATGCCCGCCTGAGGGCCGATAACTTCACCGAGGAGGAGCTTCCCGAGGTCGTCGATTTCTGTCACCGGAACGGGATCAAGGCCTACGTGACGCTCAACACCCTTGTCTTCACCGGAGAGCTCGATGATGCGGCCCGGTATCTTAGGCTTTTGAACCGCTGCGGAGTGGATGCCCTCATCGTTCAGGACATCGGCCTGGTGCAACTTGCATCGGCCATCGTCCCGGAGCTTCCGATCCACGCCTCCACCCAGATGACCCTGACCTCACCCGAGGGTGTGGAAGTGGCGAGAGGACTTGGAATCACCCGATCAGTCCTTGCCAGGGAGCTCTCCCTGCGCGAAATCAAGCGCTTTGATCCCGAGCGAATGCCCCTTGAGGTCTTCGTTCACGGGGCTCTTTGCGTGGCCTACTCGGGACAGTGCCTCACCAGCGAATCCCTGGGGCAGCGGAGCGCCAACCGCGGCGAGTGTGCCCAGGCCTGCCGCATGACCTATGAGTTGGTGGTCGATGGTGAGATCCGGGATCTGGGGGATCGTCGTTACCTGCTCTCTCCGCAGGACCTTGCGGCCGTCAATGATATCCCGGCCCTGATCGCCGCCGGAGTGACCAGTTTCAAGATCGAAGGACGGCTCAAGTCCCCGGAATACGTGGCAGCCGTCTGCCAAGTTTATAGGAAGGCGATTGACGCCGCAATGGCCGGACAAAGCGCCCAGGCAAGTCGTGAGGACAGCTATCAACTGGAGATGACCTTCTCCCGGGGTCTCTATCCGGGATGGATTCACGGTGTGAATCACCGGGAACTTGTGCATGCCCGGTTCGGCAAGAAACGCGGGCCCTTTGTTGGCAGGATTGCGGAGCTTGGATCCGATTTTGTCTCGTTTGAGGCCGAGGCTCCGCTCAAGCCGGGAGACGGTATCGTTTTCGATACGGGGGCGGATACCGATCAGGAGCAGGGAGGCCGTATTTACGAAATCCGGGGGAACCGCTACTACTTCCGTCACGGCCACCTCGATGCGAAGCGTCTGAAAGCGGGCGACCGCATCTGGAAGACCGATGATCCCGAACTCGACAAGCGACTCCGTCAGTCCTTCGGCGGACGCATCGAACCACGGAGCAAAAACCCCTTTGATGTCGCCCTGTCCGGTCGTGTCGGAGAGTCGCTTGTCATGGAGTCCTCCGGCATCTGTGTCTCCTCGGTCATTCCTCTGGAGACGGCTCGTAACGCCCCCCTCACGGAGGAGAAACTCCATGCCCATCTCTGTAAGACCGCGGAGTCGGGTTTGGAACTCCGCTCGCTTGCCGTGAACCTCAAAGGGGATGTGATCCTTCCGATCGGAGAGATCAACAGGATGCGTCGGGAGCTTCTTTCCAAGCTGATCATCGCCTCCAGACCCCAACGACCGGAAGTCTGGGTCAACTGGAGGACCCTCTTCAAAAACAACTCCGGTCAGCCACACTTGCTGGAAAGCTCCCCACCCCTCTCTCTTTCCCCACCTTCGCTCAGGGTCCTCTGCCGAAGCATGGAGCAACTCTCCGTAGCACTGGACGAGGGAATCGGCGAACTCTATGCCGATTTCGAGGACATCCGCCGCTACAAGGAGGCAGTGGCCCTTGTCAGGGAGCGGGGACAATCCCGCATCCTGCTCGCCACCCCGCGTATCCAGAAGGCCGCCGAGGAGGGATTCTTCAAGCTGATCGCGAATGCTTCGCCAGATGGTGTCCTGATTAGGAACTTGGGTGCCATCACTCACTTCTCTGGCTCCCCGCTCACTATGGTGGGTGACTTCTCCCTCAACGTGGCCAATCCGTTGACGGCGCGGTTCTTCATGACGCAGAACGAAGCAATGGATAAGGGACTTGACCGGGTGACCATCAGCTACGACCTGAATATCGCCCAGGTACTTGATCTTCTCAAGGCGGCACCACCCGAGTGGTTTGAGCTGACGATCCACCAGCACATGCCCATGTTTCACATGGAGCACTGCGTCTTTGCCGCCTTCCTCTCCGAGGGCAAGGATCACACCGACTGCGGTCGACCCTGCGACCGCCACCGTGTCCATCTCCGGGATCGTGTCGGAATGGAGCACCCCCTCCGAGCCGATGTCGGATGCCGCAATACCCTCTTCAATGCGGTCCCCCAGACGGGTGCCGGGTATTTTACGGAGCTCCGTGCCGCCGGCTTGCGCAACTATCGCATCGAGTTGCTTGAGGAGACCCCTGAGCAGACTCAGGCCATTCTTCACGCTTATAAGAAGCTCCTGAGCGGAGAGTCCGAGGGATCCCAGCTCTGGCGCTCACTCCGGGCAAGAACGCAGTTGGGGGTTGCCACGGGGACACTCGAGCAGAGGGATTAGAGGGATTGATCGATTCCCGAACAACTCCAGCATGCTCTCCAGAGTCGGCGCTCATGCCGCCTACTACTGGCAGGCCGGCAAGAACGTGGTGGTGCCGCAGATCTCGATCAACTGGCAGCATGAGTTCATGCGGAACCCTTATGCGATCAATGGCAACCTCCGAGGAACCAGCCCGACCTTTTCGAACTGGAGCGCGACCCCGATCCGGG
>CAIKFI010000126.1 GCA_903826635.1 uncultured Spartobacteria bacterium | reverse complement strand
TTGAGCCTGATAAGTTCTCGGATCAATGAGGGCCAAGACATCGCCGAGTTTAACCTCCTGCCCTTCCTGAAACTTAATCTCTTGGATCTGCCCGGAAACCCGAGCATTCACTAGGACTGAATTGAACGCCTGAACGGTCCCGAGGCCATCAAGAAAAACGGGGAAATCCTCGGTTTTAACAGCGGCAAGGGTAACCGGAACCGGACCGCCGCCACCCTGAGCTCGTCGAGACTTAGGACGGGGTGACTCCTCTGCATGGGGATAAAACCGCCAAACCAAGAGACCAATGATCAGCAGAAAGACCAGCCACTTGATCCAAGAGAAGACCTTGTTTTTTTGGGACGCAGCTGGAGAAAGAAGCTTTTCAGAATCTTTTTCAGAAGGACTCTCGAGCGGATTTTGAGGGGTGGTTTGCATGAGATTGAAAGAAACACGAACAATTGATTACAATAAAAGATTTAGGTGGTTAAGTAAAGATCCCAACCAGACCATAGACTCTAATTGAATTTCACCATCAGAGCCCTGATCGTCACAAAAAGGATCAGATCCTTGGTTGCGTCAAACGAGTGACCGACCGGATCGATTGGATAAATCAAGGGATAGGCAAAACGATAGCCAAAAGAAGATTGATCAACGGCAAGGCGAGAGATGACTTCGGAGCGATCAACACCGCTTTCATTTTTAAAATAAGAGATGACTTCCGGTTGTTTTGATTTTCCAAAAGATGTTGGAATTTCAACAATCAGGGGTACTTCATACTTTGCTCGTATGGAGGCCAGTTTTGTCTTGCTCACCTTAAAGTCCCAGGCCCTGATCACGATAAAGTCCACTCCCTCCGGAATCAAAGAGAGAGGTCCCTCGAATCCGACGAGTTGACCGCAGGAGTGCGCGTAGGCAACCCCTTTTGCAAGAACCAAGGCGTTGACATTCTTGTCATTGGGGCGAACAAGAAAGGTCCAGGCATCAGGACGGACCTTTGCATTAATTTGTTTCAGATGCTCAATGAAAACACTTCCGAAGGATTCGTCACCAGCATTGACAACCATATCGAACAGACACTCCCTATTCTCCGTCAATACTACCGAGCGAACGGCCTTAAAGGCCTCGACGTCAGCATTGGTAATCCCGCCGTAGTCCTGCACGCGAACTAGGCCTGTCAAAAAAGTGGGATGCAGAGATGCAAGAGAGCGACCGATGCTTAGAGGTGTCTGCGAGGATCCTGGAAGGGTCCAGGATCCTTGATGAAAAAGACGCGCTTGAATCACCCTTCTAAAGATCTCTTTGTTATCAACTTTCAAAAAGGAGTGCTTGAGCGGAGCATTAACAATCTCTTCATTCCAGGCGGATGATGAAGAAACAGGTTGCGAGGTTTTTTCGGCACGTGATGCCTGAAGCCACGAACTTATTGAGAAAAATGCAATGAGAGAAAAACCAAGCAATTTCATGATTTTTATTTTCACAAAATAGTGCTCGTTCTGTCGAGGGGTATGAACCGGTTCCCCTAGAGGTTTCCAGAGACGATAGGCTGATCCGAATCGCTCCGGAAGGAACGGGTAGGAAGTCCCTTGAAGTCATAAAGATTACCGTCTGGAGAGTCCTTCCAATTGTAGCGGACGGCTTTCGGGCTCGGAACCGAATCAGCAGTCAGCACGACACTCTCACCATCAATCCGGCCCTGTGCCGGGAACCACCTCCCTCCCTCACCCCTGAGCGCAAAACCTTTAAGCGAAGTGCTCATTCTAGGAAAGTCCCCTTGAGATGCCACTGGGGACATCGCAAGCGTCAGGTGACTCCCATGCGTCTCAAAGCTCACCCTGACCTTATTTTTCTCGAAACTGATCGACCTGCACTCCGGTCCCGAATCACTGATCTCTTCAGCATAAAAACGATGCCTGGCAAGAAGGGCTAAGCGCCTCCCGATCAAGAGAGGCCCCTGTGATGAGGGATCATCTAAGTCACCCAAATCATCGGTCACGGCCATGCCCGTTGCAGAAAGTTCTAATGTTCCCGCAATGGCCTCCCGAGCCCATGGAAGAGATCCCCGGACAGCAGCTCCGTTTCGCTGATAATGGTCTACGGAGGAGACATTTTCATCTCCAGATCGAACGGGCGTCGCGAGGTAAAAGGGGAACGGCCCTTGGGCCCATTCCTTGCGCCAGTTCCTTATGAGACGTGGAAGAATGGAACGGTTCGTCAAAGCCCCCTCCCCAAGAAGAGTCTCTCCATCACTCCAGATAACGCCAGAGATCGAAAAAGGGATGATCGGCAAGATCAGTTCGTTGAATGCAGAAGGCTGTTTCAAAAAAGCAGGATTCTCAGAACCCGCCCCCCTTTTATTGGCATGGATCCATGAATCCAAAGGAATAGCATCTCTTGTGCATTGAATCATCCCGATCGCAAGATGTTGGGAACTCGTGAGATCCCGGGCAAAGTAATAGCCGACGGCAGAGAGAGAGGCCTTGCAGGCCTCAAGAGAAGAACTGACAACCCAACGACCCTTCCCATAATGATGAGGGTCCAACGACGAATCGGTGAAAAAAAACCGAATCTGATCATCAAAAGGAGGTCGCTCCTTCATTGTCTCCAAAGACTTTGAAAGAGGAATGCTCATACTCCCGCCTCCGGCACAAACCCACACATCGCCTAAGATGACATCCTGGATCTCGATGCGGTTTTTCCCTTTAATAATGAGCCGTTGCGACTTCTTCGGGGAGGAGAAGGGCGCAAAGGTTATCCTCCATCTTCCTGAGTCATCAGCTTTGGTCTCTTGGAAGCACTTCCCGAAGAGAACGGAAACACGCTCACCCGGGGACGCATAGCCCCACACCGGCAGAGTGATTCCCTGTTGCAGCACCATGTGATCACCAAAGACCGGTGGAAGGGTCACGTCGGCCCTTACAACTGAGAATGTTAAAAAGAATATGCCGATAAGGCGCCCCCTCAACGTAACAGCAAACCTCTTAAAAAACTCATTATGCTGAGGCAAGGACTCCATGGAAATTGAGAGTTATCGCAACCTTGAACCTCTTCCCATCCAATTAACTTTAGAGAATCAAAAAAAAATTGACGAAAACTTTTCTTAATCTAGTTTGCCGTTGTCGGTTTCAAACATAAAAACTTATTAACCCCTGATAACTATGAAAAAAAGTGCATTAGCTCTCATCACAACAGGTCTCATGGCCCTCACCCTCCATGCTCAAGCAGTCAAGGAATCCGACTTGCCCCAGGCTGAACAAGATCATCTCAAGGCCGCAAGGAATGCAGCTTACAAGGCTGATCCCGCAGTCAAGCAATTGGGAGTGGACGCTAAGAAAGCCCGTAGAGACGCCATGATCAAGGCAGATCCTTCTGTGGCCCCAATCCTGGATCAGTGCATGCCTCTCTCCGGACCGGCAGCAGTTAAGTCAGCCGACCTGCCACCTGCTGACAAAGCTAAATACGATGCAGCCAAGAAGGCAGCGGATAAGGCTAATCCAGCGATCAAAGAGCAAGAAGCTGCCGCCAAAAAGGCTGTTTATGCCGCAGCAGTTAAAACTGACCCTACAGTGGCACCGATTGTAAAGAAGCTGACCTCCTCCAATTAATCAAAGATTAACGAATTAATCACAAACCCCATGCCCCACAACTCGGGGCATGGGGTTTTTTTGTGATCTCTCCACAAAAAACTAACCAAAAACTAACCGTTTGGGTTTAAAAGTGGACTAGTAACGGGGCCCGCGGTCTTTTTTGAATCCTTTGACAAATTTGGTCGGCTTCCCTTTTTGAAAAGGAGCCTTGAAACCGGGTTTATCCCCTTGTGAGATCTCCCTTGGAGCCTGCGAACCTTTTTTGAATCCTTTTGGTTGTGCAAATCCTTCATTCGCCTGCAATTCAATCGGGAAGTCTTGGTTTTTCTGGTTAGTCGGCACGTCCTCCCCTGAGGTCTGTCCTAGCAAGAGCGAGAAAAGAGCCGAACAGACTTGGGTGGCTTGATAGCCCTGCTCCATGAGGCGATCCGTGTATTGTGTTTGATCTGAGAAACTACCCGAGGCAAGGAGTGACTGGACCTTGGTGAACATCTGTTCCGAACGCTTTCCCTCAACCTCGCCGGGAGTAGGAATTGTCGCCCTGCGGATCCGGGAATGGGTGAACTTCTCCAGATATTGAATTTTATAAATGTCACGACCGGTCACGAAGGTTGCCGCCATCCCTTTTCGACCGGCACGACCCGTTCGCCCGATCCGATGGACATAGTCCTCCGGGTCATGGGGCAGATCGTAGTTGATCACGACCTCCAGCGCGTCGACGTCGATACCGCGGGCAGCGACATCCGTGGCAACAAGGAACTCAAATTCCGAGTTCTTGAACTTGTTCATGACGCGGGTGCGCTGGGTCTGGGTAATGCCTCCATGCAAACGGTCCGCCGAGAATCCCTGAGCAAGGAGAGCATCTGCCAACTCATCCACCATGCGTTGGGTATTGCAAAAAATAATTCCGAGACGGAATGCATGAAAGTCAACAAGACGGATCAGGGACTGCGTCTTCCCACGCGGCGGAATCTCATAAAAAAACTGCTCAATGTCTGGAGCCGCCACATCTTTACGCTCGATGGCAACAGTTTTTGCATCGCGCGAGTAACGGCTGATGAGCTGTTTGATGGGACCGGAGAGAGTAGCGGAAAAGAACACCGTTTGACGCTCATCAGGAGTTGCGTCCAATATTTTCTGGATATCGTCCCTGAATCCCATGTCGAGCATCCTGTCGGCCTCATCAAGGATCGCGACCTTGAGTTGGTCGAGTTTCAGAGTTCCCCTTTCCAGATGGTCGATAATACGTCCCGGAGTTCCGATGACGATCTGGACTCCTTTCTTCAATTCAAAGAGTTGCCGATCATAAGAAGCCCCCCCATAGATGGGAACGGAGTGAATGGAGCGCTTAAATGCCGTGAGTTGGTGAACTTCGTCAGCCACCTGTTCTGCAAGTTCCCTGGTCGGGCAGAGAATCAGAACTTGAACGGCTTTGCTATTCGGATCAACTTTTTCAATGGCTGGGATGGAAAAGGCCGCCGTCTTTCCAGAACCTGTCTGGGATTGCCCGACAAGATCACCTCCTGCAAGAAGAACTGGAATGGCTGCGGACTGAATCGGTGTAGCCTCTTCAAATCCAAGCTGGGCAACGGCTTTAAGGATTTCTGGTGAGAGTCCGAGACTGTCGAAGCGATGTTTTTCCATAGTCTTAATAAGATATGTCCATAATGGTTCGCCGTCACCAACGATCGGATCAAGTGAGCCTACCCACCAAGGGGAAGATAGGAGCTCCTTGCATCGAATCTCGCTCAGAGGGCTTTTTTTTTTGGATCCATGCTGTCATGACTATCGGGTGACCATGGATGTTCAAGAACACCACGACGTGATCGTGATCGGAGGTGGAGGGAGCGGAATGTTCTGTGCTTTCACGGCGGCAAATCGGGGCAAACGCGTTCTTCTGCTGGAACATAGCGAACGGGTCGGTAAGAAAATCGAAATATCCGGAGGAGGACGGTGCAACTTCACCAATATCAACGCCTCCGCAGAGAACTACCTTTCCGGAAATCGTGATTTCTGCAAATCGGCCCTGGCACGATATACTCCATGGGACTTCATAGCCCTTGTCGAAAAGCATGGAATCGCCTATCACGAGAAAAAACTGGGACAGCAGTTCTGTGACGGCAGTTCCAGACAGATCATCTCGATGCTGGAAAGCGAGTGCCGTGAGTCCGGGGTATGTCTCTACTCCCACTGTGATGTCCTTGATATCGAAAAGACAGATCACTACGTCATTCACACCTCGCGAGGGACCTTTCGATCAGATGCCCTGGTGGTGGCCACAGGTGGCCTCTCATTCCCAAAACTCGGAGCCAGTGATCTCGGCTATCGAATAGCAGGGAAGTTCGGAATCGGCGTGACGGAACTCCGACCGGGCCTTGTTCCCATAACGTTCCAACCCTCCGAAAGAAACTTTTATGAACCGCTTGCCGGGGTCTCTCTCCCTGTGCGAATCCGTGCCAGAAACCGTCAGTTCGAGGAAGCCATGCTCTTCACCCACCGGGGAGTGAGCGGTCCTGCCATCCTCCAGATCTCCTCGTATTGGGATGGAAGATCACCCCTTTCCATCAACCTGCTCCCGGAGCAGGCCGCTTCGGAGGCCTTCGCAACATCAACCCGTGGTGGAACAACGGCCTTGCAGAATCTCTCCAAGGTCTGGCCACGGCGCTTTGCGGAGGCTTGGTGCGCCATAAATGCACCCGACAAACCGCTTGCCAGATGCAGCAAGGAGGAAATTGAGACGCTTGATGCATTGCTCCATGGATGGCCGCAGTCATTCTCCGGCACCGAGGGATACCCAAAGGCAGAAGTGACATGCGGAGGCATTGATACCGGGGAACTCTCTTCGAAGACCATGGAATCCCGTAAAGTCCCGGGGCTTTATTTCATCGGAGAGGTTGTTGATGTCACCGGATGGCTCGGCGGCTATAACTTTCAATGGGCCTGGGCCAGCGCACACGCCGCGGGAACAGCAGTTTAAAGAATGGAGGATAAAAAGAATTCATCTTTTGACCTTTCCGTGAGAACTCGACAAAACGGCATGCCGATTGGATTTACTTGTTGCAACAGGAAATTCTCTCTGGTCCAAAAACAAGAGAGCTCTGAGG
>CAIKFI010000125.1 GCA_903826635.1 uncultured Spartobacteria bacterium | reverse complement strand
CTCACCGGGCAACCCCTCTATGGAGAGGAATTCCAATCCATGAATTTTCGATTACCGGGTCCCCTTATCCCCAGCATCCCTACAAAGGGCAGGTTCAGGATTTTCAAGATTTTCTTCTCTCCGGGTCTTGGGACGTCATCATCTTTCATGCCTACCTTTGGCCCCTTTATTTGAGCGTCCCCTTCCTGGATCGAATCAAGGCGCGCAAAGTCTTAGTCAGTCACGGATACACAGTACTGACATGGGTTCCTTCCTCCAAGTTACCTTTTGGGTTTGTCTCCCTGTTCTCTGCCTTGCTTCAAAGTCTTCAGATGCTCCTGTGGGTGGGAAAAATTGACAGATGGGTCTTCTTGGATAGGAGATCAGATTTTCGCGGCTTTTACGACCACCTTTTAGCAAAAATCTCGAATCATCCCGGCGTTAGAATCATACCCAATGGAGTGGAACCTCTTCAGGAACTCGGCCCTAGAGGCCAATTTCGCAAGGAGATTTTAAGCAGATCGCAGACGAATAAAGAGAACTCGATCATCTTTGTCTGCGTCGCCAACTACTCCCAGAGAAAAGATCAGGGATTTGCCGCCAGAGCCTTCCGAAGGGCCGCCATACCGAATTCCTATCTGGTATTCATCGGGAGTGAATTCAACGAATGGTCCGAGAGATTTCAGCAGGAGGATTCTCCATGGGAAGGGAACTCGCACCCGGGGCGCATCTTGTGGCTCGAAAAAATGGAACGCAGTGAGACTCTCGATGCCATTTCAAACAGCGATGTGATGATTCTTTCTTCCAAGGTCGAGGCCCAACCGATCGTGCTCCTGGAGGCGATGAGGGAGAAGATCCCTTGGATCGCACGGGATTCAGGGTGCATTTCCGGTATGCCTGGTGGCGTCACAATATCGAATGAAACAGCGATGGCCGACGCCATGACTAAGATGGCAATGGATTCTTTGTTCAGAGAAAAACTTGGACGTGCTGGCCTCGATGCAGTAACCCGTGTATATAACAGAATCAGTTACAAAAAATCTTATTGCTCACTAGTAAAAGAGTTAAAATAAACGGAAGCATAGATTTCTAATTATGAACCGACTACTACACCCAAAATGCGTCTGGAGAGCCTTTTACTATGGGATGCGATGGAGGGTCAGAAAAGCTCTTCGAATCCCCGAAAAAACCAATCTGCCGGTTCTGAACAGCGGCTTGGATTCCGCTGTAAAACGGCATTTAAGGATCTGTGAAACGCTCCTTAGGCATCTCCTGAAACGAATCAGATCCAAGGTCGTGTCGTTGCGGAGATCGGTTGCGGAGATTGTCTCGCCGCGGCAGACATGATGCTTGGACTAGGGGCCAGACACGTGCATCTCGTCGAATATCATCGTATCCAAGTGACCTCATTGCATCAAGAGATCCTCAAACCACTCATCGAGTCACCAACAGTCCCAAACCGTGGAGAAATCATAACAGTTACAGATCCCCCGACACTGAATCCTGAGAAAGCCACCGCCCATCAGGGGTTCTTGGAAAATCTCAATATTAATGAGCAAATCGATTTCGTGTATTCCTTTGATGTTGTCGAGCATGTGGAAGATTTGGATGGGTTTTTCGGGTGCTGCTCCAGAATGCTTCGGCCTGGAGGTTTATCCCTACATAAGTTCGACCTGAGTGGCCATGAATTTTTTGAGGATCCTATGCCACCTTTGGATTTTCAAACCTATCCCACGTGGCTCTTCAACATCATCTTTCCGAAGTATCGTCGGGCAGTAGGAAACT
>CAIKFI010000124.1 GCA_903826635.1 uncultured Spartobacteria bacterium | reverse complement strand
CTGCCCGAGTCTATTCCCAAAGTTCCGCAGATTACGCTCAGCAGGGTAGTCTTACCGCAACCGGAGGGGCCGACGATCATTGTGAGTTCGCCGCAATGCGCCTCGAAGGAAACGTCTCGTAGGGCATAGGTCGGAGTATCGCCGTTGGGGAAAATCTTCGTCACATTGCGGACCGCCACGGCCACAGTATCCGACCCCGCTTTTGATAAATCGTGACGGCTCATTTAAAGACGACGGCAGGCTCTAGCTTTGCGATCTGGCGAAGACCGATTGCGGCTGAGAAACAGCAGATGAGGATGATGATCACAGCCACAAAAACCGGCACCTGCCAAGGCATGAAAAAAGGTGGTTGTTCGATTTTGAGGACCTTGTACCCGAAGATCGATGTCAGTCCCACGCCGAGACCGAAGCCCACAAAACCGACGGAAAATGACTGAAGAAACACCATCGCAGCCAGAATCGGCATCCGTGCACCCATGGCCTTGAGGGCCGCTAGGTAGCGGAGATTATCCAAGATAAAGAGGTAAAATGTCTGGCCCGCGATCGCTATTCCGACAATCACTCCCATCAGTACCACAGTGCCGAAGGAGATCGGGATTCCAGTGTTCTTGATGTACCACCAGATCGTTTTCCAGAATAGATCGTCTCTCTCATACGCCCGCAGGCCTGGCAGCATGCTGATACGATCCGCAAGCTCCGACGCGGTGACGCCGGGCTTCGGTTCGGCTAGCACGCAGCTCATCATTTTTCGCTGGGGTTTGGCAAACTGAAGGGCCCTGTCATAGGTGGTGTAGACGTAAGGTTGTCCGAGGAAGCTCCGGTTGGCATGGCAGAGGGCGACCACACGGGCAGTCTTGTCGTTAATCTCGAAAGTGGTGCCGATATCGATTGTGATCCCTTTTTTGCGGAATTTATCAACGCCGACCTGATCGATGATCACGGCATCAGGAAGCCGCAGGTCCTCGATCTTCCCCTTGGTGATCTGCATGGGGCGGCCGACAAAAGTTGCCGTGTCGAGCCCCACTAGTTGAACGTTCTGGAAGGATCCGTCGCTCAGGCGGGCTTGCTCGATACCAACATAGAGTGGGACGGCCCACTCGACCCCGGGCACCCCGCGCACTCTGGTGACCTCGATCTCGCGAAGCGGGATCACCTCGTTGACCTGCTCCACCTTGGCATCAAAGACCCAGACCTTGGCTCCGATGTTTCGAACGGTCGCAGAGGTCCAGAGCATGAGTCCGCAGAAGACCGAAGCCTGCTGGGTCATGAGTAATGAGCAAAACGTCAACCCAACGATGAGCATCATGTACTTTGCCTTGTCACGAAAAAGCATGAGGAGAGCAATACGAAGCATTAAGTGTAAGACTTTTAGCAGTTTAGGCTGAAGGCTGTCAGGTCAGAACCCATGGCCCATACATGATCACCTATTTCCGAGTTGCCTCGCTGCGTATTTCGCAAGCATGTCATATTCCAGATTCACAGGGGCGCCACACTTAAGATCGCCGAGATTCGTCTCCCGGCGCGTGTGAGGGATGATCCAGAGTACGAAACGATCCTCTTCAAGCGAGGCCACGGTGAGGGAAACCCCATTCACCGCGACTGATCCCTTTTCGATAAAGTAGCGGGCGCCCCCCGATGGAATCCTGATCACAAGATTCAGATCCTCCCCCTTGGCATCGACTTGAATGACCTCCGCCGTGGTGTCGACATGACCCTGGACGAAGTGGCCACCGAAGCGTCCATCGGCGCGGAGTGCCCTCTCAAGATTCACCCGTGTCGAGGTCATTAGAGAGCCGAGATTCGTCCGGGCAAGAGTCTCTCCCAGAAGATCAAAAGCGACTTCCCCGTCATTCCGATCCGTCACCGTGAGGCAGCAACCGTTGACAGCCAAGCTCTCTCCGGGGATGAGTTCTCCCGACAAGGTTGTCTCAAGTGTCAGGCGTGCCGCATCACCACGTTTCTCAAACGATCGGACGACTCCGATGGATTCAACAAGTCCCGTGAACATCGTGACATGCTACCTGAGAAACAACCAACCCGCCAGCACCAGAACAGGCAGCAGAATCGGAAGTGCATACCGAAAGATGTAGCCGAAGAACCCCGGTGTTGCGGCACCGGACTCCGTGACGATGCTCTTCACCATGAAGTTGGGTCCGTTACCGATATAACTCATCGCTCCGAAAAAGACAGCGCCCATGGAAATGGCGATGAGATGCGTAGGATCATGCAAGGCCACACGCAAAACATCCTGAGACTGGTCGAGGGATCCTCCTTGAAGCCCGAGTTCCACTGAGAGAAAGGCGAGGTAGGTCGGCGCATTATCCAGCACCGAGGAGAGGATTCCGGTAAAATAGTAGAAGTGAATCGCACCCATACCAAAGGAGGAGGCCAGAGCAGTTGCATGATGCTCCAGATAATCGAGTGCCGGAATCATTGTAGCGAAGATGCCAAGGAAAAGCCATGCAACCTCACGGATCGGGGCCGTCGAGAATGCGTTCATTTCATAAATCTGTCGCGGAGTCATGCACCACGAGAGGATAGCGGCGGCCACCATCATGATTTCACGCCATGGAGAGGGGAGAAATACACCCATAATGATGAGACTTAAGGGAAAAAGGTTGCCGAGCCCTAGGACCCCCCATTTTTCGACTGCTGACTCTTTTTCGCGGATTGTGCGCGGCGCCCGGAGAAAGTTGGCCTTGTCCACCAGGTAAAAAACCACGGCTAACAGACCCATCACCAGTAGCCACGGCCTCCAAAGATGCTCCAGCGTCCACCAGAAAGGAACACCCTTCAGAAATCCCAGAAAGAGCGGGGGGTCTCCGATCGGGGTAAGGGCTCCACCGACATTGGAAATTAGGAAAATAAAGAAAACGGTGTGAAATCCCGTTATCCGATACCTGTTCATCCGGATCCAAGGGCGGATGAGGAGCATTGAGGCGCCGGTTGTTCCGATGAGATTGGCCAGAATCGCCCCGAGGACCAAAAAAAGGACATTTTTTTCGGGGGTTGCCTCCCCTTTGACTTTGATATGAATGCCTCCTGCCAAAATGAAAAGGGATGCCAGCAGAATGATGAAACTCACATATTCATGCATTGCCTCAAGGAGGCGGCTACCGGCATGGAGAAAGAATAGGTAGTAGAGTATGGTGATGCTGCCAAGCCCCACCGATACCTTCGGGTAATGCTTCTCCCACCAGTGATGCGCCAGAAAAGGCATCAGAGCGATTGCCCCCAACTGAAGGGCAAATGGCATCATCAGGAGCAGTCCGAAAAGCGTGGATTGCGAGGGCATGGACTGGGTCATGGCTTTTCTTTTTTCATGGACATCATGTCATTCGCGAGCAAATTCATTCCCTCTTGCAACACAATCATCAGCAACCCTTTTCAAAACAATTCTTCTCAGTCCTAGTCCTTGGACTTCTACTGACTCTTTTCGCAAGCGGTTGCGCCTCAGTCAGCGTCGGTAATATAACAGCGAAGGGCACTCCCCCAAAAAAGTTACCCCTTAAAATCTATGTGCGGGAATTCTCGGCGCCGATTGAGAATTTCCGAGTCGATCGGAGTAAGAATGACCTTGAGGCCTTTATAAAAAACGAACGTAAGGCACTAGCACAGAACCTCGTTCAACAACTGAGCAAGTATCTGGCTCCCGCCGAAATCCTTCCTGAAGATGAGAAGATGCCTCGCGGCAACTACTGGCTCGTGAAGGGAGAGTATGAACGGGCCAATCAAGGAAGTCGCCTGCTAAGAGCCCTCATTGGCTTCGGAGCCGGCGGCACGAAGTTGGAGACCTCGGTCAGGGTCATGAATCTCTCGGTAAAGCCACCGACTCCGTTCCTCACCCTGATGAGCACTGGGGGCTCCGGGATGGCTCCGGGTGCTGTAGGTGCCTTTTCGCCCGCAGCACCCCTCTTCGTGACCGGCGCTGTTGTCAATGCCAGCGGAGCCTCCCTTTCCGGGCTCTCGATCGATCGGAATCGAACGGCCCGAGAAATCACGGCAGCTCTTTCCGAATACTGCTTTCTCAACCACCTGATCACCGAGAGAAGAACGCGCAGACCCAAGAAGTTAGGTCTCTTGCCACCTTTCCAGCGTCCCGACTTCTTCATTCCTAAAAAAGGGCTGTAACCGGCCTTTTCAAGGAGCTTCAGGTCTGATTGTATCATTTGCTTGCGGATTGAAATCCCGCCGATTGAATTCACCAAACCTCTTTCCAATTTCCAATGACCACAACACTGCGCAAAACCAAAATCATCTGCACCCTTGGCCCAGCTACGGAATCTCCCGAGCGTCTTCGTGAGATGATCCTCGCAGGAGCAAATATTTTCCGCCTCAACATGAGCCACGCCCAGCATGACTGGGTCCGCAAAATCGTCCCCACCATCCGCGCGATCGCCGCAGAGTTGGACATGCCTGTCGGCATCCTGCTCGATACGCAGGGACCCGCGGTCCGCACGGGGGATCTCCCCACCAAGTTGCCCCTCAAAATCGGGGACATCATGGAGTTCACGGTTCGCGGAGCACGCAGCGAGGAGCTTTACTCCGTCAATGTCAATTACGATGGCCTGATTGATGACATCCACGAGGGCGACACAGTCCTTGTCGATAACGGCGTGATTCATCTCAAGGTTCTTTCCAAGCTCAACAACCGGATCCGTTGCGAGGTACTCACTCCCGGTGAACTTGGCTCCCGCCGTCACATCAACCTCCCCGGAGTTAAGGTCAATCTCCCTCCCCTCACCGAAAAAGATCTCGCCGACATCGCCGTGGGTGCCGAGGTCGGCATCGATTTCGCTGCTCTTAGCTTCTGCCGCGAACCCTCGGATGTGGTTGAAATGCGCCGTGTCCTTGCCGAACACGGCAGTCAGGCCCGCGTCATTGCGAAGATCGAGGACCAGAGCGCTGTGAAAATCATCGACGACATCATCAGGGAGACCGACGCCGTGATGATTGCCCGAGGCGATCTGGGAATTGAGTGCCCGATGGAAGAACTTCCCATCATCCAGCGCAAGATCCTTAAGAGTGCGCTTAAAATTGGCAGGCAGGTCATCGTGGCTACCCACATGCTCGAGTCGATGATTGAGAATCCGGTGCCCACCCGCGCCGAGGTCACCGACGTGGCGAATGCCGTCTTTGAACAGGCCGACGCGATCATGCTCAGCGGTGAAACAACGGTTGGAAAATACCCCGTCGAGTGCGTCAAGGTTCTCGACAAGATCGCCAGGAGGATCGAGCGCAGCGGCAGCGCCCACTTCGCCGAACAGACGTCTCTCATCAACCCTCGTCAGAAGACGGCCCATTCCGGTGTCGTTCTTGCCAACTCCTTTGCCAAGGCATCGCTGGCCGTCCTAACGCGTCACGGCCACATGGCAGACTACACCAGCCACATCCGTCCCGAGCATGCGACGATCTACGCCATCACACCGTCCACAGTCACCGCTGGTCACCTTACCCTAAACTGGGGCACCTTGCCCCTGGTCATGCCCTTCGGGAACACTCCCGAAGAGTCGGTCAAAAAAGCCGAGCAACTCTTGATTTCAAGAGGCCTGCTTCGCAAGGGTGAACAACTCATCGTCATGAGCGACATGATCGAGGGGGAGGAAAAATTCGATTCCATCCAGTTGCGGACCATCTGATCAGCTCATAAGATCCCAAAATAGAAACTACATAGATACTATCTAGAAAAGGAGGGCACGGTTTCCGGCCCTCCTTTTTTCATGCTTTGAAGGGCTCTTCCGAGCCGCCCTAGCCAAGGATCCCTTCGGGAATCCTTCAATTGGAAGAATTGAGCCAGTCAATAAAACCCTTTGGCCCACCGGGGATATAACCGCTCTGCTGTTTGATGATTTTTCCTTGGGGATTCAGCACGACCAACGTAGGGAACCCCTGTACCTGATACTGCTCCTGAAGTTGGTCGTTCTGTTTCTTTACGGCGGGAGGGAGGGTCTTTCCTTGAGGGAAATCCACCTCGACGAGGACCAGGTTTTTATCCGCAAACTCCTTGAAGGCAGGTTGGTTGAAGGTCTCTTTCTTGAGTTTGATGCACCATCCGCACCAATCGCTACCAGTGAAATCAAGGAGAACGTTTTTGTTCTGCTTTGCAGCATCGGCCAAGGCCGCTTTGTAGTCATCCCCCCAGCCCGCAGCGATCGCGGGAATCATTGTCACGAGAAGGCTTGTGAAGAGGATCAGGAAGATGCGGGTGGATTTCATATCCTTCCTTTCTCCCATCCCATCCAGCCTTGCAATCATAAATTCGGAGTCAAATGTCCTTAGGGTGGGCTTAAAGCCTTCTCTAGGGTCGATTCCCGACCCTCCACTGAGGCGAAATCTCCAACCCCAAGGGGCTTGATTTTCCCAACCTGAGATGATGAATCGCGGCGAAGGCCATCATCGCAGCATTATCGGTCGTCAGTTCCGGAGATGGCAGGTGAAGATTCCATCCCTTTGCCGCACAGAGTTCCTGCAGTCCGAAGCGGAGCGCTTGATTGGCGGCCACCCCACCGGAAACCGCGACTCGGGACAGTCCGGAGGTCTCCACGGCACGCGCCGTTTTTTTCAGAAGCACAGCCACAATGGCATGTCGCACGGAGGCGCAGAGGTCAGCCAAACCCTGTGAGGATTTTGCCAGTTCTGGGTTCTTCTCCAGAAAGTAACGCACCGAGGTCTTCAGCCCGCTGAAGCTGAAATCAAGATTTCCGCGCTCCATGAGTGCCCTTGGGAACTCATACTTCTTGGAGTCTCCCTGGATTGCGAGTCTGTCGATCTCGACACCACCCGGGTAGGGCAACCCCATGAGTTTGGCCACCTTGTCAAAGGCCTCACCTGCGGCATCATCAAGCGTCCTTCCGAGCACCTCGTAGCTGCCAACTTTTCTCACTTCGGTGAGTTGGGTGTGTCCGCCGCTCACCAGCAACGCAATATGGTGTGGAATCTCCTCCTCGCCCAGGAAGGGGGAAAGGAGATGCCCCTCCAAATGATTGAGGGCCAGATAAGGAATCCCAAGCGCCAGAGAAAAACCTTTTGCATAGGAAGCCCCCACAAGAAGCGCAGGTGCAAGACCGGGCCCTGAAGTCGCCGCAACAGCACCAAGATCCGACGCTGAGATCCCTGCCGAATCAAGCGCCCTACGCACAAGGGGATCCACCGCCAAAAGATGATTGCGGGAGGCCACTTCTGGAACGACTCCCCCGAAACGTGCGTGCTCCTCGGCTTGAGAGGCCACGAGACTAGAGAGGATCTGACCAGGTGGTCGGAGGATGGCTGCGGCCGTCTCATCGCAGGAGGACTCGATCGCCAGCACGGGAGATTGCATGTCAAAATGTCTCATGATGGGGAGAGGGAGCCGGCTGGGAATAGCATTTCACGAAAACGATCGGTCACTGCCTCCGGGGTGCTTCTCATCAGTTGTTCATATTGCCAAAGTGATTTCAGGAGCAACGATGCAACCTGGGTCCGGTCAAAAAAGATGCCGGACGCCATGGCAAGAGATTCGGAACGCTCCTGTAACTCGACTGGAAAATCGCTCTTCTCATGGTTCACATTGAGTCCCACTCCGACCACGGCAAAAGGTGATTTTCCATGCCTTGTCTCCACCAGGACACCCGCAACCTTGCGTCCTCCGATCAGAACATCGTTGGGAGCCTTGATCCCACATTCACGGATCCCAAGTTTTTTCACGATTTCAGCAATCGAAACGGCAGCAAACGCCGAGAGCGAGGGAATCGTGGCATCATTGATCTCCAGACGCAGGAGCAATGAAAACGAGAGGCCAAGCCCGGGGACGGTTGCCCAAGGACGTCGAAACTGCCCCCTCCCCGCCGTTTGATTTTCCGCAAAGAGAAGTGATCCGTTCGGTGCTCCGGATTCTCCCATCCGAAGCATCTCGTCATTACTCGAGGTCGTCTTCTCAAGCACCATCACTTCCACTCCCCAGGGGGAGATCTCATTCAACATTCCGGCGTCCAAGCGTGAAAAACCTTCAGCCGGCATGATCTGCAGTGATGAGATCCAGGGATAGGTCCGAATTCGTAACCGAATGGGTGAGAGCCCCCACCGAAATCCTGTCCACGCCGGTGCCCGCTATGGATCGGAGGGATTCCAGGGTAACGCCCCCACTGGCCTCCAGCAGGACGCCGGGGGCAATTCTGGATCGCAAATCAACTGCCGATCGCATCATTTCGGGCGTCATGTTGTCCAACAGGATCACATCGATGCCCGGCATTCGAAGCAAACGATCCAGCTGTTCCAGGGTGTCGGCCTCGATCTCTATGGTCATCCCGGGGTTTTCAGCCCTTATTCTGTTGATCGCGGAAGGCAACAATCCGAGATCACCGAGGGCCGCCAGATGATTATCCTTAACCAGCACGGCATCATCCAGTCCCATCCGATGATTCACGCATCCCCCTGATTTCACAGCTTCCTTCTCCAACCTGCGCCAACCCGGGGTCGTCTTTCGTGTGTCGAGAAGCTGTACCTTGAGGTCGCTCACAACCGAGGCATACTGACTGGAGAGCGTTGCGATCCCGCAGAGTCGCCCAAGGAAATTAAGCGCTGTCCGTTCAGCGGAGAGGATCGAGCGTGTCGAACCACTCACAGTCATCAGGATACCTCCCTGTGCAAGACAATCCCCCTCCGAGCATCCCATGGTGATAACCAACTCCGGATCAACCCTCTGGAAGACCTCGCGGGCTACGGAGAGTCCGGCGACAATGCAACTGGATCTGGCGACAATCCTACCCTCGGATTTTGATCCGATCGGAATGAAAGCCCGGGAGGTAACATCCCCAGATGCACCAAGATCCTCCTGCAATGCAATCTGAATGAGGTCGTTTTCCCTGAAGCCGGGAGCACTCATGCAATTTTATGGTTCAAGCCGCCTCTGCGGACTCGGGCTCCGTCTCGGGAACTTCAGGCAAAGCTTCCAATCCAAGGAGCTCACGTTGCCAGGACATGAGAACCGGCGCCTTCGCATCTGCTGCGACAGCCTCCAAAGCTGCTTTCGGAGCAAGAATGGAGGGATCCAGATCAATCTGAAGCGCCACCTTGTCACGATGATCCCGGAGTTTGTTGAACCGGTCGACCTGCTCTTTCGTGGAGCGAATCCTGACGCCGCGGATCACCTGGGGCCATTCCGATTCAGACAGACTCAAGGCCGAACTGAGAGCCTCCTCCATCCTGTCGGCGCGCTGTTGAGGCAGGCGGGGCCGGGAGAATCGCCCTCCCCTAGCCGCGTCGCCGGACAACTTCAAAAGATTGTCATTGGAAAGAACATGGAAAGCCGGGCGATCCCAGAGCCTGGCTTCGGCATCTCTCCAGTGCCAAAGCGACCTGAGCACTGCCCATCCGCGCTGGTCAAGCATCGCGTATCCGGTGATACGCCAGAGATTCTCCTCGTCGCGTTGACGGGTCTCCCTGGTTCCCTTCACCATCCTGTCCCGTGACTGGCGATACCATGTGAGACGATTCAGTTCCTCAAGACGGTTCTCGAGGATGCTGGCGAGTTGGGGGAGATACCGGACGTCATTGAGCGCATACTCGACCATCTGGTCGGAGAGTGGCCTCTGGGCCCAGTTGGCCTTGCGGGATGCCTTGGAAAGTGTGATGCCGAAATATTTTTCCACCAGGCCGGCAAGACCCAGTTGTGGCTCCCCGCAGAGGCGCGCCGCAATCATCGTGTCGAAGATATCCTCATCGGGAAACTCTCCGGATCGTCGGAGAAGCCTCAGGTCGTAGTCGGCGTCATGAAAAAGAATTCTTTTTCCGCGCAAGGCCTTGAAAAACTCCTCCAAAGGAAGCCCCGCCAGCGGATCGATGAGGCGGAGATCCTCCGCAAGACCGGTCTGCGGTTCCTCTCCCCATCCGCTCTGGATGAGGCAGAGCTTCTCAAAGTAACAGTGAAGGCTGTCGGCCTCCGTATCCAGGGCCACGCACTTCTGCTCGGAAAGACGCGAAAGATATTCGCGGAATGCGGGCTCTGAAGCAATCAAGGCTCCGCGATGAAGGTTGCCGTGGTCGGAATCTCCGCGGCATGGCGCGCCCGGGGCTCGCGCACCTCGGTGTTTCCCTCGGTCGGAATCGTGACAAACGGACCGCCGGCCAGCGGAGCCACCTCGGTGAAGGCCACGTCGGGCACATCCGTTGGGATCCCTTCAAGGGGGAACTCTTTGCGCAGGGGATGGTAGGGATATCCCTCCCACATCAGAATGCGGCGAAGATCGGGATGGTTGCGGAACTTGATCCCCATCATATCCCAGACCTCGCGCTCATGCCAGTTGGCCGTGGGCCAGAGATCACAGACCGAGTCGACTTCAGACTCATCTTCACCCGTCGTGCACTTGAGACGCAGGTGGGTTTTATTTGCTATCGAGTAGAGCTCGTAGACCACTTCGAACCGGGGGTGACTACCGTAATGATCGACACTGCAGATATCGAGGAGCAGGTCGTAACCCAGGGAGTCGCGGCAGAATTGAGCCACGTCATGGAGACGTGTCGCATGAACCGAGAGGGTGGTTTCACCACGAAATTCTTTCCTCTCGAAAATGTCGGGGGCGAAGGAACCCTCGATCCTTGTTGCATCGTCTGCGGCACTCATCGAAGGGAATCCAAAAGAGCTCTCTTTTGATCAAGCACCGAGTGCTCGGTCATCAGTTTGTTTTGAAGTTTCATCAAACCATCAAGGAGCGCCTCGGGGCGGGGAGGGCATCCCGAGACATAGACATCCACAGGAATGATCTGATCGACCCCTTGAAGTGTTGCATAACTACGATACATGCCGCCGGAGGAAGCGCAGGCACCCATCGCAATCACCCACTTGGGTTCCGGCATCTGCTCGTAGATGCGCTTCACGGAGAGCGCCATCTTGTAGGTCACGGTGCCGGCCACGATCATCACATCCGACTGACGCGGGGAAAATCGCATCACCTCGGCACCGAAACGCGAGATATCAAACCGGGAAGACGAGGCCGCCATCAGTTCAATCGCGCAACAGGCAAGACCCATCGGCATCGGCCAGAGGGAATTCTTGCGCATCCAGTTGATGGCCGCATCAAGCTTGGTGATGATGATGTTCCCCTCGATTTTGGAATCGAACGCCATCGGTGTTGATACCGGCGTTGCGTGCCGGTGCATGGTGGGCAAGGTTCCCGTGGACATAGTGGTTGTAGCTTATAAGAGGTCGTTCTCTGAACAAGACGAATCTGGCAAAGCCCCCCTTAAAGAGTAAAAAAGAGGCCCAAGGTCTGATTCTCTGTTCGAAAAGCTCCACTGGGGCATTCAGAGTTGGTAAGTCGATGAATCAAAGCTCCTTCCCTAACAAGCCCCTTGCAGATACAAGCTTCCCCATGCCGATCACCCATCTCTGGTCCAGGATTTCCTCTGTAAAATGGGAGGATGCCTGGGTGGAGCGCCTTCGCTTCGCCGGGGAGCAGAATCTTGTGATCAAGAAATTCCCCGCCTCGCGCTCCATCCGGCTCGATCTCTATACGGATGCAGCGACCTCAAAAAAAATCAAGGCCGCTTTCGGAGGATCCGTCCGTCTCTTTGATGCCGCTGGCTGGCAGCCTCCCTCCTCTAAAATCACCGACCCGCTGCGCATTGCAGGAGAGTTGCGTATTTACCGGGATAAGGAACTGTTCGTCAAAGAGAGGGCAACGGGACGGGGGAAGGCTCTTCTCATCCCAAGCGGCATGGCCTTCGGCACGGGGGATCATGCCACGACGGCCCGATGCCTCCAACTGCTCGTGGAAGCCGCCGCGCCGATCCGGAAGAGTAATGAGTCTTGGTCGCTTCTTGATCTCGGTTGCGGGTCCGGGATCCTTGCCCTTGCCGCAGAGCTTCTGGGCGCAAGTCACGTGCTGGGTTGTGACTTCGATGAAGCCTGTGTCCGGATCTCCAAAGAGAACGCCCTGCTCAACCAACTCTCCCGCTCCCGCTTCCTTAAGGCAGACGTCCTCCGCTGGAAGCCTCCCACGCAGAAGGGAAAGAGCCCGATCTTCGACATCGTGGCGGCGAATCTCTACTCCACCATCCTCACCGCCGCCTCGGCAATGATTGTCTCAGCGATCAAACCGGGAGGAGTCCTTATTCTCTCAGGCATCCTAGCCGTGGAGGAGAGAACGATTATCACGGTTTTTGAAGATCTGGGCCTCAAGCATTGCAAAACACTTAAACGCGGGAAATGGGCCGCCGTGATGATGGGAAAAGGCCAAAGCCCTGCAAAAGTAAAAAGGGTAAAAAAATAACGCAGCCTTAAGAATACCCCCCGATACCTTAAGGCTGCGTTATGTCTCCGAAGAGATACTTATCAAGCTAAGCAGTTTTTTATGTAAGGCAAAGAATTAAATGTGACAGTTTCGTCACGTTGGTATTCCTCGGG
>CAIKFI010000123.1 GCA_903826635.1 uncultured Spartobacteria bacterium | reverse complement strand
GTGGGGGTGGGCATTCTCCCGGGTGACTTTCCCATGGGTGGCCCATCGTGTGTGGCTGATTCCGGTGCTCCCGCCGATGGGGTTGGCGGCTATGGAACGGCGCAGGTCATCAATCCTTCCGACCTCTTTGCGCACCGAGATCAGGCCCTCTTCGAGGGTTGCCACTCCCGCAGAGTCGTATCCCCGGTATTCGAGGCGCCTCAGTCCCTCCAGAAGGATGGGGACTGCTTCAGCTTTTCCGACGTATCCGATGATTCCGCACATAATGAAAAATGTTTTTTTGGACCCATCCTTTGAAAACGGCAAAGGTTTGGTTGATTTAAGAGACTGACAAACGATCTGACCGACTGCAAGATGCAACCAGCAACCAACCACTCTCCCTATGACCATCAAGCATGTCACCGCCCCCGCTGCACGCACTCTGGCCATCATCATGGGCGGAGGAGCGGGCACCCGTCTTTTTCCTCTGACCATGGACCGGGCAAAACCGGCCGTGCCGATCGGGGGGAAATACAGGTTGGTTGACGTCCCGATCAGCAATTGCCTGAACTCGGGCATCAGGGGGATCTATGTGTTGACCCAGTTTAACAGCACTTCCCTTCACCGACACATCAATGCCAGTTACAAGTTCGACGATTTCAGCCCCAGTTTTGTCGAGATTCTGGCTGCACAGCAGACAACGGACGGGGCAACTTGGTATCAGGGAACCGCCGACGCGGTGAGGCAGAATCTCCGCACGTTTCTGGAGAGCCCCTACGACTACTTCATTATTCTTTCCGGTGATCAACTCTACCGGATGGATTACCGTGACATCATCCAGCAACACATCACAAGCGGGGCCCAGTTGACGATCGCCTGCATCCCTGTGAACCGCGAGGCGGCCAAGTCATTCGGCATCATGGATACGGACTCCACCCAACGGATCACCCGCTTCTGCGAGAAGCCTTCCGATCCGGAGACACTCGATTCCCTGAGGATGAAGCCCCAACTTCTCACGGGTCTCTACGGTCAGGAGCAGGAGGATCTCTATTTGGCCTCGATGGGAATCTATGTGTTCAACAGGCAGGTCCTCGCAGACTGTCTCGACAATGATTCACCGGATTTCGGCAAACATATCATTCCATCGATCATCGGAACACGGAACGTGGAGGCCTTTATCTTCCGCGGATACTGGGAGGATATCGGAACAATCCGCTCTTTCTTCGAGGCGAATCTCAATCTCTGCGATCCCAATCCCCAGTATAATTTCTACGCTCCCGGAGCCCCGATTTACACCCAGTCCCGCTTTCTTCCGGCCAGTGTCGTCGAGGACACCATGGTCAGCAGGGCCATGATCTCGGATGGATGCCAGATTCATTGCTCTCGTTTGGAACGGTGCATCCTCGGGATCCGCACGTTCATCAATCAGGGATCCACCCTTCGCAGCACGATCGTCATGGGTGCCGACTATTACGAGAGTGATAAGGGCGGAACTCCGGAGGGCATGGTTCCCATCGGAATCGGCCGAGGATGCCTCATTGAGGATGCCATCATCGACAAGAATGCACGCATCGGGGATGGCGTGGTGATTACTCCTCATGAAAAGGATGCCAATTCTGAGGGGCCGGGTTATTACATCCGTGACGGCATCGTGGTGATTCCGAAAAATGCGGTGATTCCACCCGGGACGAGAATCTAAGAATGCCGATGCCTTAAGACTTAAGAAAGCCAGTTGCAAGACCTCTCGTTCTCTTCATCGTTGGCGTCCGCCTTCCGTCAATTTCCCGACTCCATGTCCAGACTCCTCACGCTAATCCCCATCCTGGGCCTTCTTCTGCTCCTGAACGGTTGTCTGTATGATAATCCCCCCTCGGGACCATCAACCAGCATCGATACGTGGCTTGTCGGGCAATGGGAAACACGGGACAGCGCGGGCCATCATTTCAAGACGATCGTCGCTCCGGGCGACTCCGACCATTACCGGGTGACCTTTTTTCACGATGCAAAACTCCCGGAAAACTTTGATGCGTGGATCAGTCGTGTCGACGGATTCTCCATCCTGACCGTCAAGTCCCTGAATGAGGGACCTTCCCATGGTAAATTCTCCCTTCTTCACTATGAACTTCTGGCCCCCGGGACTCCCCCCCCTGGCGGTGTCGGACCAACCCGTATCCGCCTGAGCGAACTTCAACTCGACGAGTCGTGCCGCAGTCTCGATTCCTTCCGGTTGAGGGCGGCGATCCGCCGCACCCTCAAGGAGGGGACTCTACTCCCCCCCCACAATGTCGTCTCGGACCTCAAGGAAGAAAAGAGACTGAACGACATCTATGCCGCCGACACAGCCTATGTCACGGCATTCCCCTCATCCGGTAAGCTCAAGACCAAGACAACAACCGACAAGAGCAACCCGGCAGCGGGGGAAAAGATTCCCGGAAGCATCATCTGGATCAAAACTGGGGGAGTCACAATCAAGGGGGAAACTTTCTGATTTTGAAAGCGTAACGGATAGGCAGGTGAACATCCTGCCGGCTTCGAAACCCGACTTCAAAAACATCAACGTCGCACAATCAAAGCGTCACGATCCAAGCCTCAAAATCTGCAGCATCAAGCTCCAATCTCTCCAACCAATGTCCACAAAACCTGAAACCGACAATCGCATGGAAAAGATCGTCAGCCTCTGTAAGCGTCGTGGCATCATCTTCCAGTCCTCGGAAATCTACGGTGGGATCGGCGGCTTCTGGGACTATGGCCCACTCGGAGCAGAACTGAAACGAAATCTCCGCGATACCTGGTGGCGCGCAATGACCCGCGAACGTGAGGATATTGTCGGACTCGATGCCACGATCATCATGCATCCCGCCGTCTGGAAAGCCAGCGGACATGTCGACACGTTTGCCGACCTCATGCGCGAGTGCACGATC
>CAIKFI010000122.1 GCA_903826635.1 uncultured Spartobacteria bacterium | reverse complement strand
ACTCCTTGGAAGGGATCACCCGAGAGAATTTCCATCGTTTTTCCCTCAGAGTCAAGCGGGGTGGCGTAGTGCACCTCATTCTCGCCGTTCCGAATCCGAGCGATCTTCATAAGTTCAATCTACATGAATGTCAGCACCATGAAGAGCATTATGATGTCACGGAACAAGCACAATTTTTCCTCGCAACTTTTTGAAAAAAGCAGTGTTTACAGGGTGTGAGACACCGCATCTTTTCCATCCTCCTCTTTGCCAGCAGTACAGTTATGAGCGCCCACCCGGGTCACGATGGGATCATCACTAATTCAGCCTCTACAGACTCCTCACAAATGCCTCCCCCACGCGTATCAATCACCGAGGAGGGTAACTATCGGTTGATTCGGGCAAACGGAATTCCCAATCATCCCGTCGGCCAGTTCCCTGGACCAGGAAATCCCAACACCATTTTAGCTCAGAACTACAACTTCCGGATGCCACTTCATCCGACGACCAATTCCGCATTCACGGAGCTCAAACATCAAGCGATCGGTGTCGCGCTCAACGGCATTCCCTTTGATCCCGGCACTGCGGAAATGTGGAAAAACGACCCTCGTTCCGGGTGGCACATCGAAGCCATAGTGGGCAAACGCAAGGGCCTTGGACTGGACCAAAACAACGCCCACGTTCAACCAAACGGCGCCTACCATTACCATGCGGTTCCCACCGGCTTGGTTGAGCTTCTCGGAGGCGACACTTATAGGATGACCATACTAGGATACGCCGCTGATGGGTTTCCCATTTACGGCCCGCTTGGATATTCCAAGGCAACCGATCGGGAGAGCGCACTCAAGGAGTTGAAGCCGAGTTGGCAACTTAAGCGGGGAACCCGTCCCTCCGGATCATCGGGACCCGGCGGCACATATGACGGGACCTATAGGGAGGATTATGAATTTGTCATCGCTTCAGGTGATTTAGACGCGGCCAACGGCCGCATCGGAGTCACGCCCGAGTACCCTGAGGGGACCTACTATTATGTGACCACCGACGCATTCCCATTCTACCCTCGAGAGTTGAAGGGAACACCCGACAAGAGTTTCCAGCGCCAAGGGCCCCAAGAACAGATACAGGGTCGCGTCGGTCCCGGAAATCGTATGGGACCTCCACCCTTCGGCGGAGGCCCCCCTCCCCGCTGATTAATTCTGCCCCTCCATCTGCATGGCGCGCTCAGCCATATCGGGGCCGAGGTAGCAGTGCGAGCCGACGGAGCAGAATCCATGATTCTTAAGGAGCCTGCGATAGTAGGCGGCACTTTGGAGCCCCTCCTTGGGAAAGTCGCCGATCAGCGAATCCTCTTCGGTGTAGAGCTCCAGAAAGGCGACGCCCGTGGCACGATGTGCAAGGGAATCGAGACCGACTTTTAACTCCTCCAACGGAAGATAGAAGAGGGTGTCACTGCACACGATGAGGTCATATTCCTCGTCGAGGCCGAGCTCTTCCAGTGTGGCGAAGGAACCGAGGCGGATATTCCGATTTTTTCCGAAGCGTTCGACAGCATAAGAGCTGGCATCGACTCCCGTGTAGCGGATCTTCGGCCTGAACGATCTGAGGGCAGGAAGCCAGTTCCCCTCCCCGCATCCGACATCAAGGATGGTACGAATCGGGCGCTCCAGATAATACTCGGCGACGGATAGTGCCAGAGCTGCTTTCCTACGGATCCCGGCACTCGATTTCACACGGGTCTGGGGATCCCGATACCACCGGTCAAAATAGGAACGATCGTAGCGCTCGCCCGAAGAGGGACTATTTTTCATCAGGAAATCAGGATCGCAATGCACATGGGGAGATTCGCTCGGTTACCCGATTCCAACGACCTTTCACTTTAGCCTAAACAACTAGCAGCTAGCCTTAAAGCACTAGGCCCCCAGGAATGAGCAGATGTAGTGGCAGGCCTCCGCAGACACCGTGATGGTGAATCCGGAATTTGCAGGCACCTCAAAGGCCTGACCTGAAGAGTAAGCGGCGGATTTCTCTGATCCATCCAGGACGACCACGCAGTCACCCTCAACGATCTCCATTCTCTCGGCTTTCTGTGTGCCGAAGTGGTAACTGCCCGGAAGAATCACTCCGACCGTCTTGTGCTCGGCGTCTGAAGTGATGACGGTGTGGGAAATGACGCGTCCATCAAAATAGACGTTGGCCTTGGCGTGAACGGTGACGTTATTGAATTCCATAAACTAGAAGTCTGTTTTTAACAGCCCGCCTCCCAAAGGAAAAGGGAAAGGGTTTCCGTGAACTTTAGAAACCCATGGGGAATCTCACCCTCCAGCTGTAACCTTATCCCTACCCAAGAGGGCACGCTGAAGATCGGATGCAACGGGTTTCGACCCGAACCAGAGGCTTAGGAAAGCTTTCTGAAAATCCCGTCCCGGGATGGAGCCTTTCTGCGTTCCTTGGTCAAAGACCACGGTGTTGGTGCCTACAAATTGAACCTGCTCCACCCCCATACTCTGAAGCGGTCCGAACATTCCAATGAAGGTATCCCTATCTCGCGCATAACCCGGATAAGTATAACTAACGCTCTGATCAAACTGGGAACTCCAAGCCTTGGTCACATCATCCTGTCCTACGGCCCTCAGGAACGTGAAATCAAACTCCATTGGGGCACTTCCCTCGAGTGCAGTGGCGGCCGATCGGATCACGGTGGGAGTGTAGAGGGATGCGACGTAGATCTTAATCGGAACCATCAGGAAGGTAAAGGTTCTGAGGCCTGCCCCATTCAACTGGAGGGTCTGTCCTGCGAGTTGAATCGTCGGAGGAATGCTGATCCCCTGAATCTCCACGGTATTAAGGGCCTCAAGGGCCTCAAGGGATTTAAGGGATGGCAGGCAGAGGAGGACAGCAAGCGGAAGAATAAGAAATCTTTTCATCATTCTT